>JBOHWK010000168.1:0-2854 GCA_050736715.1 Binataceae bacterium (SeqCode) | reverse complement strand
AGCGCGCCGCGCTTGGCCATCGCCACGTCGAGTCCGAGCTCGCCTGCCATGATGCCCGCGAGCCACGCCACTTCCTTGGAATGCTGCAGAATGTTCTGACCATAGCTCGTCCGCCAGCGCATGCGTCCAACGAGCTTGATCAGCTCCGGGTGCAGGCCGTGGACGCCGGCGTCGTACGCCGCCTGCTCACCGGTTTCGATGATCTGCGCATCGACCTCCTTACGCGACTTGTTGACGACCTCTTCGATTCGTCCGGGGTGAATGCGGCCGTCGGAGACGAGCTTTTCCAGCGCGAGCCGCGCAATTTCTCGCCGCACCGGGTCGAAGCACGAGACGACGACCGAGTCCGGTGTGTCGTCGATGATCACGTCGACTCCGGTGGCGAGCTCGAAGGCGCGAATGTTCCGCCCTTCGCGTCCGATGATGCGCCCCTTCATCTCGTCGTTGGGCAGCGCGATCGTCGCGACGGTGCGTTCGGTGACGAATTCGCCGGCGAGCCGCTCGATTGCGATCGAGACGATTCGCTTGGCGCGGCGGTCGGACTCCTCGCGCGCCTCCTCCTCGATCACGCGGATTTGCTTGGAAGCCTCCGTGCGCGCCTGCCCGGTCATTTCGTCCATCAGCGAGCGCTTGGCCTCCTCGCGGGTAAGGCCCGCGACGGCTTCGAGCTTGGAGCGGGCCTCATCGACGAGTTTTTGCCGTTCGACTTCCTTGTCGCCGAGGGTTTTCTCGCGCGTGCGGATGCCCTGGTCGCGGCGGTTGAGGTCGGTCTCGCGGCGCTCGAATGCCTCCTGCCGCTTCTCGAAGGTCTCCTCGCGCGCTTCGAGCTTTTGCTCGATCGCGGTTATCTCCTTGCGGCGCTCGCGGTTTTCGCGCTCGGCGTCGGCGCGCGCTCCGATGAGAACTTCCTTGGCCTTGACCTCCGCCTCCTTGACGAGGTCCTTCGCCTTGAGTTCGGCCTCTCTGACCAGTGCGCCGACTTTGAGTTCGGCCTCCTTGACGGCCAGTTCGCTTCTGCCCTGGGCTTCCCGGATCGATTCTTCGCTCTGGGCTTGCGCCGCCCTGAGGTCAGGAACGTCCGCGGCCGGCTTCGATTTCCCCAGAAAGAAAACGATTGCGCCGCCCGCGATCAGCGCGAGCAGAATTGCGACGATTAAGATGATTGGTTCCACCTGGTTGTACCTCCTCGGTCCGCGCCGGGCGGGCCGGCGATTGCGCTTCGCAGGCCCGATGGGTGGCGGACTCGGTAACGATAAAGTTGAGTTGGCGATCGGTATCCGATTGCGGAAGCCGATCGAGGATTTGAAACGAATAGGCGAGACCCACGGCGATCGCGTCCGGCCCGAGTTGGGCAAGGAGGCGATCGTAATGGCCCCCGCCGCGGCCAATCCGCTCACCGGCGGCGCTGAAAGCGACGCCGGGAACGCACACTAACAATTTTTCGAACCGCGCCGGATCGAGCGGCTCGGCAGATTCGGGCGGTTCGAGGATGCCGAACGCGCCGGGCTCTAATTCCTCCGCGCGGGACACTCGCCGCGCCACGATGGCATCGGTGGATCGATCGACGCGCGGGAAAAAGACGGGGCGTCCGGCCGCCAGGGCATCCGCGAGGATCGCGTTCGTGGAAACTTCGTTTCCGATCGCGGAATAGACGACGATTGCGGACGCGGCGCGATATTCGTCGCAGGCGAGGAGGCGACGCTGAATCGCCTTTGCCATCGCGGCGGCGCGTCCGGGAACGAGCGCCGCGCGGCACTCGCCCATTATGGCTCGGATATATTTTTTTTCGTCCGCCACGGTCATTCGCCATGGCGGGAACCGTTCAACTCGTCAATCGGCGCGCGAAGTCCCGCGCGTTTCCCAATCCGGCGCGGCGATGAAATTCCACCGCCGCCAGCCACTTCCTGAAATGCGGGCGGCCGCCGGCCGCCATCGCGCATGAAAAAATCCGCACGGGCCCGTTATTTCCGGGCGCCGCGTTCAGGCCAGTCATCAGAGTCAAAGTTCCCGCCCCCGTATCCAAAGTTCATCTCCAAGGCCGTCCCGCGCCGCGATCTCCGGGGATTACTCGCCCTCGATTGCCGCGGACAGCCGCTTATTCATCGCCGCGATTCGCTCGACCAGCTCCCGATGCTCGCGCCGGAGCTGTTCGAGTTCGTCGGCGAAATTCAACGCCGCCAGGATTGCCAGACTGACCGAATTGACCGTCTGGGTCCCGGCGCGAATGTTCCTGATCTTCTCGTCCACGGTATCGGCCACGGATTTCACCCATTCGTCGCCCGCGTCGCTGGCGACGGTCAGGTTCTGTCCCATGATTTGGACGCTCACGCCCTTCATCGCTCATCCCAGGTCGATTCCGTCGAAGCGCGCGAGAATCTTCTCGATCCGGGTCCTCACGTCGTTGCGTTCGCTCTCCTGCTGCGCGCGTTCCGCATCGAGCTGCTTGGTGCGCCCGGAAGCTTCGCCCAAGCGCTTTTCCGCGTCGGCGAGCTTCTGGGAAAGCTGTTCGTTTTCTTTTCGCAATTGCTGAATCTTCGCGACCGAAGCCGCGATCCGCTCGTCAAGTTGTTTTAAGATGTCTGCCGCCATTGATCTAATATCCCACCTTCACATTATTTTTGGACGATCCGGCCTGTCAAGGTGCGTGGGGAAGCGGGGAATGTCCTTGTATGAAGTTCGCTGGCGGTCCGCGCGCCAAGGGGTGTCCTAAACGCAAGGTGAAGATTATCCGCGCACCAACGGTGCGCAGCATGTTAGCCCAGGGCAACGCCCTGGGTTAACACGAACCAAATCGTCCCCGCCCCGTAGGGGCGGGAGGTTTCCCCGCGCCCCTTCAGGGCGCGCCTTATAAAAT
>JBOHWK010000167.1:0-31499 GCA_050736715.1 Binataceae bacterium (SeqCode) | reverse complement strand
AAACCAACCCTCGAACAATCCATCCTAACGCTCCAAAAGGAAGCCAAGTTCTTGCTATTCAGCCATTTTTCCGCACCCTGCTAGGTGACTAATCCAAGCTGGCAGCCCGCCGCGAACGTTGCGCAGTTCGCGGTCATCATCGATTCGAACGGGAACGTTCAGCAGGCGGAGAACGCCGGCGTATCTGGCCTGAACCAGCCGCAATTCGCGGCGATCGCGCCCGGCTCAACGACGCGGGACGGCGGCGTGACCTGGACCCTGGTCGCGATTGTCGCCGCGGCGCCGCCCGCACCGTTCGGAACGACGCCGCTTCCCCCGCCAAGTTTCGTGAACGATGCGGACGGCCTCGACCCGAATTTCATCCTTGCGGACATGGTATCGGAGTTTCAGGCCGCCGCGGGGCGCACACTTCAGCCGGCGCAGGTCGAGCGGCTGCTGATCGACCTTTATGCCTACCGCGAATCGCTGGTACGGAACGCGATTGAGTATGCGGGCCGGCAAAATCTGGTGGCGTTCGCGGCGTATCCGATGCTCGATTATCTCGGCGCGCTGCTCGGGGTGGCGCGGCTTGGGGTGCAGCCGGCGCTCACCACTATTCAATTCACGCTCGCGAATCCGCTGACCGTCGCGTACGCGATCCCGTCCGGTACGCTGGTCGGCACGAGCGACGGGCAATTTCAATTCGCAACGAGCGCGCCGTTGATTATTTCGCCGGGGCAGACAACCGGCAGCGCCACCGCCCAATGCACCGCTTCCGGCGGCGGAGGTAATGGCTATACGGCCGGGCAAATTGGCGTGCTGCTCAATCCGAACGCGATCGTCGCATCGGCGGCGAACACCATGACCAGTTCCGGCGGATCGACGCCGGAGACGGACGATCGCTACCGCGCACGGATTCAACAGGCGCCCAACGAGTTCAGCGCCGCCGGTCCCGGCGCGGCGTACCGCTTCTTCGCGCTCGGCGCAAGCTCCCCGGTCATTGACGCCCTCGTCACCTCGCCGGCGCCGGGCCAGGTGACGGTCTATGTGCTCCCCGGGCCGCTTCCGGCACAGCCGGCCGCGGCGCAGCAGTTGCCGCGCATGCAATACTCGGCGGCAGTCACGGTTGGCAGCGACGATGGGGGCACGTTCATTTCATTCGGCGGCGCGCTTCCATTGGAGCCGCTCGCCGGCGATTCGATCGTCAGCTGGATAGGGGGACCGCCGCCGCCGGGAGCGCTCGGTCCACACTCCGCGACGGTGCTCGCATCGCCTGCGCCGGCGGCGAACAAAGCATATGTCAGCCAGGGTTCGGCGCCGATCGTTGGCGGCGACGCGGTGCTCGACGCATCGCCGATTCTGTTGCAGGTGCTGGCGATTGTGAATGGGGACACGGTGCGCCCGCTTACCGATTCCGTCGAAGTGCTGCCGGTCAGCGAACAGGATTACCGGATCGCCGGCACGGTAACGCTGTACAGCGATGCCGGCCCAGCGGCGGTCACTGCGGCGGTGAATCAGGCGGCGCAGGAGTTCGCGAGCAATCTCGCCGCGAGGATTCAGCGCGACATCGTGCCGGAGGAAATTATCGCGGCGCTGACCGTGCCGGGAGTCTATCGCGTACAACTGACTAGTCCGGCGTATCAACGGTTGACCGCCGGGGAATGGGCGAATTGCACCGCGATCAATCTGAGCATCGTGTCCGGAACGGAGCATAGCTGATGCCGGAGTTGTCGCCACAGCCGTCTATCAACGACGTGCGCGGACGTGCGCTGGCGGCGCTCGCGGCGCGATTGGGCGCGCTCGACCTGACGCAATTGCTGGTTTACCGGATCGAGTCGTGCCCGGACTCGGCGCTGAAGTGGCTCGCGTGGCAATTCGACGTGCTCGACGCCTCGTGGCAATTGCTCGGCGGCGCGTCGGGAGAATCGATAGATGCGCTGACCGACATTGATTCGCTGACCGATATCGACACGCTCGATTCGCCGGGCAGCGTGGCGGGCCCGAGCGATTGGGATTCCTATCGCGCGCTGATAAAAGCGGCGATTCCGCTGCATCGCGTGCGCGGAACTCCGTATGCGGTGACGACCGCGCTCGCTGCGCTCGGTTTTCCGGGCGCCACGTTGCTGGAAGGCCAGAACAGTTGGGGCGGTAATTCGTGGCCGGCGAACGAAGGCTGGGCGGTGTTCCGCGCGATGGTGCCGCTGGCGCCGGGACAATCGGTAACGCCCGCGCAAATCGCGGCGGCGATCGCGGCGATTAACTTTTTCAAGAACGAGCGCAGTTGGCTCGACGGTCTGTGGCTCGTGTTCCCGGCGCTCAGCGATCTGCTCTTGCCCGCGCCGACCGATCGCATCGGCGGTTTCGATCCGCTGATTCCGGCGCCGTCCGATTCGTTTAGCTACAACTTCGGCAACGTCACCGATACCTACGCATTCGTGCCGACGCACAACCGGCGTTTCCGCCACGCCGGAATAACCTACGCCGCAACGCCGGTTGGTCCGAGCGACGGACCGGCAACGCTCAACAACGTTCCAACCGAGGGAGTGAAATGAGAAAAATTCGCGGCTTCGTCACCGTTACCAAATGGCATCGCGGCCGGCGCATTTGGACGATCGAAAAGGAAAACCTGATCGTCACCGCCGGCCTCGGCCCGATCGGAAATCTACTCGGCGGCGCGGCATCCGCCACCAATGCGATCTCCGTCGTCGGCTTCGGATCGGGAAACGCAGCGCCGGCGATTACCGATGTCGATTTAACGCCGCCCGCGTATTACAAAGCGGGGCTGGCGGTGTCGAACCCGTCAAGTGGACAGGCGCAATTCACCTGGTCGCTCAGCGGCGCGACCAGTCCCGATACCGGCGATTGGCAGGCGGTTGGAATGAACGTCACGGAGTTGGCGTTTTTCGCGAATACTGGATCGCTTGGGTTGCCGATCAACCGGCCGAGCGGCGCGGCGCCTAACCTCACTATGATCGGGCACATCCTGCTCAATCTCGGCACGATTGAGAGCGGCGGAAATTACACCGGCACGTGGACCTTCGTGGCGTGATCCAATGAGTAATCTAATCGACAGCCCGGAATTTACGGCGAATGAGATTTACCAGATCGCCGCCGCCGATCCGGTCGAAGGCGCGCAAAGCGGCGCGAGCGACGGCGGAATCGGAATCGACAACCAGCCGCATCAGCAACTCGCGAATCGCACCGCGTTCCTGAGAGGGCGCCAAGACACCAACATCGCGAACATCGGCGTGTTGCAGGCGTTCGCGGCAAAGTTCGTCAGTTCGATGGCGGCGAACGGCTACCTCAAGTTGGCGGCGGCGGACGTGGCGCTCGGCGCGATTCAGCCGATCGTCCAGTGGGGATTCTATTCGTGGATCGGCAAGACGGCGGCCGCCTTGAAAAACGCGGCGTGGGGACCTATCGCGTTTCCTTGCCCCGGCGGTTTTCCCAACCAGGCGCTGATTGTAGTTCCGCAACTGGCGACGAACAGCTTTTCCGCGCCGGGCGCATTGGGATCGGCGGCGCTGGCGTTGGAACTCGGCAACATTACGAAGACGGGGTTCACCGCGTTTTCCGATTGGAACGACAACGGGACGATCAACGTCGCGCAATCGGTCAACGACGGCAACGGCTTCACGGGATTCTACTGGTTCGCGATCGGTTACTGAGGTACGAGAATGAAAAGCCTATCTCCCTTGCTACTCATAGGTTTGCTAATCGCCTTTGCTAACCTATCCTTTGTAAAGGAAGCGGCGGCGCAGGCGACGCCGACGCCCATCTACAACGCGGAGACGATGCCGGGCGGTTGTCCGCAGATTCCGAACTATACCGGAATCGGCGCGGGCTTCAATTTCAGAACCGACATCAATAACCATTTGTGCGGCGTCGCCGCGACCGCGCCGGCGCTGGTGAAGATTCCGTTCGCGACGCTCTCGCAAACGATCGTGACGCTCGGCCAGCAATTCTACTGCACCGATTGCGCGGCGGGATCGTCACCGTGCGCGAGCGGCGGCACGGGCGCCTTCGCGAAGGGCGACGGCGCTCCGCCGATATGGGATTGCAGCGGCGGCGGCGCGTCGATTAGCCAGAACGCCGCGATGCCGACGCCGTTTCCGACGCCCGCGCCGGTGGCTAACACCTGCGCGATCGTGCAGGTAGTGCCGCCGATCGCCACGAGCGATTCGTCAATTGCGTTTCCGGCCGGCGGCGGAACGGACTACTGCTTCGCCGGCGACGATTGCCTGTTGATGTCGAGCATCGCCTTGTCGCAATCGACCGGAGCGCAGCCATCCGTGTCGATCGCCGGCAATGCCGATCTGCTGGGCAACGGTTACGGATGCACCGCGTTTGCCCTGGGCGGCGTCGCCAGTTCGCAGTATTGGCAGGGGATATGCACGGCGACGAATTGCGCCGGAACAACTTGTCCGCCGTCGCTTCTGGGGATACCCACGGGCGGCGCGGACAGTTGGGATATGTCGGCGTCGGATTCGGCGGCGGCGATCGACGGAATCACCACCGGCATGATCGAATTGCAAGGACTGAGCGGCCTCGATTGCAAAGGCGCTGGCGCAAGCGGAACCGGCGCGATCGCCACGACAGGCGGATGCGCTTCGACCGCGAGCAATGACGAACAGATCGGCGTGGTCAATGTAATCGGGCAGCAGTTGCAAGCCACCCAGATTGGAGCGCCGAGCAACGGTTGGGCGATACTCCCCAATGGCATTGTTCATACTACCGGCAACACGCTAATCCTAATGGCCAAGACCGGCAGTCCGGGCGGCGCAGTTGGCACGACTATTTCGCTGCCGGCCGGAAGCACCTGGACGAGCGGAATGTTCGCGGCAAACTGCGGCGCGATCGCATATCTTCCAACGCCGACGCAGACGGCGACCACGACCGCAACGCCTACGGTGACTACCACGCGGTCGCCGACGATTACCGAAACGCCAACCGTGACCGAAACCGCGACGCCGACCAGCGTCACGCCGACAGTGACTACCACGCCGTCGCCGACTATCACCGAAACACCGACGGTCACGGCGACACCGACTGCCACCGGGACGCCGACCGCGACGGCATCGCCGACTATGGCGGTCACGGCGACCTCGACGCCGTCGCCGGTGGCGATGATCGGCGTGGGAGTGGCTGGCCCAATGACGTATGTAGTGCCGCCGACGCCGGCGGCCGCTTCGACTTCGTCTGTAATGGTGGCGTTTACTGAGGTCTCGACCGGCGAATTTGCGACGCCGAGCGGATGGACGCCGATAAATCTCGGCAGTCCGTGCCTTTCGTTTTGCGCACCATATCCGGCGTCGCCGAGCGCATCGCCAATCAGCTTCGGAAATCCAAATGCGAATTGTACCGGCTCGGGAACCTGTTCGATCGGAACGTGTACTTGCTGCACCGGATCGGGGACTGGAACATGCGGGGCGAATAGCTATGGGCAAATCGCGGTGTTTTCCAACGCAGGCAACAATGCGGCCTGCACTGCGAACGGCGCGCCGTGGACCTGTTGCACCGGCTCTATGACGGGTAATTGCGGGTGCGCCGCAATGTCGAATAACAACAAGCCGCAAGGATGGCTAAGCGGCGCGGGCACGACGATCGCAACCACGCCGATTGCGACGCCGACGCCGGCCGCCGGCGGAACGTACTCGAACACGATGGCGTCGGCGTGGTTCTGGGACGGCTACGCGACGGCGACTTATACCGGCTCGCAGCCAAGTGGGTTTTCGGTCGGCTGGTGGACCAATCCGGGGCCAAACTTGGACGGTAACTGCGAATACAACGGCGGCTGTAATCAGGGCGGCGGCATGTTCTACCAGCCGGGCGACGCGAGCGGCGGCGCGGCCGCGCATATTACCGTCAGCGTATCGCAAGCGGCCTGTTCGATGCTGCTGGTGATCCCCAACGAAGACCCGCAATGAGTTCCCACGAATTCAGCGCAGCGCGGCGATCGCGCGTTCCATCGCGATTCCGCGCGAGCCTTTGACGAGCAGCACGTCGCCGGGCCGCACGAGTTGCGCGAGGATCGATCCGGCCGCGGCACTGTCGTTGGCGATGACGGCTTCGGCCGGACGATCCGGCCCGAATACGCGCGCGACCGCCGCGGCCATTTCCGGCCCGACGGCGACGAACCGATGCGGCCGGCAGGCGAGTGTATCGCGGACAGCGGCTTCGTGCGCGGATTGGGACAGCGCGCCGAGTTCGAGCATATCGCCCAGAGCGATTAGCAGGCGCGCGCCGGACGGCGCCGCCACTTCGTGGGCGGCATCGAGCGCGGCGCGCAGCGAGCGCGGATTCGAGTTGTAGGTGTCGTCGATCACGAGTGCGCCGCGAATCGAGCTTGCCGCCATTCGGCCCGGAACGGGAACCGCTTGCGCGAGCGCGGCGGCAATCTTCGGGAGATCGGCGCGCACGAGCATTCCGTCCCGCATCGCGGCGGCGGCTGCGACGGCGGCGGCGCAATTGAGCGCGGCGGCTTCTCCGAGCAGGCCGATTTCCGCGTCGATTGCCGCCGCGCCCCCTTCGGCAATTTCGGCGGCCAGTTCGATGCGGATTTTGGTGCGGCCGTTTGCGCCGGCGATTCGGCTCCCCAGGCGGACCTCGGCGGCCGCGCTTTTGCCGAAGAGAATCCGCCGGAGATGCGACGGGATTCGCGCGGTGACGAGCGGTTCATCGTCCGCTGCGATAGCGAACCGCCGGGTGAAGCCGAACACTGCGCATTCCTCGGCGGCGACCTCCTCGAGCGTGCCCAACCCTTCGGTGTGTTCGAGATCGACGTTCAGCACCAGCGCGGAATCCGGCTCCACGATTTGCGCGAGAGCGGCGATCTCGCCGCGCGTGTTGGTGCCGCATTCGAGGACCGCCGCCCGGTGGCGTTCCGCGAGCGTGAAGATCGTCATCGGGACGCCGATTCGATTGTTGAGATTGCCGGGAGTGGAAAGCGGCTCGCCGAAAATCGCGCGCGCGATCGCCGCGGCCAGCTCCTTGGTCGTCGTCTTGCCTGCCGCGCCGCCGATTGAAAGGACCGGGAGCGGACGCGCCGCGCGCATCCGGGACAAATGGCGCCGCGCGAGGCTTCCGAGCGCGACAAGGGTATCGGCGGTTTCGATGCAGGGGAGATTCGGATGGCGCCGGCCGATCTCGACGATCGCGACGACTGCGCCGCGCGCGGCCGCACCGCCGAGGTAAGCATGGCCGTCCCGGTCCGGGCCGGCTCCGCCGGCGCCGCGCAGCGCGACGAACAATTCACCGGGAGCGATCGTGCGGGTGTCGATGCTCACGCCGCGCACGCGCACGCCGGTATCGCCGGATAAGACTCCGCCGCAGGCCGCGGCTACCTCGCCCAGCGTGAACTCGCAACTGTTCTTGGGAATCGGCGTCGCCATCGCGATGCGAATAACCTCACCCCCTGTCCCCCTCTCCCTTCAGGAGAGGGGGAACGTAAAGCCAACTTTTTCGCTGGCGGTTCTTTTCCGGCGGCCGGAGAAGCAGAGGGGAGGGCGCGGTTATTGCGCTGGCCATTTTGTTCTTGCGACGGTCCCATTTTGCCGGAAATCGGCGCGAACTCATACCGGCCCGCTTGACATCGGACGGGAGGCGGTGGAGCCTTTTATTTTTGGGCGCAGGAGCCGGGGAGACGATAACGATGGGCGAAAACGCACTGCCGCTGGTCGGCGTGATCATGGGCAGCAAGAGCGATTGGGAGCAGATGCGAGCGGCGGCGGAGGTCATGGATGAACTTCAAGTGCCGCATGAAGTTCGCGTGCTGTCGGCCCATCGCACGCCCGATCTGACAATGGAGTACGCCGCCGCCGCCGCGGGGCGCGGACTCCGCGCAATAATCGCCGGCGCGGGCGGCGCGGCGCATCTGGCCGGAGTGGTGGCGGCGAAAACGATTCTTCCGGTGATCGGGGTGCCGATGGCGGCGACCGCGCTTAACGGGATCGATTCCTTGTTGTCGATCGTGCAGATGCCCAAGGGCGTGCCGGTGGCGACGATGGCGATCGGAAAGCCGGGGGCGGCGAACGCGGGGCTGCTCGCGGCGCAGATTATCGCGCTGGGCGATCGGGCGCTCGCGGAGCGGATCGTGAAATGGCGGGCGGCGCGGGCGCAGGAGATTATGCAGGCCAAGCTGCCGTGATGCGGCGCGAGAATGGGACCAATGAGACCGATAAGGCGGGTGATGCGCGGGTGCAAAATGGTTCTGTTGGCCGCCGCGATTGCGGCGGCGATCGGCGGCGCGGGCATCGCGCGCGCCACGGACGTTAAGATCGCGGGCCGGCTCAATCCGCCGCATGGCGCCGCGATCGTTCCGGTATGCACCGATCCGATCGTGCAGAATGTCCTGAGCGAAGACCTGCGCCTGGCGCATCGCGCGGGCGGCGCCGCGGCGCCCGTGACGCTGACGGTCAGCGTCAGCCAGCAGGTGCTCGCGCCGGGCGTCTCGCTCACGGAATTGTTTCCGGGCGATCCGGGGATGGCGGCGATGCTCCGGGCGATGGGAGACAATCCACCGCCGCTCGGCGATACCGGCGACCAGCCGCTCGATCCGTATGCGCGGGCGGCGCGCCGTCAGGCGCTCAATCCCGACGATCCGACGACGGCGGCATTTCGCGCTTATCAGGAGCAGAAGATGGCGGCCAGCGGCAAGAATGCGCCGACGCATTACGATTCGCTTCCGAAGAACGAAATTTACGACACGGTGATCGTCGCGCGCGCGACGCTCGGCAGCGCGCCGGATGAGCTAAAGGCGGTTGCCGTCGTCCATTCCGGCGAAAGCGTGCGCCAAGCCAAGGAACTTGTCGCGGAAGACATTGCCAACGCCGTCCTACGTTAGGATGGCGCGGCGGCCGGCGCGGCGGAAGGAGTCGGCGATGCGTCGCGCGGAGGGCGGGCGGCGGGCTGCGATTTAACCACCGCCATCGCAGGCGTAATCGCGGGGCCGGCGGCGCGGCGGTCCTCCCCGGCCCGGCGAATCGCCATGAAGGCGATCGGAATCAGGATCGCGGCGGCGAGCAGCACCGCAATCCACAGGCGCGGCGCGATTTGTAAGCGGCCGCCGCGCGTCTGGTGCGTGATCATCGCGAACGGCTCCGAAACCCGCACGATGCTGGTCTCCGCGCTTTGCACCTCGCGCACGAAGCGGGCGGCGATTTCCTCGGCGTCCAGCCCGACGAAGGCGGCGTAACGGCGGAGGTAGGGAACCAGATAGAGCTGGTCGGAGACCAGATGGTAGTCGCCGGTCTCGATCATTTTCAGGTAATGCTCCGGGATGCGGGCTTCGGCGATTATCTGCCCGCGGGAGAAGCCGCGGCTTTCGCGCGCCGCGGCCAGGAACTGGCCCAGCGTCTGTCCCTCCGGCGGGGCGGAAGATTCCGGTTTTTCTTCAGTCACGATTACGCCGTTCCCAGAAACCTATAAGTCCGCCCGCGCGATTCCAATAGCCATGCGGGACGATTGCCACCAAGAGACCAAGGGATTTCCGCACGCTTCGCGCGAAAACTAATTTGTTCTTGGCGCGTTTGCGGCTGGGTGGTTAATCGTATGTTTGGCGCGCGCGATACATTCGGCGGCGGAGGCGGGGACGGGCAAATCGCCCTTATAAAGGAGGAATTTCTTGCCCTCGCATCCGGCGATTTTCGGCGCGGGATCGAGCAAAGCCATTAGCGAAGCCAGATCGCGATGGTTTGCGACCAACACCATGCATTTGCCCGAATGCCATCGTTCGCGCAATTTGGCCGCGGTGGGGATTATTCCGCGCGCGCCGCGCGGTTCGGGATATTCGGACAGCTCGCCCCAGTATTCGACGCGCAGTTCCCGGCGATGCGTGTAGAACGGGAGCGATTGCACCAGATGGCGATACGACGCGAGCGCGCATCCGGGTTGGAGGTAGGGCGCCGCCGCGCGGGCGAGGTTCCGGTAGCTGACCAGCGGGGCGGCGTCGCTTCGGGCCTGGGCGGCAAACGCGATCGTGGCCACCATCGCGAGCGCCATCGCTCCGATCGCATAAGGCGCGCGCGCCGCGCCGCCGCGCGCGATCGCCCACATCAGGATCGCGCCCGCGGCGACGGCGGCGGCGATTGCAATTCCGTCGCGGGCGAGCGCGGGATGCGCGCGGCCGAGCGCCACTGCAATCCCGATCGCGGCTGACGCGGCTACAGCGGCGTTGACGATCGCAAACCATCCCATGAACCGGCGCCAGCGCATCGCGCCGCCGCGTCCGAGTTCTTGGAGGCCGGCACCCGCCGCAATCGCAAGTGCGGGAAAGGCGGGCAGGATATAGGTGCCGAGCTTCGAGCGCGGAATCGAGAAGAAGATGAAGATTACCGCGAACCATACGGCGGCAAATCGTGCGCCGGAGCGATTACCGGACCTCTCCGGCGCGCCACCGTCTCGACGCCACATCGCGGCGAGGCCGCCCGGAACGAAAAATATCCACGGCCATGCGCCACCAATTACGATTGGAATGAAGAACCACGGCCCCCATCCGTGCTCGCGCGATTCCGTGTAGCGCAGCAGATGTTCGTGAATAAAAAAGTAGCTGAGGAAGTCCGGGTTGCGCGCCTGGGCGAGCGCGAACCACGGCACGACGATTGCTGCGTACAGGATGACGCAGCCGGCGAGCGGCATCCGCCGAATCGCGCCGAGCCGGCCTTCGAGCGCCAGCCAGACCAGCGCGATTGCGCCCCCCAACGCGAGTGCGACAGGGCCTTTCGCGAGGGTGCCCAGCGCGAGCATCGCGGCGGCAACGAGCATCCAAAGACGGATGCGATGGCGGGAGTCATCGGGCGGATCGGGCCGCATCGCCATGTAGAACGCGCCCATCGCGGCGGCGAGAAAGAACGAGAGCGCGGGGTCGAGCGTCGCGAATCGCGCGAAGCCGAAAAACAGCGGGCTTAGCGCGAGCGCCAGCGCCGCGTAGAGTCCCGCCAGCGGACCCGCGATCTCCTCCGCGATCAGTGCGGTCAGAACGACTTCGCCGATGCTGAACAGGGCGGCGGGGAGCCGCACGGCAAATTCGTGCGGGCCGAAAATTCCGATCGCGCCGGCCTCGGCCCAATAGACCAGCGGCGGTTTTTCCAGGTAAACCTCGAAATCGTCGCGCGGCGTCACGTAATCGCGCGACGCGACCATCTCGCGCGCGATTTCCGCGTAGCGGCCCTCGTCGGGTTCCCACAGCGCCGGCCGTCGGAGGCCCGGCAGATACAACAGCGCCGCCACGAGCGCGGCGAGTGCGAGCCGGTGCGATCGTTTCGCGGGGAGCATCGGGAGTGCAGTCTCGCGGGCGAATGGCGCCCGGTCAACACGGGAGTAGCCGGCAAAGAGAAAAAACCTAACCCCCTGTCCTCCTTCCCCTTCTGGGAAGGGGGAACGCAATGCCGGCTCTACATTGCTTTCTTGCAAGCCGATGCGCCGGCGGCGGCGTCGTAAACGTCCGGGCCGAACGCCTTAAGTCCCTTTTGATTGGCGAATCCGAGGTAGTGAAGGCCGAACAACTGTTCGACGCTTTTCAGCAATGAATAATGGTTGTACGGCGTGGCGTCCACGGTGCCGGGGCAGGAGAATTTGGAGATGACGATAGCGCCGGTCTTGCCGCCTCCCGGACCGTATTTGCCCGGCGCGGCGGTATTGGGGCCGGGTTGCTCTGCGCAGCAGCGGCCGCCATCGCCATAGCCCGCCTCGTCGAACGTGACGATTAGCATTCCGTCTTTCTTAAAGGCGGGCGACGCGGTGATTCGATCCACGATTTTCGAGTTTTTCAAGAATCGGTCGATTGCCACCAGTCCGCCGGGTTTGCCATCGACGCATTGGGAGTCGTGGCCGTCGTTGCACAAATTCGGGGTGATGAAAGCGAAGTTCGGCGTGGTGGCGACGCTCTTTAGATCGGAATCGAGTTCCGTCAGCGGCACGACGTTCTTGCCGCATTCGGGACGGTCGATGAGGGCGTGGAAGTAGACGAACGGATCGTGCCTGGCGGCGTATTGGCGGTAGCGGTGCGTCTTGGGGTCCAGGGTCGCGTTTTGCGTCGAGTCCACGTCGCCGATGGCGGGATGTTCGCAGTCGCGCGTCATGCCTTCCATATAGGCGCGCCACTTGAGGCCCTTTTGGTCAAGCTGATTTGCAATCGTGAGCACCGAGGCGGGATAGACGCATCCGATTCCGGTCACCTGGCCATCCTGGCCGGGCTTGGCGCCGTGCGGCTTGAAATCGGCATACACCGGGCAATCGCTCTGCGTCGAATCGTTCGGCGCCTGGCCGGAGATCATCGCGATGTAATTGTCCAGGCTGTCGTGCCCGATTGCGTAATAGCCGCTCAGCAGCTTGCCGCGCCGGTGGGCGAGCGCATACAGATATGGCGCCTCGGACGGCTTGGCGAACGTGTCATCGTAGCTCTCGTTTTCCAGGACGATGAGGAAGACATGGTGCGGGCGGTTAGCCTCCTTCGTCTTGCCTGCGGCGAAGGCCGTAACGGCATTGGCGGGAAACCAGCTTGCCACCGTGAAAATAACGGCCGCGCAAATCATTTTAGATAGCACTATTTTCTCCCAACTCCGGATGCGTTCGGATCGGCGATTGTAGCATGGACGCATATGTGGGACAGGCCGGGCCGCAAGGCTGCGCGCGGGAATTGGTCCGTCAATGTCCCGATCCGCAGAAGGAATCTTTGAGCGTCGCGGCCTTCGTTTGAAGAATATCTTGATAGATGAGATCGGCGCGGGCGAACGGAATTCCGAGCCGCCCCGCGATCGCGAAATCGGACGCGGCGCGATGCGCGCGCGCCTGTGGCTTTGGAACCTCCGCCGCATTCGGATGCTGAATCGTCTGCGCGGCCAGCGCGCATCCCACGCTTCGAGCCGCTTGCCGCTCACCGGAAGTCACCGGCGCGGCCGGGGGAGTCGCGGACCATTGGACGATAAGTTTGGCCCGGTCAGAGTAGATCGGGAAATTGACCAGCAGATCGGCGGCGCAGATTTCCGCGGCGGCATCCGGCTTGACGCGGAAAAATTGCATCACCGCGGCGCATCCGTTGGCGACTTGCCGTTCGTCGCCGAACCGCGGATCGGCGCCGTCCGCCAGCTTCACGCGCGCGACGGGCTTCGGCGTTTGCGGGAATGACGGGGCGCCGCAGGCGTATTGCGCGAGCGTTTGTTTCCCGCGCCCGCGCAGGGCATTGGCGATCACGTCCGCGCCCTGCGCAAGTGAGATTTGGTATTGCTTTGCGATGTCGCGCGCGGCCGCGCCCGTTGCGGCCAAGTCCTGCTGCGCGACCGGAAGCCCGGGAATGAACGGTTGCCGCTTCAGGTCGCCGCACAGGCGCGCGGCCGCGAAAGCCATTTGTACGCGCGTCGGGCCGCTGTGGAACAGGCGGCATCCCGCGAGCATCGCGAGCAACAGGATTGGCGCGCGCCGTTTCATGCGAGGCGGGCGCGCTCGGCGATTCGCGCGCGGGTCATGCGCTCGCGCAAGCCGCCCTCTTGGAGGAAAGAGAGCGGATTTTCGTAGTCGCCGTGAGGCGGTATGAAACCATCGGGCATCGGAGGCGTCTTGAGAATGGGTTCCACAGGCCCTATAAGACCTATATGGTTTCGCCACTGGCCGCCATGCCGCTCAAGCCTCGCGCCGCGTCCGCGGCGGCGGAGGATAGCGTCTCGATCGTCGTCCCGGTTTACAACGAATCGGCCAACCTGAACGCCTTGTGGGCGCGGCTCAAGCCGGTGCTGGACAATCTGGACCGGCCGTGGGAGGCGGTCTTTATCGATGACGGCTCGCGCGACGATTCGCTGGCGATTTTACGCGAGATCGCGGCGGGGGAGCCGGACCGGGTCCGCGTGGTCGAACTGGCGCGGAACTTCGGACAGCATTCCGCGATCCTCGCCGGCTTTCGGAATTCGCGCGGCGCGGTGGTCGTCACGCTCGACGCCGATTTACAGAATCCGCCGGAGGAAATTCCGCGCCTGCTTGCCGCGATCGACGAGGGCAACGACGTCGTCGGCGGATGGCGCGAGGAGCGGCAGGATCGCTCCTACCGCAAGTTCGCCTCGCGATTGCACAACCGGCTGACCTCGCTGATCGTCGGCGTGCCGATGCACGATTACGGATGCATGCTGCGGGCGTACCGGCGCCATATCGCCGATACCGTGGCGGAATGCGACGAGAAGGCGGCGTTTGTCCCGGCGCTCGCGAACACGTTCGCCAAGCGGGTCGCGGAAATCCCGGTCGGCCACGAGGAGCGCGCGCGCGGCGAATCGAAATACAACCTGTTCCGGCTCGCAACGCTGAGCCTCAACTTGATCACCGGCTTTTCGCTGATTCCGATCCAGGCGCTCAGCCTGACCGGGATCGGAATCTTCCTGCTCGACGCGCTGTTCGCGGCGGTTCTCCTGCTGCATCGGATAATCTACGGGCCGCAGCAGGAAGGCGCGCTGTGGGTGATGTTCGCGGTGCTGTTTTTCTTCGTCGGCGTGATTTTCCTCGCGCTCGGCCTGATTGGGGAATACGTCGGGCGCATCTATATAGAGGTACGCCGCCGCCCGACGTATATCGTGCGCGCCGTGCATGGCGGCGAGCGGGAGGAGCAGGCGCGAAAGTAGCCGTGGTCTTAAAAACCTCACCCCCTGTCCCCCTCTCCCTTCTAGAGAGGGGGAACGCAACGTTACCGCTCGCAGATCATTCCCCTCTCCTGGAGGGAGAGGGGCTAGGGGTGAGGTTGAGGTTTCCAGCGCCCTAGGGCGAGCCAATTATGAGTTTGCGTCTAGCGCCGGCCCTGAGCGGAGTCGAAGGAGTGGAACGCGCGAACTCCTCCGGCGCGCCGGCGCTCGCCGCCGCGTCCGCCCGTTGCATCGTTTTCGGCTATCACGAAATGGGCTTCGCCTGTATCGAGGCGCTGCTTGAGCTTGGCGCGCCGATCGCGGCGCTGTTCACCCATCGCGACGATCCTCACGAGGAGATTTGGTGGCGTTCATGCGCCGAACTGGCGGAGCGTCGCGGGATTCCAGTGCATGCGCCGGATGGCGTCGATGAGAGTTGGGCTTCCAAGATCGCCGCGATGAAACCGGCGGTCGTATATTCGTTCTCTTATCGTTACTTGATTCCAGAAAGCATCCTCGCGATTCCTCCGCTCGGCGCGTACAACCTCCATCCCTCGATGCTCCCGGCGTATCGCGGGCGCGCCCCGATCAACTGGATGCTCGTGAACGGCGAGCGCGAGGGCGGGGTGACGCTGCATCGCATGGTTGCGCGGGCGGACGCGGGCGATATTGTCGCGCAGCGCGCGATCGCGATCGCCGAAGACGATACCGCCCTTACGCTCTACCGCAAGCTCGTGCCGATTGGGGCGGAACTGGTGACGGAGATGCATCCGCGAATTGTCGCGGGGACGGCGCCGCGCCGCACGATGGATTTATCGCGCGGGAGCTATTTCGGCCGCCGCCGTCCCGAAGACGGTCGGATCGATTGGAACTGCCCGGCGCGGCAGATTTACAACTTGGTGCGCGCAGTGACCCATCCTTATCCGGGCGCATTCTGTTTCGTCGCAGGCAAAAAGCTGTTTGTATGGGAGGCGCAAGTCGCGGTTGCGAGCGGGAAATTGGGCGCGCCGGGCGCTATGATAGCCGAACGCGCCGGCGGCGCGATCGAAGTCGCGGCGGGCGCGGGCAGCGCGATCGTCAAGCGGGTGCAATTCGAGGGCGATGCGGAAGCATCGCCGCGCGAGACGCTTGGCGATGGAAAGTTTACATTTGAATAATTCGGAGGACACATGCGAGTTTTGATAACGGGCGGGGCGGGATTTCTCGGCTCCCATCTTTGCGATGCGTTCGTCGCGCGCGGCGACGAGGTCCTGGTGCTCGACACCGGCGCGATCGCCAAGGTGCGCCATCTCCTGAACAATCCGCGCTTCCATTACGTACACGATTCAATCTTCAATCTCGAACTGCTTGACGGACTCGCCGCGAAGGCCGACCTGATTTACCATCTGGCCGCCGTCGTCGGCGTGGAGCATTACGTTGGCGATCCCTACGAGACGCTCAACGTCAACGTGAACGGCACGCAGAACATCCTGAAGGCGGCCTACAAATACAGCAAGAAAGTCGTGTTCAGTTCCACTTCGGAGGTGTACGGGCGCAATCCCAAGGTGCCGTGGCGCGAGGACGACGACCGCGTGCTCGGCGCGACCAGCATCGACCGCTGGTGCTACTCGACCTCCAAGGCGGTCGGCGAGCATTTCTGTTTTGCCTATCACAAGATGGGACTGCCGGTGGCGATTGTGCGCTACTTCAACGTCTATGGGCCGCGGCTCGACAAGGTCGATGTGGGGCGGCTGTTCACGATCTTCATGGGACAACTGCTGCGCGGCGCCGATTTGACCGTGGTGGGCGACGGCAAACAGACGCGCTGCTTCACCTACGTGACCGACGCGATCGAGGCGACGGTCGCGATGGGGCTGAATCCGGCCGCCGACGGCAACGCGATCAATATCGGCGTCGATGTGGAGACGACGGTGCTCGAGTTCGCGCAATTGATGCTGGAGCTGTACGGCCCCACCAAATCGAAAATCAAATTCGTCACGCAGGAAGAGATTTACGGCAACAGCTACGAGGACATCCCGCGCCGCGTTCCCGACAACGCCAAGATGCGCAAGCTGCTTGGCGTGACGCCGAAGATCGGATTGCGCGAGGGAGTGAAAATGTCGATGGATTGGTTCCGCACCGAGATGGGCAAGTAAGAAAATCAACCGCAGATTACGCAGATTTCACAGATAAAAAGGTTTTCTTAAAATCTGCGTCAATCTGCGAAATCTGCGGTTTCTTCTTTTTATGGAAGTGGCGTTCAAAATCGACGTCGATACCCATCGCGGGCTGGAGATCGGCGTGCCGCGGCTGGCGGAAATGCTCGCGCGCGAGGGCGTCGCCGCGAGCTTCTATGTTTCGATGGGGCCGGATAATTCCGGCCGCGCGGCGATGCGCGCGTTTAAGAATCGCGGCTTCATCGCCAAGATGTTTCGCACCAAGGCAACCTCGATGTATGGAATGCGCACGATGCTGTCGGGGACGCTTTTGCCGGCGCGCCCGATCGCGCTTTCGTTTCCGGGGACGATGCGCGCCCTCGCCGAATCGGGCTTCGAGGTGGGCGTACATGGCTACGACCACGTGCGCTGGCAGGATCGGCTGGACCGAATCGGCGCGGATGGCATCCGCGGCGAAATCGACGATGCGTTCGAGGTTTACCGCGCGATTTTCGGCGAAGCGCCGCGCGCTTTCGCGGCTCCCGGATGGCGCACCAATGACGCCACGCTGCTCGCGCTCGACGGGATGAATCTCGATTATCGCAGCGATACGCGCGGGAGCGCTCCGTACCGATGCATCGTGCGCGGCGCGGTGCTCACGACCCCGGAAATTCCGACCACGCTGCCGACGCTCGACGAGGTGATGGGCCGCGGCGGAATCGATAACGCCGCGGCGGTGCGCGAATTTTACCTTGCGCAGTTCAAACCCGATGCGCTCAACGTCCATACGATTCACGCCGAGACCGAGGGAATGGGACAGCTCGAATGCTTCACGGCGATCGTGCGCGCGCTCAAGGATCGCGGCGGACGATTCGTGCAACTCCGGGAAATCGCGGCGCGGCTCGATCGCGCCGAATTGCCCGCGTGCGAAGTGATTCGCACGGCGCTGCCCGGCCGGGCGGGATGGGTCTCCGCGCAGGGTTCGGCTGCGATTGGTTCTGTGCAATCGGCGTAATCTGTGGTTAAATCCCAACCATGCCCACTCCAAATCTAATGGCGAAGAGTCCGAGCGAGGTGGGCCTCAATCCGGAAAAGGTTGAGGTGCTATTCGAACGCGCCGAGCGCGAAGTGAAAGAGGGACTGCTGCCCGCGGTGCAAATCGCGATCGCACGCAACGGAAAGATCGGCGCGATGCGCACCTTCGGGCATGCCGTCCAAGGCGGGCAGGACCAGCCCGCCACGGACGAAACGCTATTCGTAATCTTTTCCTGCACCAAAGCGATCGTGTCGGCGGCGGCGTGGATACTGATCGGCGAGGGCAAGCTCAATCCCGCCGAGCGCGTCGCGGACATCGTTCCGGAGTTCGGAACCAACGGCAAGGAAGTCGTCACCGTCGAGCAGGTGCTGTTGCATATTGCAGGGTTCCCCAACGCGCCCTATCCGGCGACGGAATGGCAGGATCGCAAGAAACGGCTCGAACGGTTTGCCAAATGGCGGCTCGAATGGCCGGTCGCGAGCAAGTTCGTGTACCATCCAACGTCGGGATTTTGGGCGATCGCGGAGATAATCGAGCGGCGGGCCGGGATGAACTACCGCGACTTCATTTATGAGCGGATCGCGAAGCCGCTCGGATTGCCGGAACTGCGCGTCGGCCTCCCGCGCGAGTTTCATGGGCGCGTCGCCGATGTTTGTTACGTGGGCGAACCGATGCCGGAGGAGGAGCGCATCAAGGCCGGGCTTCCGGGACTGGCCGAGGCGGAAGTTGCCGAGCGCGCGCTCATGGGCTTCAATTTTCCCTTCGTGCGGGAGGGCGGAGTTCCGGGCGGCGGCGGAATCATGACGGCGGGCGACCTCGCGCTGTTCTATCAGGGCTTGCTCCACAATCGCGCCGCCGACGGATCGCAAATCTGGAAGCCGGCCGCGCTCAAGGACGCGCTGCGCGTGCGTTCGGGCGACTACACGGACCCGATTTTCGGCGTCAAGGTGAATCGCGCGCTGGGCGTGGTGATCGCAGGCGCCGATGGAATGTCGAATTATCGTGGGATGGGCAAAACCGTGTCGGAGTTCGCGTTTGGGCACGGGGGCGCGGGCGGCCAAATCGGATGGGCCGATCCGGCGAGCGGAATTTCGATCGGCTATTGCACCAACGGCTTCGATCGCAACGAACTGCGCCAAGGCCGGCGCGGCGTCGGAATCTCCAGCCGCGCCGCCGTCTGCGCGATGTAGGCGGCGGGACCGCGGTCGTTAGCCGGTTCGCATTTCAAGTTTCGCTTCCATCCGGCTCACGCGGTCGTGGAGTTCGAGGTTGGAGCGAATCTCACCCGTCAGGATTTCCAGCCTCCCCTCCATATGAGCCAGGCGTTCGCGTTGCGCCTGCAGGATCGCGGAATGTTCGTGCAGAACCGCGACTATCTCAACCAGCGCTTCGCCGTGCTGGCGCAAAATTTCGGTATGCTGGCGCAAAATTTCGGTATGTTCGCGCAGAATGCTGGAATGCTCATGGAGGGTTGCCGAATGTTCGCGCAGGACGGCTACGATTTCCACCAACGCTTCGCCGTGCTGGCGCAAAATTTCGGTATGTTCGCGCAGAATGCTGGAATGCTCATGGAGGGTTGACGAATGTTCGCGCAGGACGGCTACGATTTCGGTCAGCGCTTCGCCATGCTGCCTCAATTCCGGGAGCAGGGCTTCCTTGAGCGCGCTCGCGAGGCGTGGAAGCCAGCTTGGAATTCTGCCGTTGCTGTGTGCGGCCATCGGTGGGCTTTCCCATTTCCGAATATGACAGCAGGTTGAGCGCCTTTCAAGGCAACCGCTCAGGCGGCTTGTGCCGCTAACTCTCGAACGGATTGCGAATCACGATCGTCGCGCCGCGGTCGGCGCCGACGCCGACCATCGCGACGGGGACTCCGGCGAGCGCTGCGATTCGATCGACGTAACGGCGCACGTTGGCGGGCAATTCCGCGAGTGTCCGCGCGCCCGCGGGACTCTCGTGCCATCCGGGGATTTCCTCGTAAATCGGCTTCGCCCCGGCGAGCATCCGATGCGATGGCGGAATTTCGCCGAATCGCTTGCCCTTGATTTTGTAGCCGATGCAAATTCGGAGCGGATCGATTCCGGTCAGCACGTCGAGCTTGGTCAGTGCGATCGCCCACATTCCGTTGACGCGAACGGCGTAGCGCAACAGCGGCGCGTCGAGCCATCCGATTCTCCGCGGGCGCCCCGTGGCGCTGCCGAATTCGTTGCCCTCTTCGCGCAGCGAATCCGCCAGATGGCCCGTCATCTCGCTGGGGAACGGCCCGCCGCCGACGCGTGTCGCGTAACCCTTGCTGATTCCGAGGACCGCATCGAGAGTGCCCGGTCCGATTCCGGCCCCGGCGAAGGCGGCGCTCGCGACGCAATTCGACGAGGTGACGTAAGGATAGGTGCCGTGGTCGATATCCAGCATCGTGCCGTGCGCGCCCTCGAACAGCACGCGCTTGCCGCCGGCGATCGCGTCGTCGAGGAACGCGCCGGTGTCGCAAAGGTGCGGCATCAAACGCCGGCGCGCGGCCTTCATCGCGGCGACGATTGGGGCCGCCGCGAGCGGCTTCGTTCCCAGGACCGCGCGCAGGTAGGTGTTCTTCTCGGCGACGTTGTGGTTCAATTTTTCGGTGAACGATTTGAAGTCCGCCAGGTCCTCGAAGCGTAGCCCGCTCCGCGCCATCTTGTCCTCGTAAGCCGGGCCGATTCCGAAGCCGGTGGTGCCGATCGCGCGCTTTCCGAGGCGCGCCTCGCGCGCCCGATCGATCGCGATATGGTACGGCATTAAAAGCTGAGCGTCGTAGCTGATTTTTAAGTGGCGCGGGTTCGTCAAATGGCCGTGGCGCTTGAGTTCGTCGAGTTCCGCGATCAGCGCCATCGGATTCACCACCATTCCGTTGCCGAGCACGCAAATTTTCCCCGAATGGAGCGCGCCGGCCGGTACCAGGCGAATAACGAATTTTTTTTTGCCCACGACGATCGTGTGTGCGGCGTTGTTCCCGCCCTGGAAGCGGACGACGATATCGGCTTGTGCGGCGAGCAGATCGACGATCTTGCCCTTGCCCTCGTCGCCCCATTGCGTGCCGACCACCGCGACGGTCTTCATAACGATCTCCCGGCCGGTTGCCGCACGTCGCTCCCCGATACCGCGCGCAATCGAATCCGGCTCAGAGCTTGAGCAGCGACGCCGCCGTGATGGCGGGAACGGTTTTCAGTTTTTCCAGAATTTCGGCCGGTACCGGTTCATCGATCTCGAAGATGCTGAGCGCGCTGCCGCCGGGGCGATCGCGGCCCAATTCCATGCCGGCGATATTGATCTTCGCCTGGGCGAGAATCGTGCCGACCGCGCCGACGACGCCGGGAACGTCGCGGTTGTGGAGGAGCAGGAAATAGCCCTCCGGCGCGGCCTCGATGCGGAAGCCGTCGATTCGGGTGATTCGGAGCGCGCGGTTTCCCAGCACCGCGCCCGACACTTCATGCGCGCCGGCCTCCGTGCGGACCGTCACCGTCAGCATGTCGATATAATCGGTCGATTCGCGCGAGAGGCTTTCGGTCAGGCGGATTCCGCGTTCGCGCGCGATAAAGGGCGCGTTCACGTAGTTCAAGTCCTCGGCCAGGAAGCCGCTCATGAGGCCCTTTAGCACGGCGGCCGCGATCGCATCGGACTTGAGTCCCGCCGCGTCGCCGCCCAGCGCGAGCGTGATTTCCGTGGGCGCGCCCGCAATTAGCTGCGCGGCGAGGCGGCCGAGCTTCTCGCCGAGAATGAGATGGGGGCCGAGCACTTCGAGTTCCTTGGGCGTGACGGCCGGCATATTGACCGCGTTGCGAATCGTGCCTTCGAGCAGGAACTCGGCGACTTGGTGTGCGATATCGACGGAGACCTGCACCTGCGCCTCGTCAGTCGCGGCGCCGAGATGGGGCGTCGCGATCACGTTGTCGAACTTCAGCAGCGGATGGTCCTGCGGCGGCGGCTCCTGAGTGAAGACGTCGAGCGCGGCGCCGGCGGCCTTGCCGGAAGCGAGCGCCTCGGCCAGCGCGGCCTCATCGACGATTCCGCCGCGGGCGCAATTGATTATCCGCACGCCCTTTTTCATTTTCGCGAACGCAGCCGTTCCGACCAGGCCGCGGGTGTCGTCGGTAAGCGGCGTGTGGACGGTGATGAAATCGGCGCGCGTGAACAATTCGTCCAGGCTCACCAGATCGATGCCGATTCGCGCCGCGGCTTCGGCGGTGAGAATCGGATCGTAGCCGATTACCTTCATCTTGAGGCCCAGCGCGCGGTCGGCGACGATTCGCCCGATGTTGCCCAAGCCCACGACGCCGAGCGTCTTGTTGCAGACTTCGGCTCCCGTGAATTTGCCGCGCTCCCATTTGCCGGCGCGGAGCGCCGCGTTGGCGGCCGGGATATGCCGCGCCAGCGCCATCAGCATTGCGATCGTGTGCTCGGCGGTCGTGACGCTATTGCCGGTGGGGCTGTTCATCACGACGATTCCGCGCCGCGTGGCGGCTTCGAGATCGACGTTGTCCACGCCGACGCCGGCGCGGCCGATCACCTTGAGCGACGTTGCGGCATCGATCACTTCGCGGGTGACTTTGGTGGCGCTGCGGATCAGGAGCGCATCGTAGGGCGCGATTATTTGCGCGAGTTCGGGCGGCTTGAGTCCCGTCTTGATGTCGTATTTGAGTTGCGGGAAGCCGTTCAGAACCTCGATACCCTGCGCCGCAAGCTGGTCGCTAAGTAGGAGCCGAAATGTGTCCGCCATGTCGTCAGATGCTCCGCGCAAGCCGCGCTTGTACGGCGGCGACTCCGGCGCCGAAGGGGACCTTCGCGCCGATTTGTTTCAGTCCCAGTTCCAGCGCGCCCACCGCGATCAGCATATCGAACGGGCTTAGATGTCCCATGTGGCCGATTCGCACCAGCTTGCCCTTCATCTGATCCTGCCCGCCCATCACCGATACGCCCAGGCTGTCGCGGAGATACTTGACGAGTTTTCCGCCGTCGAGGCCCTCCGGCACCAGGATTCCGGTGACGCCCGGAGCGGGATTGTCGGGTGCGATTAATTTCAGCCCCAGCGCCGCCGCCGCGTCGCGAACCGACTCGGCCATCAGGGCGTGGCGCGCATAGACGCGCGGCAATCCTTCGCCGTGAATCAATTCGAGCGATTTGTTAAGCCCGAAAATCAGCGAGACGGCCGCGGTCCAGGCGGTGGTATGTTCGTCGCGCTGCGCCTTTAGTTCCTTCATCAGATCGAAGTAGAAGCGCGGCGTCCTGTTCTCTTTAGCGGTTTCGATCGCGCGCGGCGAGAGCGCAATCATCGCGAGGCCCGGCGGCAGCATCAGCGCCTTCTGGCTGCCCGTCACGAACGCATCGACGCCCCATTCGTCCATCTTCTGCTCGAAGACGCCGACCGAAGTGATTCCATCGACGATCGTCATCGCGCCGCGCCGCTTTGCGATTGCGCCGATTTCCCCGATCGGATGGAGCGCGCAGGTCGAGGTCTCGCTTGCCTGCACCAGTACCGTGCGCGATTCGGGGTTGGCCTTGAAGGCCTCCTCGATCTGTTCGGGACGGGCGGCGCGGCCCCATTCGACGCGCACTTCGTGGCCGATCATGCCGAATGCCGCGAGCAGCTTGCCCCAGCGCTCGCCGAACTTGCCGCCGTTCACGTAGATTGCGTGCTCGCCGGGCTTGAGCAGGTTTACCACGGCGGATTCCATCGCGCCGGTGCCGCTCGATGAGAGCAGGATGACCTCGCTTGCGGTGCCGAACAGCGGTTTCATCCGCTCGCGCGCCTGATCGAGCGCGGCGCTGAATTCAGGGGTGCGATGGTGGATGATGGGGCGCGCCATCTCGAGCAGCACTTCGGGCGGCACGGGCGCGGGTCCGGGGGTGAAGAGGTATTTCTTAATCTGTGGCATTTGACTCAATCCTGATGACCGGGCGCCGGACAGCGGCCAAAAAAAAGCCCGGCGCCGCCGCTGCGGATCGCCAGACCCGGTTCGTGCCCGGCCTCATTCTTTGGATAACGGAGCGAGCCGCAAGTGTCAAGGCAAACAGCGCGATGCCGAACAAATCGCGGGCAGTTTCCGGCGGCGCTCGAGCGGCATTAACGGCGATGACCGCATGGCCGGTTTGACTCGGATGCCGCGCCCGGTAAAGGATGACGGCGCATGAGGCCCAAGCTCCTGAAATCGGGCGGCGCCGAATTCCGCGAATTCATGGCCGCGATGGCGGCGCGGCGCGGCGGCCGCGATAACGGCGTCGATAGCGCCGTCAGCCGAATCCTCGAGGCGGTCCGCAAACGGGGCGACCGCGCGCTTATCGATCTGACCTTCGAGCTGGACAACGTCCGGCTCACGCCGCGGACGCTGCGCGTGAGCGCGGCCGAATTGCGCGCCGCGCCGGGCAAGATCGCGCGGGAAGATTTGCGCGCGCTCAAGCTTGCGGCGCGCCGAATCGCGGATTTCCATCGCCGCACGATGGAGAAATCGTTCGTCTATCGCGATAAGGCCGGGATGCGGCTGGGCCAGATCGCAAGCCCGCTCCGGCGGGTGGGAATCTACGTTCCGGGCGGGCTGGCCGCCTATCCGTCCTCGGTCTTGATGAATGCGATCCCGGCGCGCGTGGCCGGCGTCGAGGAGATCGCGATGGTCTCGCCTCCGGCGCCCGGCGGCGATCGTCCCGCCGTGCTCGCCGCCGCCGCGATCGCGGGCGTCGATGAGGTCTATCGCGTGGGCGGTGCGCAGGCGATCGCGGCGCTCGCGTACGGAACCGCGACGATTCGGCTGGTGGATAAAATCGTGGGTCCCGGCAACGCCTTTGTGCAGGCGGCCAAGCGGATGGTCTATGGAATCGTGGATATCGACACGATCGCGGGGCCGAGCGAAGTTCTGGTGATTGCCGATACGAGCGCCAAGCCGCGCTGGATCGCCGCCGACCTGATCGCGCAGGCCGAGCATGGCTCCGGCGACGAGACCGCGATCCTGCTCACGCCGTCGGCCGCGATCGCGGCGCGGACCGCCGATGAGATTGAAGCCGCGCTTAAGACCTTGCCGCGCGGACGGCAGGCGGGAACGGCGATTGGGCGGCGCGGCGCGATGGTGATCGTTCGGGATTTGAATGAAGCATTCGAGATCGCGAATCGGATCGCGCCGGAGCATCTTGAATTGGCAATCCGCAATCCCGCGCGATGGCTTGGGCGGGTCCGGGCGGCGGGCGCGGTCTTTATCGGCG
Organism: Binataceae bacterium (SeqCode); assembly: GCA_050736715.1. Taxonomy (GTDB): domain Bacteria; phylum Desulfobacterota; class Binatia; order Binatales; family Binataceae; genus Binatus. Next base: position 6,537 of record JBOHWK010000167.1, on the reverse strand, counting down.
CAATGGCTCCCGCGCCGCTGGGCGACTATCTCGCCGGGCCGAATCATGTCCTGCCGACGGGCGGCGCGGCGCGCTTCGCCTCGCCCTTGGGCGCTTATGATTTCCTCAAGCGAACCAGTATAATCGAGGCGTCGCGGCCGGCTGTGGAACTGCTCGGTCCGAGCGTGGCGCATCTGGCGCGAATGGAGGGCTTCGAGGGGCACGCGCGCGCGATGGAATTGCGGATGGAGAAGGCGACCTAACCCCCTGTCCCCCTTCCCCTTTAGGGAAGGGGGAACGCGTGACTGTGAAGTTCTTCTCCCTCTCCTAAAGGGAGAGGGGGGTAAGGGGGTGAGGGGGAGAAGAAGATTGATATGCAAACCAATCGAAAAGCCAAAGTGGCGCGGGTGGCGCACTTACAGCAGTACCCTCACCCGGCTGTCACACCGCTTGCAAAGGCGGCAAGCGGTGCGCCATCCACCCGCTTCCGCAAAAGAGCGGGCGCGGGAAATTCGGTGCGCTCCGCCAACATCGAGCGCAAGACGCGCGAGACGGAGATTTCCGTCGCACTTAAGCTCGACGGCGCCGGACGCGCCGAAATCGAAACCGGCGTGCCGTTCCTCGATCACATGCTGGATAGTTTCGCCCGCCACGGCTTTTTCGACCTTAAGGTCAAGGCGCGCGGCGATTTGCACATCGACGACCATCACACGGTCGAGGACGTGGGGATCGCGCTGGGGCGCGCCTTCCGCGCCGCGCTCGGCGATCGCTCCGGCATCGGGAGGTTCGGCGATGCGGCGGTGCCGCTCGACGAGGCGGTCTGCACGGCGATCGTCGATCTCGGCGGGCGCTCGTATTTGGGGTATAATTTGCCGATAGCGCAGGAGCGCGTGGGGAATTTTCAAACCGCGCTGGTCCATGACTTTATGAAGGCGCTGTCGGACGAGGCCGGGATGAATTTGCACCTAATTTCGAGCGGCGGCCGCAATCCCCATCACATAATCGAGGCCGCGTTTAAGGCCTTGGCGCGCGCGATGGATCAGGCGGCGGCGATTGAGCCGCGGCAAACCGGTGTGCCTTCCACCAAGGGCACGCTTACGTGACGAGAGGTGGGCGATGTTCGAGCATTTCACCGTTATTCCCGCGATCGATTTGAAGGGCGGTCATGTCGTGCGCCTCTATCAGGGCGATATGCATCGAGCGACCGATTATGGCGCGGACCCGGCTGAAGTGGCGCGCAATTTCGAGGCGCAGGGTGCGGAGATCATGCATATCGTGGACCTGGATGGTGCGGTCGGCGGCGAATTGCACAATCTTGCCGCGGTGCGCAAGATTCGCGCCGCCGTCAAATGCAAACTCGACGTCGGCGGCGGATTGCGCACGATCGAGGCGGTTCGTTCGATAGTGACTGCGGGCGCCGACACGGTCTCGATTGGCTCGGCGGCCATTCTCGACCCGGACCTGCTGCGGCGCGTATGCACGAATCTGCCCGGGCGCGTGATCGGATCGATCGACGTGCGCGACGGTCAGGTCGCGATAAAGGGGTGGAAGGAAACCGCGGAATTGACGGTTGCAGAACTGATTGAGCGGTTTCGGTCCGCCGGCGTCGTGGCGGTCACCGTGACTGACATCGAGCGCGACGGTACGCAAGCGGGGGTTGACGCGGCGGAGATGGCGGAAGTCGCGAAGCTGATCGGCCTCCCCCTAATCGCGTCCGGCGGGGTTTCGACCCTGGACGATATTAAGGCGCTGCGGGCGCAATTCGACAGCGGCGTGATTGGGGTGATTATCGGGCGGGCGCTCTACGAAGGTAATTTCACATTAGGCGCCGCGATCGCGGCTGCGAAATAGGCCTTATAGGTGGGTCGCGTCGCCCGACTGCCACTAATTGTGGCAGTTTCGCAACGTGACAGCTTTTGCGCCTGCTAAAAGTGAAGCATTGACGGGTACAATTTGATGGCATAGGGTATGCGAGAGCTACCATCGGGCAAGAAGGGTTGTGGCGCGAGGGGCGCGGGTGGCGTGCCCTTCGCGCGACACACCATATAGATTGCTCGGGGATCGGGTAAGCGGAGTAAATGGGTTGGCAATGGAGGTGACGCCGAGAATGATTGCCACAGGCCACACAAAGAGCCATGCGAGAGAGCGGGCGAGCCATTCGCACAGTGCAGGCCTGGCCGGACAATTTCCGCCATTGCGGTATCGCGCCGCCCGACGCGGCAGGCTGGGCAGGCGGGGCAGGCGGGGATGGATGGCGGGCCAAGATATGGTCGAATTCGCGCTGGTGATCCCGATATTCTTGGTTCTGATCTTCATGGTGACCGATTTCGGGCGTATGTTCTTCGTTCAGATGAATCTTCAACAGGCGGTGCAAAAGGCGGCCCGCTACGGCTCGACGGGAGCGCATGCCACCCAAGGCGGGTCCACCGATACCCGCATCCAGTCAATCATTTACATGGCGCAGCAATATGCGTACGGGGCGGAGGCGTTTGGAGCGTCGGTGTCGAACATTGAGGTTACGAGTTTAGCGGGAGGTTCCGGCAGCGCCGGCGGCCCGCAGGATACAGAGACAGTCTCGATTACCGAGAACCTGCCGCTGTGGACTCCGATGATTTCAAGATTTTTCCCCGACGGTCAGTACACTTTCACCGCAAGCTGTACGATTAAAAACGAACCCTTTCCGCCCGACCAAACTAAATAGCCGATTCAACAGGAAAAAAGATGAACCGTCAGTTAAATATCTCGCGCAATCGCCGGATGGCGGGCGCGCGCGGGCTTGCGCCAACCGGGATGGCGGGCCGGCGGGGACAGGCCGCCGTCGAATTGGCGCTGGCCGTGCCGCTGCTTTTGCTCTTTGCTTTCTCCATCATCGAATTCGGCAATATGCTCAACGACGTGCAGGAGGCAATCGATCTGACCCGGCAGGGAGCGAGCATGGCTTCCCGCGGCGAGAGCGTAGCGAACTCCGCCACTGCGGTGGTTACCGGCTCCGCGCCTTTGAATCTGTCTCAGGACGGCGAAGTGATCGTTACGGAAATCACCGATAGTTCGGGCGGCTCACCCAAGATCAGCGACCAGGCGACCTCCGGCGGCAAGACGTTCACGAGCAAGGTGGGAACCGGCGTAGGCGCCACCGCCAACGTTCCTACCTCCATCCAGAGTGTTCTCTCCGCGAGTGCCGGGACGACAGTTTACACCACGGAAGTGTATTTCGATTACACGCCCGTCACTCCGATCGGGAGCCTATTTAAGTGGAGCCAAACGATGCCCAAGACGATCTACGAGATTGCCTACTTTTAGGGCAAGGAGGATGTCATGTCCCGTCCCGATAATATTGTGAAGAATAGCTGGTACGGGCAGGGCCAGATATTCATCATGCTGACCCTGATCATACCGGTCATACTCTTGTTTATGGGCATGGCGGTTGACTTTGGCCTCGCCTACGTGGATGAAACCACCCTCGGTAAAGCGGTGGATGCCGCCGCGCTCGAGGGTGCCCGCGTCTATGCCCAGGGAGCGGGCACCGCGCAGACGCTCGCGACGGATGAGTTTAACGCCAATGTCGGCAGCGGCCTCAACTATTCGAGTCCGCCGACGATGACCTTCAACACCTCGACCGTAAACAACGCTACCTACATAAATGTTACCGGCACGGTCTATATCGCCCCCTATTTTCTCCAGTTCGTGCCCGGTGTTTCGCATTCGCTGCCGATCAGCGAGAGCGCGCAGGCGACTCGCGCGCCTTTGGTGATGTGCCTGACCGATGACAGATCGGGATCGATGAGGGGCAATGGCGGCGCTGGAGCGCTTCCTAAAGCAGTGGCGGATTTTATTGCGAATTTCGACAATTTGACCGATCGGGTTGCCGAAGTCAGCTTCTCGACTGAAGCGACCGTGGATGTCCCTCCCCCAGCGACCTCAACCCCAACTAGTCCGCCGGAGTATAATTTCCGTACCGATATTGACAGCGTGATGAATAAAATGGGTTTCGGTGGGGGAACCTTCTCGCAGCAGGGATTATACGATTGTCGGCAGGAGATCGAGATGATCCCGGTCCCCATCGGCTCGAATATTGTGCGCGTGCAAGTCTTCTTCACCGACGGATGGGCCAATATGGAGATGCCGGGATGGCCCACTTCGGGGCTGACGGCATGGTCCACATTAGCGCCGAAGAGTTCCATGCTGCCCGCAGCCGGGGAGTCATCCTGCTGCACTAAATATTACGACCAGGTGGGCGGACCATATGGGGGCACAATCATCGGCGGCGGAAATGTCGGCGATGCCGGTATGTTTTTCACCCCGTACAGCACTCCCGGCACTAACACCCTGGTTAATCCAGTCGGCTCAAGTTGCACCGGTCGCAGCGCCCATCCGTATTGCGATGCTACCACCTTTCCCGCCGCGGAGAATGGAGGAGCGGCCCTGTCGTTGACCGAGACCAATGTTAATAACGACTCGACGTGGCTGGCAGAGCAAGAGGGCAGCGTCTTGCGCAACCAAGACAATACACTCGTATATGCGATTGGATTGGGCGATGCGATTAACAAGCCGTTCCTTTGCGCGATCGCCAACGACCCGGCTGCCTCGGGTACTCCGTGCGCTGGGATCGATCCGACCTACGATTCGAATCAGCCGATTGGCGAAGCGGCGTTTGCGCCCAGCGCCTCGCAATTGGATCAGGTTTTCGCGGAGATCGCGTCCAAGATTCTGCTGCGCCTGACGCAATAACGCCCGCGCATAAATCGAACGCGGCGGCGCCTCCGGGATGGCTCGGAGGCGCCTTTTTTTTGCGCGCGCGCGCCCGAACCGTAATTTCCCTTGCCGTCCGGGTCTGCCATGCCCAGCCGGCGGGGCGATTCTGCCGGTTCCGGAATAACCGCAAATGCGGCCGCCGCGGCTAGCGCGGCGGGGCGAGCACGGCTAAATCGGTTCCGGTGGCGCCGCCGCCGTCGAGGATTGCAAGCCAGCGCCCCTTCGGCGACCAGCTCATGGTGACCGTTCCATCCGCCGGCCCCTCGGCCAGCAGATAGGCCGCGCCCGCCGCCACGGAATATTCGACGATCTTGCGCCACGGCACGGGCAGGCTCGGCGCGAAGGTTTGGATCGTGGCCCGGTCCGTCGCGCGCGAGTAAGCCATCGAGCTATGCGCCAGCATCGCGGGCGTCGAGTAGAAGCCGAGCGATTTGAGGTCCACCTCGGAATGGTCGGGGCGGATGACGGCGGCTTGCACGAGCAACGGCCGGTTCGGCTGCCGAAGAGCGAGCTTGAACGACAGGTTCTGGTCGCCGATCGCGAGGATCGAGCCGCCGTTGGTGAAGGCCGCCGCCGCCGTCGAAATCCCCATCGCATGCTCCGCGCCCGACGCAATGTTGTATTCGTACAGGCCGATCGTCGGGCCGGCGGGATCGGGTGCGAGGTACAAGAACGAACCTTCGTTGGCGCGGTCCCAATCGAGCACGCGAATCGGCTGCCGGACGTGGAACGGCGCGCAGGTCCGATTTTTCCGGTCGATTAGCATCGGGGGCGCTCCGCTGTCGCCCTGGGCAACTGCGTACCTCCGGTGCCGGCTCCACGACAGCGCCGACATCGGGCATCCCAGCTTCAGCGGCATCGCGGAGACCGCGCCGGCCACGACCATAATTTGCAAACCGTTGGGAGCCGGCGTGGCGGGCGCGGGAGGCGCGATTGCGCCGCGATTGCGCCGCGCGAATTGTTCGGGAGCGGCCGGCGCGGAATGGCGGCGGAGCGCGAGTGCGATCGTCGCCGGATTGAGCCATGAAAGCGATACCGAATCGAAGCGCCCGCCGAACTCCGCGACCGGATGGCCGATGCCGATGGCGATTAAATCACGCAGCACGATTTCGAGCCGATCGCCATCGGGTGTGACGACGGCGGTCGCCAGCGTCAATCCGTCCGGGCTTGCCGCGGCGTCCACGATCGTTCCCGCCGTGGCGGCCTCAGGCCCGGTCTCAGCCGCGAGGACTCGCCCCGTCCTCCATCCGGAACCGGACAGGCCATAGATGACGCGGTGGCCGTTGCGGACGCCGATTACGCCGATCTCGGCGCCCTGCTTCAGCCACATCGGGGGCCGATCCGCGATCGGGACGAATCCGGGCGGCATCGCAACGACTGCGGCGGCATCGATGCCGGTGGTGAAGTTGAGGGTGGCGGCATGGCCCAAAAACGGCGGCACGTAGGGTGCCGGGGGCTGACCCGTGGAGCACGCCGCGGCGGAAAGCATCGCGGCGCAAAGGAGGGTTTTCAGGAAAGACCTGGCCATCGAAGTTATGTAGTGTAGATGGGTCCGCCCCGAAAGGCGACGGAGGACGATCGATGAACCGGCGATTTTCCGAATATTTTCCGGCCACCCGCGAAGAACGCGTTGGAACCGCGCTTGCGATCCTCGCCGTGGCGGGGGCAATCGAATGCGCGCGTGGACAATGGATCGGCGCGCTATGGATGTTCGGCGCGGCGGCCGCGATCGCGGCCGCGTATTGGCTGCTCGCGATGCGTCCGGCGCGGATTCCGCGCGGCGCGGTGCTGGAGCTCGAACTGGCG
>JBOHWK010000166.1:0-55549 GCA_050736715.1 Binataceae bacterium (SeqCode) | reverse complement strand
GCCGCCCCTACCGGCTGCGGACACGCCGCGCGATCCGGCGACGGTTGCCATCACTGGCGGCATCACGACGGGCATCATGCCGAGGCCGATCGCGGCGAGAAGAATCCCCCGGCGGCGCATAAGCGCCAAGCATAGCCCCGCGGTCCGTAATTGCAAAGCCGCCCAGGGCATTCCCAATGTTTATGACACGGGGGTTAAAACGCGCCACCCGCCCGCGCGGCGCGATGCTATCCTGTGCGCGATGGCCGATGAATTTCGATGCGCGGTGCTGCTCGCCGCAGGACGCGGGACTCGTCTCGGCGACCTGACGGCGCATATGCCCAAGCCGCTGCTGGAAATCGGCGGCGCGCCACTGATTGAACATATCGTGCGCGGATTGATTCGCGCCGGGCTGGAGCGATTCATCGTCGTCACGGGATATTTGAGCGAGCAACTCGAACAGTGGGCCAAATCGTTCGAGCGGGAAAATTTCGGCATCACAATCGCGGCGGTCAGGCAGCCTGAATTGAACGGCACGGGCGGCGCGATGCTTGCCGCGCGGCCATATCTGGCGGGCGAGGCGCGCTTCGTCTTCGGATGGGGCGACATCCTGATGGACCCGGCGAACTATCCGCGCTTTATGAACCGCGCGCGGACGGGCGATTACGATCTGCTGCTCGCGGTCAATCGCACCAAGGACCCGTATCGCGGCGGCGCGGTCTATTTGACTCCCGCGATGCGCGTCGAGCGAATCGAGGAAAAGCCCGCGCCGGGCACCTCCAAAACTCAGTGGAACAACGCCGGATTGTTCGCGGCGGGGACAATCTTGTTCGATTATCTTGAGCGCCTCAAGCCGTCGCCACGCGGCGAACTCGAATTGCCTGGCGCGATCGGACAGATGATCGCGGAGGGCCGCGTCGTGCGCGCGATCGACATGCGCGGCTTATGGAGCGACATCGGCACCCCCGCCGACCTCGCCGCGGCGCGCGTCCGCTTCCGGCCGCACCGCCAGCGGCAATGATCCGCGATGCTACGCTGGCGGCGGGAGCGTGGTGATCACCGAAGGCAGGAATCTGGCACGGAATTCATCGGGCTTGAGCTTGGTCGTCCCGGCGAGGCGGGAGAGCATCGGCTCCTCGAAGTCCTCCGGCTCCAGCCGAATCATGTACGAGCGCGCGAACCGGTAGGACTCGGTGGCGACATCGATGCGCCGCACGCGGATTCGCCCGGTCTTGGGATCGCGCAGAGTATCGAGCGCAACGGGAGTCACCCGTCCCCCTGCCAGCGCAATCAGCGCGCCCGATCCCCCGCCCAGCAGGTAGCGGACCGCGCCGTAGCCGAGCGTGCGCGAATACTCGACGTCGAACGGCACCGGCTTGGCGCAGCGCAATTCGTAGCCGATGTCCTTGGCCACGATCGGCACGTCGATGCCGAGGTCTTTGAGCGCCGTGCGGAGGCTGTCGCGCAGGAGCGAGCCGACGGGGATGTTGGCGAGATGGACGTGGCCGTAGGCGTCGCGCTCGAAATTGCCCAAGTCGGGCAGCGTGGCGGCGTCGAGGCGCTCCGCGATTCCTTCCGCGATTATCGCCACGCCGTCGTTGCGGCCCATCGCCCGGCGCTTGATTACCGCGCCCGCGATCGTTTCGATCACTTTGCGCAGATCGATCCGGGGACCGCGGAACTCTTCCGGGATCACCGCGATCGTGGCGCCGGACGATTTGCACATCCCCAGCGCCAGCGCTCCCGACGTGCGGCCCATCGTTACCGCGAGATACCAGCGGTCGGTGGAGCGCGCATCCTCCATCAGCGATTCGACGATCGCGCTGCCCACCGAGCGCGCGGTTTCGAATCCAAAGGTCGGGGCGTTCTCCGGCAGCGGCAGATCGTTGTCGATCGTCTTGGGCACCGTCGCGACGCCGATCTTTCCGGCGCAGCGCTCGGCGATTCGGGCGGCGCCGTAGGTCGTGTCGTCGCCGCCGATGCACAAAAGGTAGCGCACGCCCAGCCATTCGAGCGTCGCGATCGCGCGGCTTAGGCTCTCCTCGTCGTGCGCGGGATTGACCCGCGAGGTGCGCAGGATCGAGCCGCCGGTGAAGTGAATCCGGCTCACCTCCGGGATCTCCAGTTCGATCGCGTGCGAAGCGTCGCCCGCCGCGAGCCATTTGAAGCCGTCGCGAAGCCCAATCACGCGCGCCCCACAATTGATCGCCTCGATCGTCGCCGCCGCGATCACGCCGTTGATTCCGGGCGCGGGACCGCCCCCGACCAGAATCGCCATTGTGCCGTGCGCGCTGTGGCTCGGTTCCTCGCTTTCCACCATGAATTAATTTTTTACGCTCCGCGCGGCTATGACGCAAAGGCGCGGTGGCCGCGCACCGTCAATTGCCGCGGGAATGGCGCATGACGCTGCCACGGCCCGACGAACCGCTGTTCAGAGCATTTAGGTTGGTGCGCGCGACGGTCAAATCCGGATCGAGCTTAACCGCCTTCTCGAACGCCTCGGCCGCCTCGCCGAAACGCGCGAGGTCGTTGAGCGCAACGCCTTTGGCGTTGTAAAGCCGCGCGCTCTTGGGCTCCTTGTCGAGGCCCGCGTTGGCGGCCATCAGCGCGCTTTCCGAATCGCCGGTGCGCAGGTACACGTCCGATAATTCCAGGAAATTCGCGCCCGACGGATTGATTCGCGCCGCCTTAGTGTACATATCGATCGCCGTCGGCACATCGCGCAAAAGCCCATAGCAAAATCCCAGATCGACGTAGGCGGAATCGTTGCGCGGGTCGATTTTGGCGGCGGCTTGCAGGCGGGCGATCGCGGCGTGAATCGAGTCCGTGTTGACCGGGTCGGATGCGCCCGCCCGTTTGATCATTGACTCGGCGGCGGCAACGATTTTGTTCGACGCCGCGCGCGCTTCGGCGTCCTCCGCGATCGCCCGGCTCGCGCACGCGGCAATCGCGATTGCCGCCGCGGCCATCAATGCGATCGCCCGATTGCGCCGACTTGTCCTCATCTCTCCCGCTTGCGAAGCCGCTCAAAAGATTACCAGCTTACCCGCCATAGGCGAACCGGCGCGCGGGTTCGATTGTTTCGGGCGCGGCGGCGCGGCTACTATGGATTCGATGCCGCGCGATTCGTTCAACCGCGAAATCGACTACCTGCGCATCTCGGTAATCGACCGCTGCAACCTCCGATGCGTCTATTGCATGCCGCTCGACGGCATCCGCTTCATGCCCACGGCCGCGATGCTGACGGCGTCCGAAATCGAAACCGTCGTGCGCGCGGCGGTAAGCGCCGGGTTCCGCAAGTTCCGGCTGACGGGCGGCGAGCCGCTGCTGCGCGCCGACATCGTGGAAATCGCCGAAAGGATCGCAGGCATTCCGGGCGTCGCGGGCCTCGCGCTGACCACCAACGCGATCTTGCTCGAGGAGTTGGCGGCTCCCTTAAAGCGCGCCGGGCTGGCCCGCGTCAACGTCCACCTCGACAGCCTCGATCCGGCCATCGTCGAGCGCCAGATGCGCGGCGGAACGTACGATGCGATCTGGCGCGGAATCATGGCGGCGGAAGCGGCGGGACTTGCACCGATCAAGCTCAATGCGGTGGTGACCGCCGGTTACAACGAGGAGAGCGTCGCCGATCTGGCGCGGCTGACGATCGATCGCGAGTGGCACGTCCGGTTCATCGAACTGATGCCGCTCGGAGGCGGCGAATGCGCCCGCGTTGCGATCGCGCGCTACGTCTCGAATATCGAGACGCGCCGGCGAATCGAAGCGGCGCTGGGCCCGCTTGAAGAAATTCCCGGTGGAAATCCCGCCGACGAATCGCGAAATTTCCGGCTTCGCGGCGCGCGCGGCGTCGTCGGCTTCATCAGCCCGGTCAGCGAACCGTATTGCGGAACCTGCAACCGGATGCGCCTCACGGCGGACGGCAAGTTTCACCTCTGTCTGCTCAATGACGACGAACTCGACGTGGCGAAGGCGCTTCGCTCGGACGGCGGCGATCCGATTCCGCGCGTCGCGCAGATTCTCCGCCGCGCGGTGGAATTCAAGCCGACCGGCCATCATCTGCTCGAAGGCCGTTCGACCCGCGATCGCTCGATGTACCAGTTGGGCGGGTGAGCGCGAGATGGAATGGAGGTGAGCGCAGATGGCCCCGATTGTTGGACTCGATCATGTGAATCTTCTGATCGACGAGGGCGGCGACGCGCTCGCGAAGGCGCGCGAGTTCTATTGCGATCTGCTGGGACTTGAACCGCTCCAGCGTCCCGCCAATACCGACAGCGGCCATCCCGGATGGTGGCTGCAATGCGGCGCGCAGCAGTTGCATCTCACGACCGACAAGGATGCCAGCGCGGCGAATCGCGTCTCGCGCCGCCATCCGGCTTTTCGCGTCGCCGATCTCGCGGCGATGCGCGCGCGGCTCGAAGCCGCCGGCGTCGAAATCGTCGCGGGCAACCGCTTCCCCGGCCAGGAGCGGTTCTTCGTGCGCGATCCGTGGGGCAATCGCCTCGAATTCGTCGAGCGGAAATAACAGAGATGCTCGAATCGCCATAGTTTATTACAGCATTAAATGCTGGTATGATTTACGGCATGAAGGCCGATCGCAAAATTACCGTCCACGTTCAGGATGAGTTGCTCGCCAAAGCTCAAAAGGCGGCGCGGGCTGGCATCAGTGAAACCGTCCGCAAGGGGCTGGAATTGCTGGCGGCAAGCGAGGCGTGCGACGAACTCCTCAAGTTACGGGGCAAGGTCAAATTTTCGATCGATCTGGATGAATTGCGCGAAGACCGGCGATGATCGCGCTGGACACCAGTTCCACCATCGCGTTTTTGTCGGGGGCGAGCGGCCGCGACGTAATCGCGGTTCAAGCCGCGCTTCGATTCGGGCAAGCCGTCTTTCCCCCCGTCGTGGTGACTGAACTGCTCTGCGATCCAGCGGCCACCCACGAGATTGAGAGGTTTGTTCGCTCAATCAGGCAACTCGAAATTCTGGACGGCTACTGGGAACGCGCCGGCGAAACTCGCGCCTTGGTCCTACGAAAGGGGCTGAAGGCCCGTTTGGCCGACACGCTGATCGCACAGTCTTGCCTGGATCATAACGTCGCACTGGTGACGCGGGACCGTGATTTCCAAAACTTCGCGAATCACGCGGGCCTCCACCTCGAATAGGACAGGCTAAAGACGCGGGTCGCTACCGCCGGAACAGGGGAGCGTCGCCGATCGGGAGATCGAGCGCGAAGCGGCGGAGCCAATCGAGCGCGATTTGCGAGGTTAAGAGCTTGATCCATTCGCGCGTGCTGCGAAGCTGGTAGCGGCGCGAGATATTCTTTTCAGCCGACGCAAGCGCGATACATACCGTGCCGACCGGCTTGTCGGGCGTGCCGCCGTCCGGCCCGGCGATTCCCGATGTCGCGATCGCCACATCCGCATTGGCCTTCGCGCGCGCTCCAGCCGCCATCTCACGCACGCATTCCTCGCTTACCGCGCCGTGCGTCTTGAGCGTCGCCTCCGATACTCCCAGCACGCCCGACTTCACGTCGTTCGAATAGGTGACGAAATCGGCCTTGAAGAAGCGCGAACTGCCGGGCACGTCGGTGATGCGATCGCCGATCATCCCGCCCGTGCACGATTCCGCAACCGCGAGCGTCAGTTGCTTTTCGATAAAGAGGCGGGCGACGATTTCCTCCATCGAACTGTCGCCTTCCGCGTACACGTAATCGGAAATCTTCGCGAGCATCCGGTCTCCCAATTCGTGCGCTTTGCGCTCGGCCTCACCCGGCTTCCCCGCCGCGCGAACGCGCACGGAAATCTTTGGGAAGCTCGCACGGAACGAGACCTTCCCTTCCTCGGGCGCGATAACGCCGGCGACGGCGGCGTCCAGCGCCGATTCGCTCATCCCGAAGGTCTGGAATGTCCGCGATGCATACACCGTATCGGTGCCGCGATTCGCTGCGATCCACGGCAGGACAGCGTTCTCCATCATCGGCTTCATCTCGCGCGGCACCCCCGGCATCACAATCAGATGCGCAGTATGGCCGCCGAGCGTAATCGGCATCCGAAAACCCGGCGCGGTGCCGAGAGGATTCGGAATAATCACGGCGCCATCGGGGAACATCGCCTGCCGGAGATTGTTTTCCGGCATCGGGCGGTTCATCAATTTGAAGAGCTGCGTCATGCGCTCGACGGTCGGCTCGTCCCGCCACAACTTGACGCCCGCGATTCGCGCCAAGGTCTCCGTCGTGAGGTCGTCGGCGGTCGGGCCGAGGCCGCCGGTCGAGACGACCACGTCGGCGATCTCAATTGCTCTCCGCCACGCCCATTCCAATCGCTCCGGCACGTCGCCGACGGCAATGATGGCGGCGACGTTGAGACCGGCTTCGGAAAGCTTATCGCAGAGATAATTCGCGTTGGTATCGACGATTATACCGGTGGTGAGTTCGTCGCCGGTCGAAAGGATGGCTGCCTTTTCAATCATGGCTGCGCGGCCTCACAACACGTGCGCGATTATCCGCAGCGCGATATTTGCGTAAATTGCCGACGCCAAATCGTCCAGCATCACGCCCGCGCCGTTATGCAGTTCGCGGTCGAAATATCTGGCGGGCCACGGCTTCAAGATGTCGGAAACGCGGAACAGCACGAACCCGGCTGCAAGCGCCACGCCGTGGATGGGATTTCCGAACATCGTCACCACCATTCCCAGCACTTCGTCGATGACGATTTTGGGGCAATCGTGCTCGTCGAAGATTTTCTCGGCGCGATCGGAAACCCAGCACGACGCGGCGAACGCGATCGCGAAGAGCGCAAGGCATTGCACCGGCGAATGCGCCCATAGCGGCCCGGTCACGAACCACACCAGCACGAGGCCCACGACCGACCCGGCGGTTCCCGGCGCGACCGGAGAATAGCCGGAGTAGATGCCGGTGGCGAAAAAGACGATGACCGCACGCATGGATTTATCCGAGACGGCGACGATAGCACGGCGCGCCCGCGCAATTAAGCGCGCCCGGTCGGCGTCAGTGCGAACCGCCACGCCGCCGCATGGCGTCAGCTTGCTTAAGTGCTGCCTGCGCCTGTTTCGAGTCACCGGCGCGATTGGCCGCATTCGCGAGTCTTAGCCAATCTTCAGCGGTCGGATGCGCTGACAGCTTGAGCGCCTTGGCAAACGCGCGCTCCGCTTCCGGCCATTGGCCGAAATGCGCATAGACAATTCCCAAGTTATGGAATACGTCCCAACTTGGTTTCGGCCAGAATGGTTTGCCGGTCTCAAGCGCGGCTGCCGCCTCCAATTGGTCGCGCGCCTTCGCGAAATCACCCCGGCCCGCGAGCGATTCTCCGAGCCGCGTGCGGCATCCAACCGCGTCCGGCACTTCCTGCACGCAGCGCGAGAGAATCGCGACCTCGTCATGCCAGAAACCGTCCACGTGAACCAGCATCACCGCGTACGCAATTCCAACAATCGTTGCGCCGGTAGTAACGGCGCTCGCCCGCGCTTCGCTCGTGCGTCCGAATGTCGCCGCGAGGTCGGCGGCCATCAGGCAGAGGCCGAACGACGGAAGATAGAGGTAGCGATCCTGAATCAGCCCCAGCACGAATAGCGCGCCCAGATTGAGCATCGGGCTTAGCGCGATCAGAAACCATGCCGCGCAGAACAGGTAGAGCCGCCGATGCGGATGGTTCCGCAGCACGAGCCATCCGATTGCGCACAGCGCAACGAGTCCTGCCGCGGGCAGGTAAAATTCCGGCCACGCGAATCCGAACGCGAAGCGCATCGGATGGGACGGGCCCGCCTTCCACGGCATCGCGATCAGCATCAGGTCGCGCGCGATCACGCCGGGAATCTGCGGAAGAATTTCGCGCCACGTGTAGATTCGCGGATTGAAGGGATTCTGCCGGCTGACGAAGCCGAGCACCCAATAGCGCAGCGCGAGATAGCCTGCGAGTTCCAGGAAGTAGGGCCATGCCGCGGATAAGGTGGCGCGCAAAGAGACCCCTCCCCTAACCCCTCCCTCTAAAGGGAGAGGGGAACTTTCGGAGCTGCGTTCCCCCTTCCCTGGAGGGGAAGGGGGACAGGGGGTTAGGTCTGCGCTTGCACCCAACAAAAACGCGTGCGCCGCAATCAGCGCGGGAAACGCCGCCGCGCTGTCATAGCTGAGCAGTGCACCCGCGAACAATGCCAACGACGCGGCACGCCTTCTTTGCAAATAAAAGTCGAACGCGCCCAGCGCGAATGCGGAACTGAGCAACGGTGCAATCGCCGCCGCCCATACGACCGCTTCCGCATGAATCGGCAGCAATGCGAACAGCCCGGCGGCCAGCAGTCCTGTCCACCGATTGTCCGTTAGCTCAGAGGCGACCCGGAACGCGAGCCACACCACGATCAGATGGAGCGCGATCGTCGCCGCATGCCATCCGATCGGATTCAGCCTGAACAGGTAATAGTTCAGCGCGAACCAAACATTTTGGAACGGGCGGTAATATGAGGCGACAGGAGTGTGAGACGGATTGGTGAACCAGGCCGAATCGTTCACCATCGACTTCCACACGAAGGCCCAGCTTCCGAGGTAGCGGTTGTGGACGATTTGATCCCGATCGTCGAGGACGAACCCGTTACGCAGGCAGCGGCTGTACGCGATCGCGGTAAAGATCATAACCCCGCCAAGACCCCAACGCGCCAACCGATCGTTTACCGGGTGGCGGGGCGCCTTGGTGGTGAAATTTTCGCCGTCAGCCATGAGGCTCGCTGCCATCTTAGGTGGCGCGGGCGCGGCGCGGCAATTCGGCGGCGATGGCATCCGCGGCGCGGGGCGGCTAGGATTTGCGCGATGCAACCCGATCTTCATCGCGAACTTGCGCTTGCAAAGAAAGCCGCGCGTGTGGCGGGCGAAATCCTGCGCCATTACTGGCGCCGCGGCGGCTACGGCATCGGCTCCAAGGGCCGCGACAATCCGGTCACCACGGCGGATCTCGAGGCGGACCGCGCACTGAAAAAAATCCTGTGCGGACCGTTCCCCGATTACGGATGGCTGTCCGAGGAGACTGCCGACAGCGATGCGCGCCTAAAGTGCCGCCGCGTGTGGATCGTCGATCCGCTCGACGGCACCAAGGAGTTCATCAAGGGAATCCCCGAGTTCGCGGTTTCGATCGCGCTGGTCGAGGACGGCGCGCCGGTGCTCGGCGTGACCTACAATCCGATCGAGCGCGAATTGTTCTGGGCGGCGCGCGGGTTGGGATGCCATCTGAATGAGCGGCCGGCGCGCGTCACCCGGAGGCGGACCTTGCGCCGTGCGGCGGTACTGGCAAGCCGGAGCGAAATCGGACGCGGCGAATGGGACGAGTTTCGCGGCAAGCTAAAAGTCGTGCCTGCCGGGTCGGTCGCTTATAAGCTCGCGATGGTGGCGGCCGGTCTTGCCGACGCAACCTTCACCCGCTCGCCCAAGAGCGAATGGGACATCGCGTCGGGCGCGGCGCTGATAACGATCGCGGGCGGAACCGTCGCCGACATCGGTGGCCGCCCGGTCCGATTCAACCGGCGCAACGTGCTGCTCAAGGGGCTAATCGCGGATAACGGACTGCTCCATCGCGCGATTCTAAAAATCGCGCAAGCTCCCGCCCGCAAGCGTTGAGCCGACCTATTGGCCGACCGCGTGGCGGATCGTGTTCAGAATATAGATGAAATCCCGCGCGGAGCGGACTTCGCCGAGCAGCGCCACCCCGGACAGCATCTCCATTTCGTCGTCCGTGATGCTGTGGACGCGGCGCAATTGCTCGTTGTGGCGGAACTCATCCCACGCCGAGCTCGCCTGTCCCTCCGCGGCGGCATCGAGCAATTCCCTGGTATGGGGGTTGGCAAGCAGGAACAGCTCCTTGCGATCGAAGCCCAACACGTCCGCCAACCGATTCACGATTTTGTCGGAAGGATGCCGTTTGCTCGCCTCGAGATGGCCGATGTACGGCGTCGAGGCTTTTACGCGGCGGGCGACTTCTTCCTGGGTCAAATCGAGCTGGCGCCGCCGTTCGCGTACGACATGGCCGAAATTGCGTTCTTTGAATTTTGCTGTAATTGCCATTGAACCCTCCACCGGCTGGGTTGGTTTGCCGGACCCCGCGTTCATTCGCCGCGGAGATCGCCGGCGCCTGAAACTACGTAGCCAACTTGTACCATTAACCCGCCATTCAGGCAAGAGTATCGAGCAGTTTGATGACCGCGGCGCGGCCCCATTCCGCTTCCGCGCGATGGCGGTTGGCCATTGCGGCAAGGTAATCGCGAATCGCTCCGGCGGGTGGCGCCAGCGCCAGCGCTTGTTCGGTTTTGCGCGCGGCCCATTCCTGCCCGCGCGCCATCAGGTTGAGCTGCTCGCGCAGCGTGCCCATCGCGGCAACCTTGGCCGCGAACGGGCCGGTCCGATCGGAGGGCCGGCCGCCGTTGGCCCGAATCAAGTCCGCAAGCTCGTCCGCGTTGCGCCGTTCGACCTCGCGCGAACCGGCGAGGAAGCGGCGCAATTCGGGATGCTTCGCCTCGGCAAGCAGCATTTCGAGCGCGGCCACGCCGGCGCGCTCGGATTCGAGCAGCAGATTGAGCGCGGTTTCGAGCGCCGGGTCCACGGCGCGAATCTAGTCAGGCGCCGCCCACCGCGCAAGGCGCGCGGGCGAATCAACCCGCCGCGGGATGGCGGGTCAGCCGTTCGCCGAGGAGGTCGGCCAGCCGTTCGGCCGGAAGCCGGCGGAGATCGGGATGGGAAAAGCCCGACGCCGCGGGATGGCCGCCGCCGCCGTATTCGCGCGCCAGCGTGGAGAGGTCCACCTCGCAATCGGCGCTGCGCCGCAGGCTCACCCCTTGGCTGCGCAAATCGAACAGCGCGACGACCATGCGATGCTGTCCCGCGTAAAGATTCGCCGCGACCTCGCTGCTGTAGCCGAAGCAGCAGGCGCCGCGCACGGTGATGCCGTTGGCGAGCTTGCGATCGACCAGCGTCGAACGCGCCAGTTCGATGCTGCGGCGCATTGCGTCGCGGCCGGTCTCGAACGCCGCGCGCAGCCGGCGGCTCATCGCCGGCTCCTTGAGCTTCAGGATTTCGCGGTACGACGCGATTCCGCCGAGCGTCTGCACCGCCAGCGCCCATTCGGGCGATTCGGGAATCTTGTGAATCCAGCGATCGTGATCGTCGGCGATTAACGCGAAGGGCGCGAATGCCTCGAACGCGGCGCGCCGTTCGGCGGGTAGTTCGCGCACCCGGCGCTTGAGAAAATTGAAGGTCAGCCGCGCCGCGGAATAACTTTCGGACAGCACCTTGCCCGCGAACGGCACTTGAAATTCGGGCGCATCGGCGCGTCCGACCGCCGTGCGATGGTGATCGATCCAGAAGATGCGCGCGCCCGCCGCCGCGAGCGCCGTGAGGTGCGCGCCCGTGGCCGGCAGGTTCCACGACAGGTCGGTGATCCAAATTTCATCGTTGCCGGATTTCAACCGCAGCCCCGCAAGCGCATGGTCGGCGTCGTTGTTGCCGGGCAGAATCGTGGTCACCCGTTCTCCCCCGTAAAAGCGTGCGACGGCGGCCGCCGCCATCGCCCCGTCCAGGCACGATGGGCCGTGGCTAACGATCTGAATTGTGCGGGGAGTCTTGGCGGTCATGAGACGCCGATTCTAGAGGAAACCGGCCCCGGGCGCGAATGCGCCGGGGGCGTGAAGCGCGGGCGCAGTCGTGCTAGGTTCTGCCGAATGCGGCTGGGGCTGGAACGTGACCCGCCGCCAACGCGCCGGACGGTTGAGCATTGAATCCTCGGATACTTGAACGCGCGGAGCATCCCATCTCCCGGCGCGACATCGACCCCAACGTCCTGAAGGTGCTCTATCGCCTGATCGGGGCGGGCCACGTCGCCTGCATCGTGGGCGGCGGAGTGCGCGACCTGATGCTGTCGCGGCGGCCCAAGGACTTCGACATTGCCACCTCCGCCCATCCGCAGCAGGTGCGCGATCTGTTCCGCAATTCGCGGCTGATCGGGCGGCGCTTCCGCCTCGTACACGTATTTTTCGGCCGCCAGAATATCGAGGTTGCGACCTTTCGCCGCCAAGCCGAAGGGGTGGCCGGCTCGGACGACCCGATGATCCGGCTCGACAATACCTTCGGCTCGCCCGAGGAAGACGCCTTCCGCCGCGATTTCACGGTTAACGCGCTCTTTTACGATCCGCAATCGTTCCGCGTGATCGATTTTCCCGGCGGCGTGGACGACCTTCAGGTGCGTCTCATCCGCACCATCGGCGACCCGGGCCTCAGAATGCGCGAGGATCCGGTGCGAATGATGCGCGCGGTACGCTTCGCCTCCAAGCTCGGCTTCGAGATCGAACCGGCCACGCGCGCCGCGATCGAGCGTCATCGCAACGACCTCGCCAAAGCCTCCGTGCCGCGGCTGGTCGAGGAGACCTATCGCACGCTCGGCCAGCCCGAGGCCGCGCGGGCGCTGGTCCTGATGGAAGAACTGGGGCTGCTGGACGCCGTGCTGCCATTCCTCTCGGCGCATCTCAAGCGGCTGGACGTTCCCCTGTCCGGCCAGCCCACCGTTCGCAACATGGCGGCGCTCGGACGCCGAATCGCCGCCGGCTACGCGCCCGAACATGAGATATTGCTCGCGGCGCTGATGCTCGACCTGCGGCGCACCGCCCCCGGCGGCCAGACTGAACTAATCGCCGAATTGCGGGCGCGCGGTTTCGCCCGCGGCGATACCGAACGGATGCGCCTGATTCTGGACGCCTTCGAGCTGCTCGCCGCGCCGTCGCGGCGCACCCGCCGCCTGATGCGCCGGCCGTATTTCGGCGAAGCGCAGCAATTCTTTGAGATGATGGCGGCGACCTACGGAATCGATGAGGCCGCCATCCATCGCTTCCTCGCCGCTCCCGCCGACAGCGCCGCGCTTCCCGCGGCCGGGAGCGTGGCATCGCCGGCTCCCGGTGGCCAGCGCCGGCGCCGCCGCCGGCGTCGGGGCGGACGGCGGCACGGAAGGCATGGCGACGCGGGTCCGCAGACTGCGGCTACACCGCAAGAATCGGCTGGAGAGCACCACGACGGGGCCGCCGCGCCGACGCATCATCGCAATGATGCCGCCGCCGGGCCGGACTCCGGCCGCAGCGACTGAGATCGTGGCGGCCGCCCGCTGAACCGGGGATGGCATCCAAACGCCGAAAGCACGATCGAGCCGGGCGGCAAGCGCCGTCCAGCGTCTCCCACGCGACCGCCGCTGCGACAGTCAAAGGCCGGCCCGCGCGATTCGGTCCCTTCGCGCCGTTTCTCACCCGGCTGGGCGACGGCGATTCGCGAATCGGTGCGGGGCTGGCGGCGGTTCTGATCGTCACCGCGAGCATCTTCTCGCGATGCCTCACCAACGGTTTTGTCTTCGACGATAGCGAGATGATCGTCCTGAACCGCTTCATCGGACAGTGGTCGTTCATCTGGAAGTCGCTGGTTCGCGACTCGTGGTGGTTCCGCGACCCGCTCCATCTGCCGCAGAGCGCCTACTACCGCCCGCTGCAGGACATCTGGTTCGCGCTCAATTTCCATCTGTTCGGGCTTAAGCCGATGGGATGGCATGCGACGATGGTTGCGCTTCACCTGATTGTGGTGTGGCTCGTATTTCGCGTCGCGTCGCACCTGACTGCGGATCGATTGACCGGCTTGATCGCCGCGGCGCTGTTCGCGCTGATGCCGATTCATGCCGAGGCAATCGTGTGGGCATCGGCGATTCCGCTGCCGCTGGCCGCCGCATTCGAGCTTGCCGCATTCGAGTTTTATTTGCGCGGCGCGCAGCCGCGATGGCGCGCGGCGTCGCTGGGATTTTTCGCGGGTGCGCTGCTCAGCCACGAAAGCGCAGTGGTGTTTCCGCTGCTCATCGCGGCGCATGCGTTTCTGTTGGTAACCGATAAGTCCGATACGTCCTATAGGACCTATTTTGGCCGCGCCCGCAATACGGTTTTTGCTGTGTGGCCTTACGCCGCCGAAACCGTGGGCTATTTCGCGCTGCGCTATTGGGTGCTCGGATTCATCAGCCGGGCGAATCCGACCAATCACATGACGGCGCGCGAGATCGCGCTTACGATTCCCGGAGCGATTGCCTCCTACGCGATGCTGCTCGCGGCGCCGTGGCGAGCGGGACCGTCGCACCGGCTGGATATCGTCGAGAACATTGCCGCCTCCGGGTTTTACCTGCCGATCGCCGGGCTTGCGGTTTTGTGCGTCGCGGGATGGCTCCTGATTCGACGCCATCCGCATCGCCGGCTTTATCTGTTCTGCGCCGCATGGATTTTTATCGCGCTCGGTCCCGAATTGAACTTGGGCGGGCTGTTCGCCAAGGCCGTCCTGCAAGATCGTTATCTCTATGTTCCATCGTTCGGGTTTTGCGTGATGGCGGCCGACCTCGCGATGTCTTATTCGCGCGGAACGGAGTCCCGGATGCGTGCGATGTGGGCTGCCGCGGCCGCCGTTGGAATCGTCTATGCGGGCGCGCTCTTTTCCGTCCAGGGCTACTGGCATGACGAGGTCGCACTCTTCACGCGCTGCGCGCAGGAGGTTCCGGGCGAGGAGCTGTGGCACAACCGCCTCGGGCTTGCGCTTCAAGGGCGGGGCGAACTCGCCGGAGCGCGCGTTCAATTCGAGAAGGCGGTGTCGCTGGATCCGGGCGACGGCGCCTCGCGCTACGACTTGGGACTTGTGTACCGATCTTTGGGCGACCACCGGCGCGCCGCGAATGAGATGGCCGCGGGACTCAAGCTGCTCAAGCATCCGCCCCCCGGCGCCTACGCGGTCCTGGCCGAATCGCTCGATGCGGCCGGCGATTCCACGGGCGCGCAGGCGGCGCTTGCCACGGCCGCCGCGCTTCCGGGCGGATATGAAATAGCCACGATGGCGCGCGCGCAACTCCGCTTGAATCATGGCGACACCGGCGGCGCGGAAGCGGCGCTCCACGAACTCCTGGCGCGCGAGCCGAACATTCCGCGGGCGCGGGCGCTACTGGATCGAATCGAACGCGGCGGCGCGGCCCGCTAACGATTTACGGATTCGCTCCACACCGGCAAATCGCGCTCGTAAGGGAAGTCCGCCAGATGGCGCTGGAGCACGGCGGCATCGCCGTAGCTCTCGCGGCGCGTGACGATATGAACCGCGAGCGCGAGAAAGGGCAGGTAGATGAAGACCGACGCCCACGCGATCTCCTCCGCGCCAATCACGAATAGCATCGTGATTCCGAACGCCACGATTCCAAGATAAAGCGCCGGGCCAAGGAGCGCGCGCGACGGAAACGCGGGCATCGCCCCGGCCGGCTTCGCCCCGCCGCGGGCGAGGCTCGCGTCGAGCCACTGAAAGATCGCAATCGCGATGGCGGCGACGAAATACCATCCCAGATAGTTGCTAATCGGGACGCCGAAATGCGGCCCCGGCGGGTCGTACCGGAAAATCCTGCCGAGGAACCATCTATTGCCCAGCACGCTCAGCGGATCGACCACCCAATCGATCATCACCATGAAGAGCGCCGCGAGCAGCCACACGCGCGGAGAACGGCGAAGCGCCCGCGTATCCAGAATTTTGAGGTCGATGCCGCGCCGGTAAAGCGGCGAGCACAGCAGGAGCGCGACGGTGTAGCTCGCGAAACCGAGGAACGTGAACGATAGCGAATCCATCAGCGGCACGCCAATCACCCAGATTTCGCGCCCACGCGTCGTCTGGATGTAATGATACAGGCCGAACGGGAAGCCGTTATTCACGGAAGACCATTCGCACGCGAGCGCGACGGCATAGGTGAGAATCGTGAAAATGACCGTCGTGCGAACGCCGAAATTGACGATCGAAATGAACAGAAAGCTCCCGAGGAAGACGAACACATACGGGCGCAGCGCAACTGTGGAGAGCAGTAGATGCATCGCGCGGCTCAGGCGGCCTTGGCGTTCGCGGCGCGCGCCCGGAAAAATTCGATCGCGCGCTCAAGCGCCGCATTGATCGGCCCGGGCGCGTAACCCAATTCGGCGCGCGCCTTGGAGGAATCGAAGAACATCCGATGCCGCGCCATCCGCACTTCAGTCAGGCTTGCGCGCGGCGCGCGATGGGTGATGGTGCGGGCGACAGCCTCCGCGCCGAGCGCGAATCCGAACGCGACCGCGTATGGAATCCGGATTTTCGGCGCGGGCAATCCTGAAATCGCGGCGAGCCGATCGAGGAACTCCTTTAGGGTCAAATCCTCGCCGCCCAAAATGTACTTTTCACCGATCCGGCCGCGCTCCGCCGCCAGCAGATGTCCGCGCGCAACGTCTTCGACATCGACCAGGTTAAGCCCCGTATCGACATAGGCGGGGATCCGGCCCGCAAGGAAGCCGGCGATTATCCGGCCGGTGGGGGTGGGCTTGAAATCGAGCGCGCCGATCGGAGTCGAGGGGTTGACGATCACCACCGGAGCGCCGCGCCGCACCGCTTCGAGCGCCGCCTGTTCCGCCATGAACTTCGATCGCTTGTAATGGCCGATCATGGCGGCGAGCGACGATGGCGTATCCTCGCGTCCCGGCGCATCGTGCGGAAGCCCGAGCGTGCCGACCGTGCTGGTGTAAACGATTCGGCGCGCGCCCACGGCCTGCGCGGCGCGCAACACGTGCCCGGTGCCCTCGACGTTAGTGGCGTACATCGGCGCGGGATCGGTCAGCCAGAGCCGGTAGTCGGCGGCGACGTGATAAATTTCCTCGCAGCCGCGCGCGGCGCGCTCGACCGAATCGTAATAGCGGATGTCGCCGCGCGCGACTTCAACCCGAAGGCCTTCGAGCGCGGCCAGGTCGCCGTTCTCGCGCACGAGGGCGCGCACGCGAGCGCCCCGCGCGAGGAGCGCGCGCACGACATGGCATCCCACAAAGCCGTTGCCGCCCGTGACCAGCGCCGATTTCGCCGCCATCGAAAATCCCGCTTCCTATGCGGCCAATCTCTTCGCCGCGGCCGCGGCGGCCGCGCGCCCGGAGACGACCGCGCTTTCGATCGTGGCGGGCAATCCGGTCTGAATCCAGTCGCCGGCGAGAAAGAAGTTGGCGATTGGAGTTTCCGCGCCGGGCCGAAGTTCATGCGAGCGCAAATCGGGCGCCATCGTGGCGTGCTTTTCCTTGATCACGATCGATTTGACGATCCGGGCCTCCCTCGAGGCGGGAATCATCGCGTGAAGGTCGTTCATCGCGATCGCGACTAACTCGTCGTTCGATTTTTCCACTAATTTGCGCGCGCCGCTGATCACGAAGCTCAAATACCCCGGATGCGTTTCGCCGCGCTGCTCGAATATCGCCCGCTTGTTGAACATCCACTGCGTCGTCGTACCGATAAAGCCCACAAAGGCCGAATCGGTAACTTTGCGATCGAGCCAGACGTGAACGCATACGATCGGCGAGCTTGACAGTTCCGCGAACCGCGAGAAAAACGGATCGGCGATGGCGTGCTCCGGAAGGAAGCGCAGGAGATTGTGCGCGGGGACGGCCGAGATAAAGGATCGCGCCGCGATTCGCCGCCCGTCGCGCAGCCGGACGGATTCGATTCGTCCGTCCGCGCCGGATTCGAGCGTTTCCACGATCGAATGGGGCGCGAGCGCGCCGCCCGCGCGTTCGATCGCTTCGCGCGCGCCGGTGCAGTACAGATCGGACAATCCCACCCGCGAATAGACGAACGCGGAATCGGCGCGCCGCGAAAAGAAAGCGCGCTTTAATACTTCCGCCAGCAGTTCCGACGACGACAGTTCCGGCTCGTCGTTCAAGGTCGCTATCGAGAGCGGATACCAAAAGCAGGCCCGCGCGCGCGCCGATTGTCCCAGCCGATCCATCAATTGTGCGACGGTCAATTTGCGCAACTCGCCGTTTCCGCGCCGATGCATCGCGAGCATCGCCAGCCCGCCGCGCATCACGCGGAGCCGATCGGCGAACGTGAGATGCCGGTAGCCGAGCAGCGCGGCCGTCATGTGCAGCGGGCCGGGCAGCCGCGCGGTCTTGAGCCGCGCGCTCTTGCCGGGGCCGTCGAGCATTTCGATTTCGAGGTCCTCGTGAAACACGAGCTTGCCGCGCGAGCCGATTTTTTCGAGAAAATCGAGGGTCTCGCGATAGCAGCCCATCAGGACATGCTGGCCGTTATCGACGAAATCGCCCGTGTCCGGATCGGCAAACGAGTAGGCGCGGCCGCCCGGCGCCGGCTTTGCTTCGAGCACGGTCACCCGTAGGCCGCGCTCCGCAAGCGCGACGGCGGCGGACAGTCCGGCGAAGCCCGCGCCGATCACGGCGACATCGCATGAAGGATTCGCGGCCATCTTATCCAAGGAGCGCATCGAAGCGGCCGGCGGCCCACGCGCGGCCGACCAGATAAAGCTTGTGCGGAGAGGAAAGGGTCACGCGCCGGTCGAGCACGCGGTAATTCGACGCTATAATCCGCTCCAGAATCGCTCCATAAATCAGCCGCATCGCCTCGGCCGCGAGCAGCGCGGGGCGGTCTTCGGGAGCGATCGCAAGTTGGGCGGCGGTGTAGAACTCACGCGCGCGCCGCGCCTGGGATTCCATCAGGTTGGCGAAGTTCAGGCTGTAAACGCCGCGCAGGATTTCGTCCTCGGCAACGCCGAAGCGGCGCAGGTCCTCGAGCGGAAGATAAATCCGGCCGCGGCGGGAGTCCTCGCGCACGTCGCGGATAATGTTCGTGAGTTGGAACGCGATTCCCAAGTTTTCGGCGTAAATCTTTCCGGCTGGGCTGTTGCAGCCGAAAATTTCGATGCAAACCAAGCCGACTGCCGACGCGACGCGATAGCAGTAGAGGCGCAGGTCATCGAAAGTTTCGTACCGTTTGCGCGTCAGGTCCATCTCGACCCCGGCGATGATTTCGTCGAACGGCGCGCGCAGAATATCGAATCGCCGCACGCTGTCGGCGAGCGCGCGCGACACCGGCCGCGTTGGCGCACCCGCGAACACGCGGTCCAATTCCTCGCGCCAGCGCTCCAGCATTTTGGCCGGTTCGCGGATCGACTCGTCGTCGGCGATATCGTCGATAAAGCGGCAGAACGCATAGACCGCGTTGAGCGCGCGGCGGCGTTCCGCGGGCAGCAGCATGAAGGCGTAGTAAAAGTTGGAAGACGATTTTCGCGCGATCTCGGCGCATCGCGCGTAATCGGCCGCAAGCGCGGCTGCGGGCGCGGCACCGTTCGCCACGGCGCCATTATCAGGCTTCAAGGCGCCCACGAATCGCGTTCCATCCAAGTTTGAGATAGTCGAGCCGGCGGAGCTTCGGGCGCTCCCGCAGCACGTCGAAGCCGATCCGCTCGATCGCGCGCAGGATCGCAAGCCCGCCGCCCGCGAACATCAGGATGTCGCGGCGCAGGCGCGCATCGACCAGCCGATGCAACTCGCCGCCCTCGATTAGCATCGCGCGCGCGACCGCAACCTCGTGCCGCATCAGTTCGATAAATCCGGGCGTGGCGGAATGCGCCGACAAATCGGTCGCCGCGACACCGAAGCGTTCCCGCTCGCGGCGGGGCAGGTAGATGCGTCCCTTGCCGAGATCGATTGCGACATCCTGCCAGAAATTCGCGAGTTGCAGGCCGCTGCACACCAAGTCCGAAAGCCGCTGCCGTTCCGCGTCGCGATAGCCGAACAGGCATAGCACGATCCGGCCGACGGGATTCGCCGAGCATCGCGAGTAGCCGAGCAGCCCGTCGAGCGTGTCGAAGCCCTTGAAATTGACGTCCGATCGGAATGCGGCCAGCAGATCGGCGAACGGCTCGCGCGGAATGTCGAAGCGGCGAATCGTATCGGCGAGCGCGATAAACACGGGATGGCGCGGCGTTCCCGCATAGGCAAGGTTCAACTCGCGTTCCCATTCGTCGAGCATCGCGAGGCTGCGATGCTCGTCGGCGAAATCGTCGGCCATGCGAGCGTAGGCATAGACCGCGTACATGGGCGGGCGCATCGCACGCGGCATCAGCCACGAAGCAACGGTGAAATTTTCGTAATGCGATTTTGCCAGCCGCGCGCAGAACTCATATGCGGCGGGGACGTCGAACGATCCCGGCGGCGTGGCCGCAGTGGGTGCGGCAGCATCGTAAGCCGGGCCGCCGCTCCGCACGCCTGCTTGCGCGGCTTCCATGATTATTACGCGGCGGCCGACTTCGGCCCGATCAATTCATGCACGGCCGCGCGGGCCCAGCCGTCGGTTTCGAGCAAATCTTCGAGCGTGCGCGCGGGAGCGTTCGCATGGCGCCGCATGACGGCTTCGATATGGCGCGGGATGTCGGCAAATGCCACCCGTCGCGCGAGGAATCCCGCGACCAACTCTTCGTTGGCGGCATTCAGGCACGCGGGCATCGTGTTGCCCGCCTCGAGCGCCTCGAACGCGAGGCGCAGGCATGGGAAGCGGGTTAGGTCCGGCTCCTCGAACGTCAGCCGGCCGGCCTCGATCAGCGAAAGCGGCTTAAGATGGGTCATCGGCAGGCGATCGGGATAGGCCATCGCGTAGGCGATCGGAATCGCCATGTCGGGAATCGCAAGCTCCGCGATCACCGAGCCGTCGATCATCTCCACCATCGAATGGATCACGCTTTGCGGATGGATCACGGCCGAGATTTGCGCAGGTGCGAGATCGAACAGCCAGCGCGCTTCGATCACTTCCAGCCCCTTGTTCATCAGGGTCGCGGAATCGATCGTGATTTTGTCGCCCATGCGCCAGGTGGGATGGTTGAGCGCCTGCTCAACGGTAATCGCCGCGAAGCGCTCGGCGGGCAATTCGCGGAACGGGCCGCCCGAGGCGGTCAGGACGATGCGCTTTAGGCTTTCGCGGCCGCGCCCCTCCAGACATTGGAAGATCGCGTTGTGCTCGCTATCGACCGGAAGGAGCCGCACGCGATTCTCGCGCACCGCCGCCATCACCAACTCGCCGGCGATTACGAGGACTTCCTTGTTCGCAAAGCCGACATCCTTGCCCGCTTTGATTGCGGCGAGCGTCGGACGCAAGCCCATCGCGCCGACCATCGCGGACATTACGAACTCGGAGTCCGGATGCGTTGCGACGGCGATTGCGCCCTCAAGTCCGTGGACGATCGCGACGCGCTCGCCGCGAAGCCGTTCCTCCAATTCGCGCGCGAGTTCCGGCGTTGCCACGGAAACCAGTTCGGGATGGAATCGCCGCGCCTGCCCGGCGACGAGATCGAGGTTGCGGCCCGCGCAAATCGCGGCGACGCGGAACCGATCGGGAAAGCGCGCCGCGACCTCGAGCGTCGCCGCGCCGACCGATCCGGTCGAGCCGAGAATCGAGATCGTCTTCATTGCGCGCCGTTCCGCGCCGGCAGCTCCGCAAGCCGCTTGCGGAAGCGGCCCAGCGCCATCAGCGGAAAATAATGCGGATACATCCAGTAGCGCAAATAAAAATAGTTCGGGAAGCCGGTCCCGGTGAATTCGGCCTCGTCCCACGCGCCCGCGTCGTTCTGGCGTTCGGCGAGCCATCGCGCGCCGCGCATCGCGGACTCGCTGATTCCGTCTTCGCCCGCGATCAGCCCGATCAATGCCCACGCGGTCTGCGATGCGGTGCTCGTGCCCCGTCCATGCCAGGCGGGGTCCTGGTCCGAGAGCGGGCTTTCACCCCATCCGCCGTCGGCGTTCTGCTTCGACTTGAGCCATGCGGCGGCGCGCTTGATCCACGGCGCGTTGACATCGGCGCCGATCGCGCGCAGCCCGGAGAGCGCGGCGGAGGAGCCGTATATGTAATTGATGCCCCAGCGGCCCCACCATCCGCCCGCCGGCGATTGGTTGCGCTTCAGCCATCGAATCGCGCGCATCGCCACGGGATGGTTCGCGCGATAGCCGGTCGCCGCCATCATTTCCAGCACGCGGCCGGTCAAATCGGGGCATGACGGATCGGTGACGGCCTCGACGTCGGCGAGCGGAACCTGATTGAGCCAGGTGGAATTGTTGTCGGCGTCGAACGCGGCAAATCCGCCGTCGGCCGATTGCATTCCCATCACCCAGTTGGCGCCGGCGCGAATCGCGCGCTCCTTTGCCGCGGGGTCGCCCGTTTCCGCTTCCGCGAGCACCATCAGGATCACCGCGGAATCGTCCACGTCGGGATAGCAATCGTTGTAGAATTCGAACGCCCATCCACCCGGTTCGAGGTCCGGCCGCTTGACCGACCAGTCGCCGCGCTTAAAAATCTGGTGGTCGATAAACCATTGCGCGGCCTTTCGGATCGCCGGATCGCTGCCCGGCACGCCCGAATCGAGCAGCGCCTTGGCGGCCAGCGCGCCGTCCCAATTTGGCGACACGCACGGCGTGCACATCGCGCGATCGCCCAGGTCCCAAATCAGTTCGCGAGTGCCTTCGAGCGCCTTCTTCAGGACCGGATGGTCATTGCGGTAGCCGTTCGCCTTAAGCGCCATCGCGGTAAGCAGATAGCAGGGCTGGATGCCGCCCCACGTGCCGTTGGCTTCCTGATGCTCGACGAGCCAGTGCTCGACGGTCGTGAGCGCGCGCGCGCGGAGCCGTTCGGGACTGTGGCGATCGAGGGCGCGCAGGGCGTGGTCGGCGACATTGAGCGCGTTGCGCAGGGAGAGGAAGCGCTTGCCGCGCGGCTGGTGGAATTTGGTGAAATGCGGTGGCTGGATGTAAAGCTCGAGCACGCCGCGGGCGTAATCGACCTGTTTCGCGGGCCGCGCCGCTTGCAGCATCATCAGCGCCATCATCGTGCCGCGCGCCCACGAACTGAGTTCGTAAATGTTGAAGAAGAACCAGTTCGGGAACAGTGCAATTTCAGCCGGCAGCGCCGCAGTCGCGCTCCAGGGAATCTGCCCCATCGACGCCAGGTAGAAGCGCGCGAGCGCCCCGGCGTTGACGATGCCGCCCTTGGAAAGAATCCAGCGCCGCGCCTGCGCCATCGGCTCGTCGCCGGCGCGCATTCCGGTGAGTTTCAGCGCGAAGTACGCCTCGATCGTCATCGACAGCGCGCCCGCGCCGCCCTCGTAGAGCTTCCAACTGCCGTCGGCGCTCTGGGTATCGAGCAGATAGTTCTTGAGCCGGGCCTCCAGTTCGGGATCGACGGCATCCATGAAATGGTTGAAAATGATGAACTCGGCGTTCATCTGGGCGTTCGCTTCGAGCGCGTCCTGCCAGTAGCCTTCGGACGCTTGCCGCGCGATCAGCGAGCGGCGCGCGCGGTCGATCGTGTAATCGAGCTTGGCCGCGAATTCGTCGTGCGGGCCAATCGCGCCCGGCATCGCCGCCGAATGCGCAGTCCCGATCTCAATTGCGTGCTGGTCCATGTTCCTCCCGGGGGCCGCTCCCCCGCCGCGTCGGTTTCAGGGAATCACGGCGCATTTCAGCACCGTCCCGTGTTCGAGCCGCTTGAACACCTCGCTCAAACGATCGAGGGGCATTCGCGCGTTCACGATTGCGCCCGCGCCCATCGCGCGCGCCTTCAACAGATCGAAGGCCCGGACGACGTCGCGCGGCCGGAAGTGAAACGGCGCGAGCAAAGTCAGATTGTCGTAATGCATCCGGCGCGTATCGACGCTGAGCGCGGTTCCCGCCGGGCAGCCGCCGAAAAATGCCGCGCGCCCGCCCCGCCGCACGCGCGCGAGCGCATCCTGCCATCCCGCGAGATGACCGGTGCATTCGATCGCTAAATCGGGACCGAAGCCGGAATTGAGCCGCGCCACGGCGGCCGCCGCGTCCTCATGGCAGGCGTCGATCACGCAATCGGCGCCCATCTCACCCGCCCAGCGCAGGCGCGCAGCGCCGCGGCCGGCAATCGCCACCTCGCGTACGCCGGCGGCCTTGAGCGCCAGCATATGGAGGATTCCGAACGGGCCCGCGCCGACGACCAATACGGTTTCGTGCGGCTCGGGCCGCGCCATCTCCTGCGCGTAAACGACGCAGGCGAGCGGTTCCAGGAGCGCGGCCTCCTCGAAGGGCAAATCGGGAGGCTTGATGAACGTGTTGCAGGCGACGACGTGCGCCGGCAACAGCAGCCGGTCGGCATACGCGCCCATCACCATTTTTTCCATCGTCATCGCGCAGAGGTTTTCCTGGCCGCGCCGGCAATAGAAGCAGGTCTCGCACGGAGCCGTTGGGGCCGCCATGATTTCATTGCCGGGGCGGAACCGGGTCACGCCCGCGCCCACTTCCTCGACGACACCGGAAAATTCGTGGCCGAACGGGGTGGGCAGCTTCCAGACCGGATGGCCGCGGCGGTAGGTCTTCAGGTCGGTGCCGCAACTCAGCGCGCAGCGGACCTGAATCAGCAATTCGCCGGGGCCCGGATGGGGCGGAGTGAAATCGCGCAACTCGAGCTTGCGCGGCTCGATCAGGACCGCCTGGCGGGAGAGAGGATGAGCCGGTTCCACTTTGAATGCGTGCGCCGGTCTCATAGTTTTCGCTCCACGACGAAAGTCGCAATTTGGCGCAGCGGCTCGGCGTCGGCGCCGAAACTCTCCAGCGCGCGATGCGCTCCGCGTTCAAGTTCACGGGCCATTTCATGCGATCGCTTAAGGCCGAACAGCGCGGGATAGGTCGCCTTGCCGCGGGTCTCATCCTTGTGGACTTGCTTGCCCATCGCCTCCGGCGATCCTTCCACGTCGAGCAGATCGTCCACGATTTGAAAGGCCAGGCCGAGCAATCGCGCGTAGGCCTCGAGCGATTCGAGTTGCGCCGGGGAGGCGCCGCCCAGCCGCGCGCCGCCGCGAATCGAGGCGATAAACAGCGCGCCGGTCTTTTTGCCGTGTAATTCTTCAAGTTCGCCGGCCGTGAGCGTATGGCGCTCCGCCGCCAGATCGATCGTTTGCCCGCCAACCATCCCCGCCGACCCGGCCGCCTCGGCCAATTCCGCGATCGTTTCGAGCACGGCGGAGGGCGGACCGCTATCGGACCTGCGCACGACTACTTTGAAGGCGTCGGTCAAGAGTGCGTCGCCGGCGAGCGTGGCGATCGCGGCGCCATAAACCTTGTGATTGCTGGGACGGCCGCGGCGGAAATCGTCGTCGTCCATGCAGGGAAGATCGTCGTGGATCAGCGAGTAGGTGTGGATCATCTCGATCGCACACGCGAGTCCCATCGCGGCTTCGGTTTGTCCGCCAACCGCCTCGCACGCCGCAAGCGCAAGAATCGGGCGGATGCGCTTGCCGCCGCCGAGCAGGCTGTAACGCATCGCCTCGTACAGGCGCGCCGCCGCGCCGGCCGGTTCGGGAACGCATCGTGAAAGGGCGGCCTCGATCGATCGGCGGCGCTCGTTCAGATAGCGGTCGAGATCGAACGCGGCGGCGTCCGGTTCCGGGCCGGTGCTCAATGCGGCCGATGCGATCGTGCGAGCCATCGTCATTCCCTAGCGGGATGTTGAAAAGGATTTTTTCAACATCCCGCTCCCTCTCTCTTTCTCCCCCAAAGGGGGAGAAGATGGCGGTAGGAAGGCATCTTTTACGCAGGGTGTTGAGCACCGGCTATCGTCGATCTCGATGTTCATTTCGTTTCTCAACACCCTGCTAGGCCATGTAATGGCGGACCATTCGCCACGAATCTCGGAGATTCTTCCCAAAGTCGAGCGCCACCGTGCCTTCGAAGCCCGAATGGAGCTTGCAATCGCGGCAGCGGATGTCCTGCTTGGTGCGGTAGTATTCCCAATCGGTCGCCTCGTGCAGTTCAGCGAAGGATTGGTAGTGGCCGTTGGTGATCAGGTAGCACGGGCCTTTCCATCCGCGCGGATTGCGCGTCACCGTGGTCCACGGACTGCACAATAGATCGCGTTCGCCGACGAGATAATCGAGATAGATGGGCGTGTTGATGATTTTGTGATTGGCGGCCATCTTGCGGACCCGCTCGAATTTGTAGGGCATCTCGTCTTTCTTGAGATAAAGATCGTCGTTGCCCAGCACCTGATAGTGATAACCGGGCGACAAGAGCATCCCGTCCACGCCGAGTGTGGTGAGGAACTTAACCATCTCCTCCAATTCCTCGGCGGTGGTCTCGCGGAATACGGTGGTGTTGGTCTGGACGCGGTAGCCCTTCTCCTTGAGCAGCTTGATCATCTTGACGGCGATATCGAAATGGCCTTCGCGGTCCGTCACGCGATCGTTGGTCTCGCGCATCCCGTCGAGATGGATGTTGAAGCTGAGGTAGGGGCTGGGGCCGACCTGCTTGACGAAGCGTTCGAGCAGGATCGCATTGGTGCAGATCATCACGTGGCGCCGCTGCTCGTCGATCAATCGCTGTGTGAGCGGAGCGATATGCTTGTACATCAGCGGTTCGCCGCCGCAGATCGAGACGATCGGCGCGCCGCACTCATTCGCCGATTCGAGCGCCGCGTCCAGCGGCAGCATGTCGCGGATGGTGTCCTTGTACTCGACGATCCGGCCGCATCCGACGCAGGCCAGATTGCAGGCGTGCAGCGGTTCGAGCATCAGCACCAGCGGGAAGTATTTCTCGCCGGCGCGCTTGCGGGCGCGCATATACTTGCCCAGGTCCATCATCTGCCGAAGCGGTATCCGCATATTCGTGCGTTCTCCCTTGAGGTTGATGAAGTTCAGGCGGCTTCCACGCCGCCATCGGGCTTTTCGGGCGCCATGCCGCCGCCGAACAGCCACTCATCCACCATCGCAATCGCCCCCTCCGGGTCGATCGCCGTGTTGCCGAGAAACAGGTACTCGATCAGAAATCCATTGAGCACCGAAAGGACGAAGCCGGCTGCGGCTTCGGGCGTGAAATTCTGGGGACAGAGGCCCCTTTGCAGCGCCCGCTCGATCAACTCGACCAGCATCGCGCGGTAGCCCCCGTAAAGCTGGAGCACCTGCCCGCTCAGGGAATCGGACACCCGCTGGTCACGGAGCAGCTGGGACAAAAAGAAGCGGACCGAACTCGCATTGTCCCGGACGAAAAGCAGATAGAATTCGATGAGCTTCCTGATCTGCATCCGCTCGTCCATCGCCGCCGCCTCTTCGGCGAAGTCGATGTAGTACGGTTCGAGCAGGCGGTTCAGGACCGCGACGAACAGCTCCTCTTTGGTCTTGAAATGCCAGAAAATGAGCGCTTTGCTGACCCTAGCCTCGCGCGCCACCTCGGACATCGAGGTTTCGTGAAACCCACGATTCGCGAACAGCCGCGTCGCAGTCTTCAAAATCTCATCGCGTGAGTCCGGCGTGTGCGGCTCAACCGCTTCGAGCGTTGCTTGGGGTGCTCCCATATCGCTTGAGTGGGTCCGAATAGTTTCAGGCCGCGTTCATGCGGAAGTAATCCGGCGCGGCTAACCTTTCGGTCAATCGTAGGTTGCCCACTCTGCCTCCAGAAGTCAATAGTTCCAGTCCGAGCGGTCAGGCGCGAATTTCTCTTTTATGAACAGGGGCAGCGCATCCGACGGCAAAATAACGATAAACATCTGAATTTTATGGAAACTTTACCTCGATTCCACCGCTTGACGACGATTCCCGCGCGCTCAAAATCAGGCCGAGCGCGGCGCGCGCCTCCGCTAGGTTGATGCGCGCGGCGGGCGAATCGCGTCCAGCCCGAATCGCGTCCTCGAATTGCTCCGTCACTCCGCCAAACCATGCGGAATGGTATGAATCGTCTGGAATGTCGGCTACTGGAAGCTCCTCCGAAGCGCCGCCACGGGAAGAAATCGTGAGGCGGCTGCCGTCAATTTCAATCACACCGTCAGCGCCTTCTATCGTCGCCGAAGTCCGGCGATTCGGGGCGCGCCATGAGAGGTGCGCCGAACCGCGAGAGCTGCCGGAAAAGCCGATCCGCACCTCAGCCACGTGGTCAACACCGTCGGCCGCGGACGATTCCAGCCGCGCGGAAACGAGTTCCGGCTCGGCGCCGCCAAGCAGCCACCGCATCAGATAGAAGGCGTGCCATCCGTGGTCGATCAGGATTCCGCCGCCGGAGGCCGCCGCCGAACGCCATCGCCCGCCGCTGCCGCCCGCTCCGGCCGGCTGCGTGCGGAATCTTTCCAACGAGACCGAGCGCGGCGCGCCGATTCGTCCCGCATCGATCGCGGCGCGCGCCGCAACGTATGCGGGCGCGAATTTCCAGTTATGCACGCACATCAGGACGCGCCCGCGCGATGCCGCAAGCGCCGCCAATTCATCGAACTCCCGGAGCGTCAGGCACAGCGGCTTTTCCACGAGTACGTGCGCGCCCGCTTCCAAGACGGCCCGTGCGGCGGCGAAATGCATCGCGGGCGGGCTTGCGACATCGACAAAATCGGGGTGTTCGCCGTCAAGCATCAGGGCGAGATCGTCGTACACGCGGACGGGCTCGATCAGCCGGATCGCCTCGTGGCGGCGCTCCGCGATCGGTTCGTGAACCGCACCGATCGTCACGTTCGCGCGCGTGCGCCATCCCGGAAGATGGGCCTGCGCGGCGACTTCGCCGAATCCGGATATGGCGCCGCGAATTTTCATGCGATCACATCGCGCCCAGATGGGCGAGCAATTGCGATTGGTGCTGCATCGCGAACCGCAAGATCGCGAACACCAGCCCGAAGAACGCGCCGAAGGTCACGCCGTTGACGCGGATCCAATCGAGGTGCGTACGGGTCTTCGATTCGATCTGGAAGCGGATTTGCTCGTCGGTCAGTTGCGCGAGCTTCTCCCGCACCATCGCCGCGATTTGGCCGCGGCTCGCCTCGACCGCCCGCTCGACCATCCGGTCGATCGCCCGGCGCGCGCGCTCGTGGGCGTAGCTGTTCGGATCGTGGAGCTGCTGGCCCAATTCGTGGACCGCATTTTCCAGCGTCGCCATCGCTTGCGGGTCCGTCCGCACCTGCGTTAGCGCCTCGCGCAGATTGGCGAGGATGCGGGAGGCGAGCGTCCGGACGCGGATTTTCTCCAGCACCCAATCGAGGCCGCGCACCGTCTTGGGCATCGTCTTGCGCAGGATCGATTCCAGTTGCTCGCGTGCCTCGGGCGATTCCAGGTAGTCCGCCGCGCGATCGAGTAACCGTTCCAATCCGCCCGGGCCGAGCAGATCGTCGATCCTGACCTCCCGCAGATACGATCCCAGGCGGCCGACCAGTTCCATCTCCGCGAGCTTCTTTCCGATCATCTCCGGCGTGAGCCATTCGTTCTCGATCGTACTGGCGATCCCGTCGATCAATTTCTGGCGATTGCGCGGCAGGACGCCCGAGCCGGGCAGGTACCAATGGCGCTCGAAGATCATCTTGAGCGCGATGTAATCGCACAGTCCGCCGATGAGCGCCGCCTCTCCGATCGACACGCCAAATTGCGCCGCGATTTTCCATTGCGTCAGCGTGAGCATCGCCCAACTGCCGGCATAGACGATCGCGGCCAGAGCGAGCGTGAAGCCGCCCTTGTACGCCTCGAGCGCTTGGGCAAATGAGCGCGCGCCGTTGGGCGCCGATACGGGTTTCGCGCCGGTCTTCTGAAAATTCGCTGGCATCCGAACGAATTTACAGGACTGGCGCGCGCGCCGACATACGGCGGGCTACCCGCTCGAACGATTTATGCGAGCGGAAGCCGCATCCGTCCATCTTCCAGCCGTTCGCGCCGCCGGAACGGAATTGATCGCGCGGCGCGTTGCCGGGCCGGTCGCGGGAAAATCCTTCGGCGGTTATTCGAGCCTGATAAACGGCGGCAACGGCGAATACGGCGGCGACCATCATGCGTTTCAGGCCGTGATTCCGCCGTAGTGAGGGGCGCGAGGATTACTTAGTGCGTGACTGCGGAGGCGGGAACCGCCATTTTCGGCTTGGCCGGCGCCGGAGCCGCGGAAGCTTTTGCGGCGGTTTTGACGGGTGCGCCGGTGCTCGCGCCGATCGAGATTATCAGCATCCCCTGCTGGTAATGCTGCCCGCCGACGATCAGCGAGCCGTGGTTGCGGAGCTTCAGGTCGGTCGTCATCATCGGGCGCGCGCCGTCGAACAGAACGATCTCCATCGCGATCATGTCGCCGTCGATCGCGCGCGGCTGCACGTGCAGAATCCTGCCTCCGGGTAACGCGAACGTCAGCATCTTGCCGCATTCGGTTACGCCCTCCTGATGGCTGACCAGGCGGTAGGACGAGTAGCTGAACGCGCCTTGCAGCGTTTTGCGCATCCGGCCGAGCCGCGGATCGGTTCCTTCGTTGGATTCCGCCGCGAGCACCGAATCGACGTGGAGTGTGACGCGCCGCGGGGCGCGTCTATGGCTCGCCGCCGGAGGAGCCGGACCCGCGGCAAACGCGGGAACCGCGGCGCTCACGGCAAGCATCGTCCCCGCCAGGATCAGCAGGCGGCGCGCGGGTACCGTCATGGCGCTCGCCGAATGCCGAAAAATGCCTCTCAGCATCCGGCTGGCCCTTCCTCTCTGTAATGTCCCCCTAAAGGGAAAGAACTAAAGGAACGCCGCCAGCATTTATTGCGGGCCGCAAAGAGGGATCGATCTGTCATGGGGACTTTCGGCGGCCCGCTATTGTTGCCGATCCGGCACCCAAATGACGGTGGTGTCGGTCCTGGGTTCGCTCCAGACCGCCACGGAAGGGTCCTCGGCCTCCAAGCGGGAAATTACGGCGCGTGAATCCTGGCCGTACGCGGCCTGATCTTCCGGTATTGCCACGACCGGCAATGCGGCGGCCAACCGCCGGGGCGCCTCCACCGCGCTGCGCGCGAGCGAGGCCATCGCGATCGCGGTGTTCGGATGGCGGTTCGCGAACCGTCCGGCATAGGGCGCGATCAGAATCGCGGTGAGCGCGGCGACCGCGGCCATCCCGGCGCCCCATGCGATTCCCGATCCGATTAAGCCGAAGGTGCGGTCGAAATAGCGGCCGACGCGCACCGTCAGCGGCACCGGCAGATCGTCGATGCGCCGCTTGACGGCGGCGGAAAACCCTAACGGCACCGAGGCGGGCGCGATCGCGCGCAACTCGCGGCCGATCGTGGAGAGGCTGGCGAGGTCTCCGGTGCAGGCCTGGCACCGGGCGAGGTGGAACGCCACCTCCTGCATCTCGTTGGGTTCGAGCTCGCCGTCCTCGAAGGCGCCGAGCATCAGGTCGATTTCACCGCAGGCTGCCATTACCGGATCGACTCTAAGCCAAGTCCTTCAGGATTTCACGCAGGCGGCCGCGCGCGTAATGCAACCGGCTCATCACGGTGCCGCGGGGGCATTGGAGCGTTTCGCTGATTTCGTCGTATGACAAGCCTTCGACCTCGCGTAAAAGTATCACTGCCCGATGTTCCGGGGTCAACTCCCCAAGCGCCTGCTTGAGCCGCTCCGAGAGTTCCTTGCGATCGGCTTCCCGGAACGAATCGCCGGTGGCGCTGGGCAAACGGCTGATTTCGGTTTCGGCATCCTCGCCGTGAAGCACCATGTGGCGCCCTTCGCGGCGCCAGAAATCGATCGCGAGATTCGCCGCGATCCGGTAGAGCCAAGTCGAGAAGCTGGAACGCGATTCGAATTTGGCGAGGTTTCCATAAGCGCGGACGAAAGTTTCCTGGGCCAACTCAATGGCGTCGTCCTGATTGTGGACCACCGACATGGCCACTCCCACGACGCGCCGCTGATATCGTTCGACCAATACACCGAATGCCTCGGAATCGCCCTTTCTGGCCCGCTCGATCAGTTCGGCTTCATCGCCGTGTTGGCCGCCCGGGTTTCTCAATTGAATAGACGCAGGCTCGGCGGACTAAATTCAGCCCGAATTTCAGTCCTGGCCGTCCATCTCGGCCCAATTCGGGCCGGATTTCAGCTCCACCCTAAGCGGAACCTTGAGTTCCGCCACTCCTTCCATTTCACGCCGCGCGAGTTCTCCCGCCGCCCGCCGCACGGCATTTCCCGCCTCCAACAGTAATTCATCATGCACCTGCATGACGATCTCCGCCTCCAGCCCGCCCTGCTTTATTGCGGCGTGCAATCTGATCATCGCAAGCTTGATCAAATCGGCCGCGCTGCCCTGAATCGGCGTATTGATCGCGATTCGTTCCGCCTGCGCCCGCTCCATTCCCGGCGCGGCGTTAAGTTCCGGCAAATAGCGGCGGCGTCCATACATGGTGGTAACGTATCCCGATTCACGCGCCTTGCGCACGGTCTCATCCATATAATCGCGGACGCCCGGCAGCCGCTCGAAATATCGTTTGATGTAATCCGCCGCCTCGTTGAGCGCAATCCCCAATTGAGCGGCCAGCCGATGCGGCCCCATCCCATAGATAATCCCAAAATTAATCGTCTTTGCCAGCCGCCGCGCCTGCGAATCGACGTGGTCCGGCGCGACCCCGAGCAATTCGGTCGCGGTGCGGACGTGGATGTCCTCGCCGCGTTGGAACGCCTCGATCAGGGTCGCATCGCCCGACAGATGCGCCAGCACGCGCAGATCGATTTGCGAATAATCCGCCGATACGAAGACCTCGCCCGGCCGCGGCACGAAGGCGCGCCGGATGCGCCGGCCGTCCTCGGTGCGGGCGGGAATGTTCTGCAGGTTGGGATTGCTCGAACTGAGCCGCCCGGTCGCCGTCAGCGCCTGATGGAAGGTCGTGTGGATGCGCCCGGTTTCGGGGCTGATTAGTCCGGCCAACGCGTCGGCATAAGTTGATTTGAGTTTGGCGATCGCGCGGAATTCGAGCAGCTTCGCCGTTATCGGATGCGCCCCCGCGAGTTTTTCGAGCGTGCCGGCGTCGGTCGAATATCCGCTTTTGGTCTTTTTGATTCCCTTGACCGGAAGCTTCAGCTTCTCGAACAGGATTTCGCTCAATTGCGCGGGCGAGTTGAGGTTGAACGGATGCCCCGCCAGCTCATGGCTCTCGCGTTCGAGCCGTTCCATCCGCGCGGCGAATTCCTTCGATATTTCGCGGAGCGCTTCGCGGTCAACGCCGATTCCGGTTGCTTCCATTTCGGCCAGAATCGCCGCCGCCGGAATTTCGAGATCGCAAAGCAGCCGCATCAGGCCGTCCGCCTCCAGCCGCGACGCCATCGCCTCGCGCAATCGCTCCGCCAATTCGGCGTTGGTTCCGTTCCAATCGGGACCGCCCGGCCGCGCCAGATGCGCGCGATAGAGATCGGTAAGCGACGGTTCCGCCCGGTTCGGATCGATTAGGAAGCCCGCGAGCATCGGGTCGAAATCGGCGCGGTTAAGCGCAATCCGATGGCGTCCGAGCGCGCGAATGTGCCGCTTCAAATCGTGGCACGACTTCGGCTGGTTCGCATCGCCGAGGAGGCGCGCGGTTTTCGCGAAATCTCCCTGCGCGATCGTGACGCTTTCGCCGCCGCCGTAAAGTTGCATCCGATCGGAGCCGTCGGCTGCCGCTTCGATATCGATCCCGATTCGCGGCGCGCGCCGGATTTTATCGAGCGCGGCGTCCAAATCCGCGCCCGTCGCAGCCGCTTCCGCCGGTGCGATTCCCGGCAATTCGGCTTGCGACGGCGCAATCTCCCGCAGAATCGAGTTGAATTCCAGTTCGCGCAACAATTCCGCCGCCGCGCGCTCGTCGATTCCACCCCAGGCGCAATCCTCCGGCGCGATTCCGACGGGGACTTCCGTGTCGATCCGCACGAGCTTGCGCGCCAAGTCCACGGCGCCGCGATGCTCCCGCAGCAGTTCCGCAATTCGTTTGGCGCCGCGGATGCCGCTCTCCTCGATTCGGTCCAGATGCGCGTAAATCTCGTCGATCCCGCCGAATTTCTTCACCAGCGCGGAGGCGGTCTTTTCACCCACGCCGGGCACTCCCTTGACGTTGTCGATTTGATCGCCGGTGAGCGCCTGAATGTCCACCAGCGCGGGCGGTTCGACGCCGAAGCGCTCGCGGATCTCGCGCACGCCGATCTTCCGGTCGCGCATGGTATCCCACAGCGTCACGTGCGGTTCGACGACCTGCATGAAGTCCTTGTCCGCGGTGACGATCGTGACGGCGAAATGTTCCCGCGCGGCGCGCCGGGCTATCGTGCCGATCGCGTCGTCGGCCTCGACGCCGCCGCTCATTACGCGCTTGATGCGGAATGCCTCGACCGCGCGATGGATATAGGGAATCTGCGCGATCAGATCGCCCGGCGATTCGGCGCGGTTCTGTTTGTAGTCGGGAGAAAGATCGTCGCGGAAAGTTTTCCCCGGCGAATCGAAGACCACCGCGATGTGCGTCGGGCGGACTTCCTTGAGCAGCTTCAGCAGCATCCGGATGAATCCGAACACCGCATTGGTCGGCATCCCGCGCGAGTTGTTCATTTGCGGCAGCGCGAAAAACGCCCGAAAGACGTACCCGGACCCATCGACGAGGATCAACTCCTTGCGATCTCCGCTCTCCTTATGCGCCTGCGCCATGCGATGAAATTACCGGATATGGATGCATCGCGACAGGAGTGGGTGGGCAGCGGGTCGGCCGCTTGCATTTAATTCGCAATGCTAGTATCATCTGTAGTATCAATGAGAGTAGAGGAAAAGCGAGGCGTGTCGATGTGGAGTGGTGGTGGGGGAGGCCCGCGTCATGGACGAGCGTGAAAAGCTGCTCGCCAAGGTTACTCAGGAATACAAGGCAACCCACATTGGGACGTTGGTAAAACTGATGACACTATGGGGTTTCAACCACCGATTTTCCTCTTCTCACGACAATGTCATGTTCGCGCATCGAATATATCCGATTCAGCAAAACGCCGGAGTGCCCCATCATGGTCCGGTGCTGGGCCATTATGTGCGGCGCTGCCTGCGCGCGATTGATGACGTCAAGGAACGGGAGGTAGGGACTGATGGCTAATATGACTTTGCAAGACTTTAGGAAACTGCCCTATCGCGCCGAATTGCGCTTCGACAGGGAGGATAACCGCTGGTTTGTTGCCTTCCCCGAGCTACCCGGCTGCGAGGCAGATGGCGCGACGCGCGAAGAAGCACTCAGCAAAGGCGACGAGGTCAAGGATCTTTGGTTCGAAATGGCGATAGAAGCCCATCGCACAATACCAGAGCCTGAACCCGAGCCGAGCTACAGCGGGCGATTTGTTGTTCGGCTGCCGAAGACGCTGCATGAGAAGGCGGCGAAATTCGCGATGCGTGAGGGGGTGAGCCTAAATACCTTGGTGGTCCAAATTATGTCCGAAGGTGTCGAGCGCTTTTCAATGCGCCGCACCGCTATTCGCCCGGTCACTCGCGGGCGTCGAGCAAACAGCGATAAAAGGCAGGCCAGACGCGGAACAAATCAGCACGCCCTAATGCCGAGCGGTTAACCGTCGAGCCGGATGCGACTCGGCGCCGATATCGATCCGCACTACCAGCATAGCTTGTCCTTTCGACGATATGCCTTGGGAGCCTCGACCGCGGTGTTCACACCCTTCCTTGCACTTGCGAGGACTGCGCCCCAAAGCGCGCCCCAGGATACCGTTCGAGCTCTGCTGAACACCGGGCGAGGGCGCCGATCTAATTTGCGAGGACTGCGCCTCAAGGACACTGCGGCGACCCTCTCCCGGACCCCGTCGCCCAAGCCTTACACCTTCACCCATTGTCGAGTGAAGGTCATACAAGGGCACTACAATTCGGCGCGCCGGTCCGCTATTGACAGTTGCGGCCGGTATGTTTATTTAGATTACCGTCCAAAGTTCGATTGAATTGCCGCGCCGGTTGCTTCGTCTATTTAGCCTTGAAGCGGCAAAAACCCCCGGGCGGGTTGCGGATCGGATCGATTTGCGATGATCGAGGTCAAGAATTTAACCAAGGCATACGGCGATTTCGTCGCCGTCAAGGACGTCTCGTTCAAGGCCGAAAGCGGATCGGTGCTCGGCTTTCTCGGCCCCAACGGCGCCGGCAAAACCACCACGATGCGGGTGATTACCGGCTATATGCCGGCGACTTCGGGCACCGTGGTGATCGACGGGTTGGACATTTTCACGCAATCGCTCGAAGCGCGCCGCAAGATCGGCTACCTGCCCGAAATCCCGCCGCTCTACGTGGATATGCGGGTCGCGCAGTACCTCCGGTTCGTGGCCAGGCTGCGCGGCGTGGCGGGCAACCGGATCGAATCCGCCCTGGAGCATGTGATTGAAACCTGCGGGCTGGCCGAGATGGCGGATCGCATCTGCGGCCAACTGTCGAAAGGATATCGCCAGCGCGTCGGACTCGCACAGGCGCTGATTCACGATCCGCCCGTGCTGGTCCTCGACGAGCCGACGATCGGACTCGATCCGCGCCAGATTCATGAAGTCCGCACGCTGATTCACGGCTTGGCGGAGAAGCGCACGGTCGTGCTTTCCACGCACATTCTGCCCGAGGTGTCGCAAATCTGCGAGAAGGTCGTGATTATCGCGCACGGGCAGGTGGTGCTGGAGGAAAAAGTCAAGGAATTGCCCGCGGGCAAATCGCTCGAGGAGGTCTTCCTTGAGGCGATCAGCCGCGATCGGCCTGCCGATGCGGCCTCGGCGGAAGAAGTGCTGGAGGAAGCCGGAGTGGGCCGCGCCTGACGCGGACCGGGCGAATCGACGATGAGAAACTCGCTGACCATCGCGCGCAAAGAACTGGCCGCCTATTTCGTGCAGCCGGTCGCTTACGTGGTGCTGACGGTGTTCGTGCTGCTGGGCGGGTTTTTCTTCTTTCCGCTTTTGCGCGCGTTCGAGATCCGGCTCACGATGTTCAGCCAGATGCGCGATCCGGACCTGCTGATGCATTTGAACCTGAACGATCTGGTGATCGCGCCGCTGCTGCATAACCTCTCGATCGTGCTGGTGCTTTTGGTGCCGGCGATCACGATGCGCAGCTTCGCGGAGGAGAAACGCACCGGCACTTACGAACTCCTGCTGACGGCGCCGATTCGGACCAGCGAAATCGTGGCGGGCAAGTTTGTCGCGGCCTCGATTTTCGTGCTGATCATGGTGGCGCTGGCGGGAATCTTTCCGCTGATTCTTCTCGCCTTCGGCAATCCCGAAATCGGCGTGATGTTTTCCGGCTATGTGGGATTGGCGTTTGCGGCGGTGGCGTTCGTTTCGATCGGGCTGTTCACCAGTTCGCTCACCCAGAATCAGATCGTCGCGGCGATCAGCTGCTTCGGCGCACTGCTCCTGCTGTTCGTGATTTCATGGCCGGTGCAGACCGGCGGGGTCCGCTTTGCCGGCCTGCTGCGCTATCTGTCGCTGCCCAACCATCTTACCCCGATGATCTCCGGCATCATCGACACTC
This sequence comes from Binataceae bacterium (SeqCode), assembly GCA_050736715.1. Lineage (GTDB taxonomy): Bacteria > Desulfobacterota > Binatia > Binatales > Binataceae > Binatus. Next base: position 18,505 of record JBOHWK010000166.1, on the reverse strand, counting down.
GCGACATCGTTTATTTTGTGAGCCTCATCTTCGTGGCGCTGTTCCTGACGCAGCGCTCGGTGGAATCGGCGCGCTGGCGGTAGTGGAAAGGATATCGAGGATGCGGAAGTCGGCTGCGCTGTATGGGATTCTGGGGCTGGACCTGCTGGTCTTCGGGCTGATCGATTATTTCGTCGCCGCCGGCTTCCAGCTATTCGTCGTCGTCAACCTGGTGGGCGCGATAATCGCGCTAATCGCGTGGGTTGCAAAGAGCGGTTCCAATCTGACCGCAATCGCCGGCAGCCGCACCACCAAGTACGGCGCCAATGCGATCGTCTATTCGGCGGGCTTCATCGGTTTGCTCGTCGCGATCAATTATCTCTCGACGCTCCATCATCAGCGCTTCGACATGACCGCGAAGAAAGTTTACAGCCTTTCCAGTCAGTCGAAGAAGGTAATCAAAGGGCTGAAGACACCGCTCAAGTTCTACGGATTTTTCGCGGGCGGAGTGAATCCCGCCGCCCGCGAATTGTACGAGATGTACCAGTATCAGTCGCCCAAAGTCAGCTTCCAAATGGTCAATCCCGACCGCGATCCCGAACTGGCCGAGCGCTTCAAAGTCTCCGTGATGGGCACCACGCATATCCAATACGGCGGCGGCGAAGGCACCAACGTCACCAAGTTGACCGAAGAGGCGCTCACCAACGGGATCATCCGGGTCGCCAAGAGCGCCAACCAGGTGATCTATTTCCTCGACGGCCACGGCGAAGCCGACGTGAGCGACAACGCCACCGACGACGGCTTCGGAATGCTCAAGAAGTCGCTGGAGGGCGAGGGCTACACGGTCAAGAAGCTGCTGCTTGCGACCGAGGCCAAAGTCCCCGGCGATGCCTCCGAGGTGATCGTCGCGGGTCCTAAGAAGCAATTGCTGCCCCACGAGATCGACGCGTTGAACGATTATCTGAAAACCGGCGGCCGGATGCTGATCATGTTCCGGCCCCCGGCGCCCGACCAGCCGATCGACGAATCCGCCCTGGCCAAGCTCGCCGCCGATTGGGGCGTTAAGGCCGGCGCCGACGTGGTGGTCGATCAGGTCGTGCGCCTGTTCGCGGGACCCGCGCTGGGCCTCACTCCGATGGTCGATACCTACGAGGGCGATTCGCCGATCACCCGCGGCTTCAAGCAGCGCACCGTATTCCCGATGGTCCGGTCGCTGACCACCGCGCCGGACTTGAAGACGGGCTTGGCGGTGATTCCGATCGCCAAGACCAGCGATACCTCGTGGGCGGAGACCGATCTGGAGGGGGTCTTCCGGCACGGCCAGGCGAAGTTCAGCGGCAATGACCTCAAGGGGCCGATCGACGTGGTGGACGAAGTGCAGGGCGACTTGGAGCGGATGGGAATGGGCAAAGGCGAGGCTCGGCTCGTGATGTTCGGCAGCACCGAATTCGCCGACAACAAGTACCTGAACGACTTCTACAACCGCGACTTCTTCATGAACAGCGCGGATTGGCTGGCGGGCGAAGCAAATTCGATTTCGATCCGGCCGCGAATGATTCGCGCGTCGCGCTTTAGGCTCACCGTCAGCGATTTCGAGATTGTGTTCGCGCTGTCGGTGCTTCTGCTGCCCGAGATGCTCTCGCTGTTGGGGATAATCGTATGGTGGGAGCGGCGCAACTGACGTTCCGTCCGATCGCGTTGCGATGAAATTGCGCAACACCATAATTGTTTTGGTCCTGCTGGCAATTGTCGGCGGGTACGCATTCATAATCGGCAATTACTCCAAGCCCGAAGGGCCGAAGCTCGCGCTCGGCGTCAAGGCGGCAAACATGGAATCGATCGACCTGCGCTCCGCCGATCGCGACCTCACGATCCAGCGCGAGAAGGGCGGTGACTGGCTAATCGTGAAGCCCAAACGCGCGGCGGCCGACAAATCCGAATGCCAAAACCTCGCCAACGCGATCGCCAATTGCAACGTCGAAAGCACCATCGATCGGCACCCCAAGGACCTCGCGCGGTTCGGATTGAAGAATCCCCAAACCACCGTCACCGTCACCACCTTCGACAAAAAACCCCATCCCGGCATCGAGGTCGGCAAGACCACCCCGATCGGCTTTCACGCCTACATCAAATTGACCGATAAACCCGCCGTGATGCTCACCTCGTCGGCCTTCCCAACCGGGATGAACAAGACCTTCAACGACCTCCGTTCGCGCGTCCTGATGACCTTCAAGCCCGGCGATGTGAACCAGCTGCTCCTCGCGAACGACAGCGGCCGGACGATCGAATTCGACCGCCACGGCGATAAATTCCAGATGGTTAAGCCCGCCGCCTATCCGGCGGATTCCGAGCGCGTCAATGGAATCATCAGCACGCTCAGTAACACGCGCGTGGCGAATTTCATCTCCGACACGCCCGCCAATGTCACCCAGTATGGGCTTGAAAAGCCGCGCTTCACCGCCGCCGTCGTGCTCGACAACGGCGAGCGGCAATCGCTCCTGTTCGGCTTCCAGCAAACCGGAGGCAGCGGCGTCTATGTCCGCCGCGGCGAGAGCGTGCCGGTTTACACCGTGGGTGAATGGGAATTGAACTCGCTAAATGTTCCCCCGCTGGAATTCCACAGCAAGGAAGTCCTGAACGGCTTCAAGCAGCCCGAGGTGGAGAGCGTCGCGGTCACCAATGGCGGCGGAAAGTTCACGCTCCAGCGCACCGGCGCCGGAAAATGGAACGTGATCGAAAGCGGCAAAACCGAATCCGGCGACGCTTCCGCGATCGATCGCTTCGTCGCGCGGATTCACGGGATGCGCGCAATGTCGGCCGTCGCCGACCCGGTAACCGATCCCGCCGCCTACGGCCTCGACCAGCCCACGCTGCAAATCGCGCTTGCGGGTAAGGGGGGCAAAGCAATCGGGGAAGTGATGTTTTCACCGCATTCGCCCAAGTCCAGCGAGCCTTCCACCCCTGGGGGCGAGCGCACGGATTATTACGCCGAGTCCAGTTCCGGCAAGGCGGTGTTCGAAATTTCCAGTTATGCCTTCCGGCAGATCGATCGCCCCGCGAGCGCGTATGTCATTCAAGTTGCGCCGGCCACTCCCGCCGCCAAGCCCGCGCCCGGAAAGAAGTAACCCGCCCGCGCAGTCAGCCTTCCGCGATCGCGTGGGCAATCGCTTCGGTGGCGGAATGCGTTAGGCTCAAGTGGAACGCCGCGATTCCCTTGCGCCGCGCGAATGCCGCCGCTTTGCCCGATAGCGCGATCGTGGGGGCCTGTCCGCGCTTGCGGAGGACTTCGATCTCGCCCCATCCCGCGTTGCGGTTCCATCCCGTGCCCATCGCCTTCATCACCGCCTCCTTCGCGGCAAACCGCGCCGCATAGCTCTGGTAGCGCGGCTTTCCGCGCGATTCGCAGTATTCAACCTCGCCCGGAGTGAACACCCGCGCGCGAAACCGCACGCCGGTTCGCGGCCGCGTAAGCGCCCGCTCGATCCGCGCCACTTCGATTACATCGATCCCCGTGCCGATTATTTGTCCCATTTGCCCTATCGGCCTTACCCGGTTCGAGTCTCGCCCCCGCGCAACGGAAACGCTACCATGACCGGCGCCCGGATAGGAGAATCACCGATGCCGAAGCTCAAGACCACTGTGAACAAGGCCCGCTGCGTCGGGAGCGGCGATTGCGTAGAGACCGCGCCCGCCGTCTTCCAAATCGGTTCGGACGGCAAGTCCGAAGTAATCGATCAGGCCGGAGCGCCCGACGCGACGATCCTCGCCGCCGCACGCTCCTGCCCGACGAAGGCGATTACCGTGATCGACGAAGAGACCGGTACGCAGCTTTTCCCACCCCCGAAAAAATAGCGGCGCCCGCTTTGCGAACCGGCGTTCCTTCGGCTATCGCTCCGGGCAGGCTTGGTGGTAAATCTTCCCGGCGGGGTGTCCATCGATGCTTGGCTTTGAACTGACGGACGAACAACTCGAACTGAAGGGCCTCGCGCGGAAATTCGCGGAGCAGGAGATAATCCCCCGCGCGCGCGAATACGACGAAAAGGAAATCTTCCCGCTCGACGTATGCGAAAAAGCGTTTGCCGCCGGCCTGATGAATTTCGGCGTGCCCAAGGAATTGGGCGGCCCGGGACTCGGCGTCCTCGATACGACTCTAATCGTCGAGGAATTGAACTACGGATGCGCCGGAATCTCCAATGCGATCGGCGCCAACGACTTGGCGACGCTCCCGGTTCTCATCGCCGGCGACGACGTCCAGAAGCGCGGCTATTTGGGCGGGCTGATGAAGCAGCTCAGCTTCTGCGCCTTTGCGATTACCGAGCCGGGTGCGGGGTCGGATGTCGCCGCGATGAGCACGAATTACCGGCGCGAGGGCGATGAATTCATCCTCAACGGCGCCAAGCATTTTATCTCCAACGGCTCGTGCGCCGATTGGTACGTGACCTTCGCGACTTCGGACAAAAAGCTCAAGCACAAAGGCATCTCGGCATTTGTCTTCCCCGCCGGCATCGCGGGAATCACGCGCCGCCGGATGCATGGCAAGTTGGGCCAGCGCGCGGCCGACACCGGCGAAATCTTTTACGAGGAGGTGCGGCTGCCGGCGTCGGCGCTGCTCGGCCGCGAGGGGGAGGGATTCAAGTACGCGATGGCGACGTTCGACCATAGCCGTCCCGAAATCGGCGGCATCGCGATCGGCATCGCGCAGCGCGCGCTCGACGAATGCCTCAAATACTCCAAGCAGCGCCATGCGTTCGGACAGCCGATCGCGAACTTCCAGGCGCTTCAGTTCATGATGGCCGACATGGCGATCGAGATCGAGGCGATGCGCCTGCTTTCCTACAAGGCCGCGTGGCTGGTCGATCGGGGCCACAGCCCCAACGCGATCTCCAGCTACGCGAAGGCGTTCAGCGCCGACGCCTGCATGAAGATTACCACCGACGCGGTGCAAATCTTCGGCGGCTACGGCTACATGAAGGAGTACCCGGTCGAAAAGCTGATGCGCGACGCCAAGCTCCTGCAAATCTACGAGGGCACGTCGCAAATCCAGCGCGTGGTAATCGCAAGAAACCTGCTCAAGGAGTAGCGCGGCACCGCCGGTTCGTCCCTCATCCTCCGCGTTTCGCGCGGCGGAACAATTTTCCGCCGCCGAGATAGACGTATTCCAAATCGAGCGACGTGAGCGGGCGATCGTCCGCGCCGATTCGCACGCCGATCGGCGCGGCGACGAAGATCGTGTGATCGCCCGCCGCATGGCTCGCCACCACGCGCGCCTCGATCGCGGCCATCGCGAGCTTCAGCCACGGCACGCCCAGCGCGGGCGACAATTCATAATCGACCGAATCGAGATTGTCCGGGCGCCGCGCGCGCGCCGAGTAAAAATAATCCTCCAGCGCGCGGCCGCGCCGCCCGGCCACGTTCAGTCCGAAGGCTCCCGTGCGCTCGATCGCGCCGTGGCTCGCGTGGCGCTTATCGACGGCGGCGCTAATCAGCACCGGGCGGCCGGAAGCCTGCGCCGCCCAAGACGACGACATCCCGTGGCAATGCTCGCCCTCGCGCACGGTCAGCACGTAAATTCCGGTGGTCAGCGCGGCCATCGCGCGCGCCAGATTTCGCTCCATCGCTCCGATTCTCCCGCCATCGGCCCGCAGTGCGGTCGCGGCGATTCGACGCTAACCGACAATTGACCTGCGCGCCACGGATTACCAAAATATAAAGGTGAGCCGAATAGGGACCGCGTGAGAGAGGCTGGATTTTCGATGCGCCGAACGATTGTACCGATTGCCGCGTTTGCGGCGATGCTCGCGCTGGTGTCCGCCTCGCCGGCGAGCGCTGGCGGATCGGCGCAGTCCGCATCCCAATCGCAGATAATCTCCCCGTGGCCTAAGACCGCATCGCCCGGCGTACCGATTACCGGCGGCGATGCGGAGCGCGCCGGGATGCTGCCGCCGGCGCCGCCCTACGACCCCGATGCGATCCGCGTGCGCGAAGTTCCCTCCAACGACACCTCCGAAGCCGCCGCCGTAGTTGCCAATTCGGCCACGGTGCCGGCCAAGCGCCGCTCAGCGGTTCCTTTGTTGACGCCGGGCGAAATCGCCTACCGCGCGACGGGACGCGCGGCCCACGCCGATCCGATGAATTGGTCGCTGATGGTTTTCAAAGGCCGCCACGAAGTGGACGCCTATTACGAGAACCGGCTCTTCAAGCGTTACCATGCCGTATTCGGCCGCAGCTTCCAGCCGGGCGCCAAGAGTTGGGACGGTGACCGCCGCACGCCCGAGGGCCTTTATCTAATCGTCGGAGAGCATCGCAGCCGGCGCTGGCGATGGTTCCTGGAGCTTGACTATCCGAACAAATTCGACCGCGATCGTTACCAGCGGCTCCGTGGAGAGCATCTGGTTCCGATCGTGGATGGCCACCCGGCCGGCCTCGGCGGGCGCATCGGGATTCACGGCACCGACGAGCCAATCCTCAACGTGGGCAACGTCAATTGGACCACCGGCTGCATCTCGGTGGACAATTCCGCAATCGACCAGCTTCACCGGCTGCTGCCGATCGGCACGCTCGTGGTAATCAAGCCGTAGCGCCCGCCCGCCGGCAGGAAACTGCGCAGTACCGCGTTAAGTTAACGCTTATTGGGCAACGCTCTGGGTTAAAGGGCCATTCCGCAACGCGCGCCCGGTAGGGGCGCGCGGAAATCCAATTGGTACGCTGCCGGCAACACCGCGAGGCGGGGTCGATCAAACCGTCGATCACAGCGCCCAATTCGCTTCGGCGTCGATCGTCAATTCGCCGCGCTCGCCGCGCAATAAGCGCCATCCGCCCGCCAGCGCGATCATCGCGGCGTTGTCCGTGCAGTATTTGAACGAGGGCGCGGCCATCCGGCGGCCCTCCGCTTCCGCCGCCGCCGCCAGCCGCTCACGCAACCGCGAGTTCGCGGCGACTCCGCCGGTCAGCACGATCGTATCGGCGTTTTGCGCGCGCGCGGCGGCAATCGCGGGAGCGACCAGCATATCCACCACCGCTTCCTGAAAGCTCGCCGCCAAATCTTCGGGCGCGAGTGCCGCGCCCTCCGGCGTGCGGAGCAGCGTGGCGACCGCCGTCTTGACGCCGCTCATGCTGAAGTCCATCGGCGCGCCCCGCACGTGCGCGCGCGGAATTTTTACGGCTTTGCGGTTCCCGCGCCGCGCCATCTCGTCGATTACTTTGCCGCCCGGATAGCCGAGGCCCATCAGCTTCGCCACCTTGTCGAACGCCTCGCCGGCGGCGTCGTCGCGAGTGCGGCCGATCATGCGGTAGCTGCCGAAATCCTCGACGGAGAAAAGCGCGGTGTGTCCGCCCGACACGACCAGCGCGAGGTACGGCATCGCGACGCGATGCTCGAGCAGCGGCGCGAGGATGTGCCCCTCGATATGGTTCACGCCAACCATCGGCAGTCCCGTGCTTTGCGCCAGCCCCTTCGCGAACATCAGGCCGACCAGTAGCGATCCCGTAAGGCCTGGTCCGCGCGTCACCGCGATACCGTCAATATCCGAGAGCTTGCACCCGGCGGATTCCAACGCGCGTTCCACGACCGGCACGATCGTCACGAGATGATTGCGCGAGGCCAGTTCGGGAACGATTCCGCCGTAGGCGCGATGGATGTCGTCCTGAGTCGCGACGGTGCTGGAGCGGACAACCGCTACGCCGGGAGCAGCGGTCTCGATCACCGCCGCCGCGCTGTCGTCGCATGAGGATTCGATTCCGAGGATCAGCATCGCGTTTTGAACCGGATCAATCGTATGGAATCGGACTTGAGGCGGGCGCGAGCGGAATCGTTCCGCCGGCGGCCGGTTCGGCGGACGGCGCCACTGCGGTTGGACTCGCCGCCGGAGCCGCGGCGAAGGCGGCCAGCCGCGTAAGGCCGACTCGCGCGGTCAGATTTCCGGGCGACTCGATCAATGCGTTCCGATACGCCGCAACGGCGTTCATCGGCTTACCGGCTTCCTCGTAGCATCGTCCCTCGAATGCGTATGCCTCGCCGAGCCACACCGGATCGGCGGCCAATCCGACTTGGGCGCGCTCGAAAAATGTTACCGCCTGGCCGAAGTCCTTTTTTCCGGCATAGGCGCGTCCCAGATAAAAGTAGGCGTAGGGATTGCTAGGATCGATCGACACCGCGTAGCCGAGGTCGCGGATCGCGTCGTCATCGCGTCCCTGGTCGATTGCGACTCGCGCCTTTTCGGCAAGGCGCAGGGAGGCCGCGCGCGCGGGCGTCACCGCCGCGGTTATCAGCGGATCGAGGGAAGAATCGCTGACCTGCGGCGAGGTCGCGACGGAACCGGCGTCCATCGCGGGCGGCACCGGGGTCGGCTCGGGGGTGACGGTGCCGGTCGCGGTGCTTGCGGCGACGGGAGAATTGATTGCCGCCGGAGGCTGTCCGGCGGGAGTGAGTTCCTTCAACGGAACGGCAGGCGCCATTGCGGGAACCTGCTGCCAAGGACTGGTGGCGGGCGGAGGCGATACCGCCGCAGGGGATGCCGCCGGGGACGGCGATGGCGAGCCGCCTGGCGTGGCGGAGGGCGATAAATCGGCTGCGGGGATCGATTCTTCCTCCAATGCGATCGTGACATTGCGGCGCGCGGCAGCCGGCGCCGGCGATGCGAGCAAGCCGGCGGCAAGCGCGAGAAAAATCAAATGGGTTGGCCGGGAAGGCATCAATCGTTCGGTTCGGCGGATAAGCCCGGCCGCCTCCCCATTGTATGCTCGGACGCGGGAATCGCCGCCGGCGCCCCATGATAAGTGCAGTAACTGACGGGCGCCAATCCCACCGGAAAAGCGCCCATCGTCGTGAGAGGGCTTTCGGGAGTCGCCTTGCAGTCCAGGAGCGGATCGACCATTTCCGTGACGATTCCCGGCGGGACGGTGAAATCGAGCGCCGGCCGCGACGCCGTGGCCGCCTTCATGAACGCCGTCCATGCCGGCAGCGAGGCCTGCGCGCCGGTCAGGCCGAGGTCTTCCCTCTGGTCGAAACCGGTCCATACGACGGCCAACAGATTTGGAGTAAAACCGGCGAACCAGGCATCCTTGGAATCGTTGGTGGTGCCCGTCTTGCCGCCCGCCGGACGCATGAATCCCATCTGTCTGGCGCCGTATCCGGTGCCATGATTGATGACGTTTTCGAGCATGAATTGCATCAGGTAGGCGAGCCGCGGCGACAGGACTTGGCGGGCGGTCAACTCGTACCCTTGGATCGCCTTGCCGTTCTCATCGGCCACGGCGGTGACCGCGTACGGCTGCACCTCCATCCCGCCGTCGGCGATTATCGAATAGGCGCGCGCGACCTGCATCGGCGTCACCTCGATTCCGCCCAATACGATCGACGGGTACGGCGGCAAGTTGGCGAATCCCAGCTTCGCCGCCATCGCGCGGATGCGATCGAGGCCCACGCTGTATGCCAGGCGCGCGGTGGCGGCATCGAGCGATTCCTGAAGCGCAAACTTAAGCGTTACGTGGCCGAAGTAGCGATCGCGATAGTTTTTGGGCGTCCAACTCATGTTGCCGTAATCCCAGGTGAACGGCGCATCCTCGATATAGGTCGTCGGCAGGAACATATTGGGGCCGCCGGTCAGCGTCTCGTTGAATGCGGCCAGATAGGTGAGCGGCTTGAACACCGAGCCGGGCTGGCGATGGGATTGCGTAACGCGGTTGAACTGGCTCGTGCGGTAGTCGCGGCCGCCGATCATCGCGCGGATTTTTCCGCTCTGCGGCTCGACCGCGACCAGGCACGATTCGAGCCGTTCGGATTTCTCGCGGCGCAGGAGTTGGGGATGCTTGCCTTCGAGATCGATCAGGTTGCGATCGATCGCGGCCTCGGCGAGTTTTTCCTCATGCACGTCGAGCGTGGTAAAAATCCGGAGTCCCTCGCCGTTCAGCACGCCCGGCGGATAGCGCGCGGCGAGTTCCTTCTTCACGTAATCGATGAAATAGGGCGCGTTGTTGTTCTCGGCGAAGGTCTCGCGCGGACGGAACGGCTCGGCAACGGCCCGATCGTACGCGGGCTTGCTGATGTAGCCGTCCCCCAGCATCGCGGCGAGCACTTCGTTGCGCCGCTTGCGCGCGGCGGCCGGATGACGGAGCGGGTTTAAGCTGTTGGGCGATCGGATCATGCCCGCAATCGTCGCCATTTCGCCAATCGCCAGATCGCGCGGCTCCTTGGAGAAATAGTATTCCGACGCCTCCCAGATGCCGTAGATGCCTTCCGAGCCGCGCTGGCCCAGATAGATGTCATTGACATAATTCTCCAGGATGTCGGCCTTGCTGTAGCGGCGTTCGGCGATGTAGGCCATCAGCGCTTCCTTGATCTTGCGCTGGTAGGTGCGCTGGTTGGTCAGGAAGAAATTTTTCATCAACTGCTGCGTAAGCGTCGAACCGCCTTGGCGCACGTGGCGCGAAATCAGGTCAACCCAGGCCGCTTTGACGATGCGGAGGAGATCGACGCCGTGATGTTCGTAAAAGCGATGGTCTTCCGCCGCGAGGATCGCGTCGGTAAATGCGGGCGGCACTTGGCTGAGCCGCACCAGCCGCCGCTGCTCCCATTGGCCCTCGAAAATGCCGCTCAACAGTTCCGGTTCCAGCTCGAGCGAATAGATCGGCTGGCGGCTAAGCGGATTGTCCATCGATTCGACCGTATCGTCCTTAAGGCGCAGTTCGATCAATTCGCCGCCGAATTCGCGGTACGGGTAGGGAAAATGGTGCAGAAACAGCACGAGCGCGCCGCGCTTGCGATCGAAACTGTATTCGCCGCGCTCGGTGACCTGGCCGGGCGCGACCGGATGGTAATTGAGGCGCGCGAGCCGCTGGAAGAAGCCCAAGTCGTCCAGGTTCTGGCCGGGATAGACGACCGTCGAATCGGAATAGATGCGCGACGGGATGTTCCAGCGGGGACTGGAAAAGCGCGCGACGACGATTGCCTGAAGCGAGTCGTAATATTTGGAAAATATCCACAGCGCGGGCGGCAGCGCGAAGAGCACGAGCAGGCTTAGCGCAATGAGCGGCCATTTTATGATTCGTTTCAGGGACATCGGCGGCGGCGCAAGTTTCGAGTTCGCGCGCCACCGCCCCCGGCCTCACCGGCGCGGCGGTTCGCGCGCTTGGTTCATGGATCGATGAATAATCCCGCTGTCATGCTGGAGCCGGCCGTTCAGTGCGGTTCAGCGGTCTTCGTCACCCGGCGCCGGCCTAAGCTTCCGGCTTGAGGGCGACATACAGCTTGTTCTCACCGCGCTCGATCCAGAGCAGCACGTATTGGCCTTGAGTCCGGCGCTTGATTCGCATCCGGTATGCGGCGGAATTTCCAACCGGCGCGCGATCGACTTCCAGGATCACGTCGCGCGCGCGCAAGCCGGCCGCGTCGGCGCTGCTGCCCGGCGCGACCGACGAAATCACCACGCCGCTGCGCAAGGCAAGCCCGAATTCATCGGCGAGTTTGGGAGTCAGATCCTTCACCTTTAGTCCCAGGGAGTCCGCGGTTTTCAAGTTCGCGCGATGCGCGTCTTCGGCGGCGGCAAGCTGTTCCCCGCGCGATTCCCTGATCGTGACCGGCAGTTCGATCGTCTTTGCATCCCGGAGAATCGTGACGATCGCCGTTCCGCCGATTTCCGCGTGTCCGACCAGGAGCGGCAATTCCCGCGAATCGTCCACCGGTTCGCCGTTAAACGCGGTGATTACGTCTCCGCGCTTGACCCCCGCGGCTTTGGCGGGGCTGTTCTTGAGCACTTGGGCCACCAGCGCGCCGTGTGTACTGACTAATCCCAAGGATGCCGCCAGTTCGGGCGTAAGCCGCTGAATGAACACGCCGAGCCATCCGCGCTCCACCCGGCCCAAGGCGCGTAGTTGCGGCAATTCCTCCTTGGCCAGATCGATCGGGATCGCAAATCCGATTCCCATGCTGCCCCCGGTGTGTGTGTAGATCGCCGAATTCACGCCGACCACCTCGCCGCGCAGGTCGATGAGCGGGCCGCCCGAATTGCCCGGATTGATCGAGGTGTCGGTCTGGATGAAATCGTCGTAGTTGTGTTCGACGAACCGCCCCTTGGCGCTAACGATTCCGGCGGTCACGGAATGATCGAATCCGAACGGATTGCCGATCGCGATCACCCATTGGCCGACCTGCACGTTGCCGGAGTTGCCGAGCGGCGCCACGGGCAAATCGCGCCGCGGGTCGATCTTGATCAGCGCGAGGTCGCTTTTCTCGTCGCGGCCGGCGATTCGCGCCGCATAGATCTCCCCGTCCCGCGTCGTCACCGTCACCTTGCCGGGGCCATCGACGACGTGCGCGTCGGTCAGGATGTAGCCGTCCTTGGAGATGATAAAACCGGAGCCGAGGCTTCTTTCGCTTTCCGGGCCGCCGAAATCTCCGAACGAATGCGGATTGTCCGGATCGAAGGGCGGGTCCGAACTGCCGGCGGACCGCCCGTCTTCCGCGAGCGATACGTTCACGACCGCGGGCGAGAGCTTGGCCGCAAGCGCGACAAAGTTCGGCATCGCCTGCGCTTTGGCGAAATGACCCGCACCGGGTAATTCGGTCCAAAAGCGGCCGGCTTCCCCGGCGCAAGCCGGCCGCGGTGCTCCGCAAAGCGCGGTCAGCAGCACAAAAATCACGCCGCCTAAAATTATCTCGGGGCGAAACCAACGATGTGCCATGTTAATCCGCTCGGCACGGGGCCGTTCACCGGCCCGCGATCCTTGCCAATTCAACGTACTTAATTTGCAGTGTCGATAGTATCTCCGCGATCATCGCCTGTTCGTCCCGATCGAGATTGCCCCGCGTCTTGTCGCGCAGCATCCGGATAATGTCGATCATCTGCTGCGCAACCGGCAAATCACGCTTGACCAATCCGGTCGCCGGGTCCGGCATTTCGCCCAACGCCGCCAGCGCCTGTTCCGACAGGCTCCAGATGAACGCGGCAAAGGTTGGCTCTAGCGCGGCTTCTTCCGCGGACGGATGCTGTTCGCCCGCCGGCGGCGCACTGGCCTCCGTTGCGGCCTCCGATGGGTTGGCGGCCGCGCCGCCGGATTCGCCGGCCTCGGCGCGGACCTCGCCTTCGGCGGAGAAGCGGCGGCGATCCTGAACCTTGAAGCCGCGCTCCCTGCTTTCGGATTCCTCGGCAGTCATCGCGGTTACCCTCCTCCGGGCGCCATCTTTTCGAGCCGCGCGATCCGCTCCTCGATCGGCGGATGGGTCGAGAATAGCCGCGCGATTCCCGTGGCGGAGAGCGGATTGACGATAAACAGGTGCGCGGTCGCAGGCCCCGCATCCATCGGAATTTGCTCGTTGCCGGCCTCGAGCTTGCGGAGCGCGCTGGCGAGATATAGCGGATGATGCGTCAGGCGCGCGCCGCTCGCGTCGGCCTGATATTCGCGCGTGCGCGAGATCGCGAGCTGGATCAGCGAGGCCGCGATCGGCGCGAGCAGGCCGATAGCGATTAAGCCCAAGAGGCCGCCCTCCTCGTCCTCGCCGCGGCCGAAGCCGCCGAACAGCGCGCCCCATCGCACCATGCTCCCGATCATCATCACCGCTCCGGCCAAGGTCGCCGCGATCGAACTGGTGAGGATGTCGCGATTGATCACGTGCGAGAGTTCATGGCCGATCACGCCCTTTAATTCCTCGCGATTGCAGATGCGCATGATTCCGCGCGTGACCGCGACGGCGGCGTGGTTCGGATTGCGCCCGGTCGCAAAAGCGTTGGGCGTATCGGTGTCGATCTCGTAAAGCCGGGGCATCGGGATGTTCGCCGAATGCGCGAGTTCGTTGACGATCGAGTACAGTTCCGGCGCCGATTGCGCATCCAATTCCCGTGCATGATAGGCGCGTAGCACAAGCTTGTCCGAGAACCAGTAGCTCGCGAAGTTCATCACGGCGGCGAAGACGAACGCGATTTCGACGCCGCGCGACCCGCCCAACAGTCCGCCGATCGCCATCAACAGGCCGGTCATCAGGCCCAGGAGCAGGGTGGTCTTAAACAGGCTGGTCATCGCTGATTGGAATTCGCGGCAAAAATCCGGCGGCTAATTTCAAGCTACGCCACGCCATTTTTGCAGTCAACGCGCCCGCATTCACCGGCGTGCGGCGAATCGGGACGGCCGCGAACGCTTGTGGCCGGACTGGCACACCAAGTATCATTTTTCGCCAGCGCCCGAGTCGGATTGATTGCGCTCGGGAGCGGTGGGAGGAAGACGTAAATGGCCGAATTTTTTGGATTGATCGTCCTTACGGCGGCGCTGGCCGCCGGAGAATTGTACGCCTATTTTTCCCGCAAATCGTGGCTGTTGTTCTCCATCGCGCTCGGCTCGCTCGTTTTCGGGTCATGCATCATGGCGGTCGCCATCACCACGCCCGTGGTTCGAGTGGTGGGAGGCGCGGGCATGGCGGCGCGACACGCGAAGTTCAACCGGGAGACCGCAATTGCGGTATGCGCCGCCTTGGCTGGGCTGGCTGGTTTGGTGGGCGCGGTTACCGTCGAGATGCAAGCGGAAATCCGAAAACGATCCGCCAAGCTACGCGGCTCATCCGGCCCGGAGTGAGCAGATCCCTCTACTGAAGGCTAATTTTGCGAAACAAGCTCGCTATCGCCGCGCGATCGCGGCGGCCACTTCGGCGGCTTCGAGCATGGCGAGCGGGTCGCGCCGGATTATCGTGACGCGCCCGATTGGCGCCCATCGCGCCGGATCGGTCGGGCCGAAAATTACCATCCCCTGCGCTCCGGCGGCGGCCGCCAGATGCGATACGCCCGAATCGTTCCCAACGAAACATTGCGCGCGCCGCGCGATCGCGGCGACGGTTCCCAATTCCAAGCCTCGAAGAATCGGAACGCCGCGCTTGCGCATTAGTGATTCGAGCCGAAGCTCCGCGGGACCGAGCACGGCAACCGCACAATGCGAACGCGCGAGCGTCCGCGCCAGTTCAACGAAGCGTTCCGCGGGCCAGTTCTTTGCCGGGCTGCCGCTGCCGGGAAAAATCACGACGGTGCGCGCGGGATCGCATCCCGCGTCCGCCAACGCCCGCGCCGCCGCGGAAAAATCGCCCGGCGTGGGATCGATTTGGACTTCGAGCGGCGCGCCGTCCGCTCCGATCGAGCGGAGGTAGCCCGCCGCGATGTGCCCCGGTCCGTCGGGCCGGAACGGATGAAATGAAACCGGACCTCCGGCTGCGGATTCGAGCGCGTTGCGATAGTGCGCATCGCCGGCGGCGAAGAACGAGTAAACTCGCCCAAACGCTCCGAAGAATTGGCGTGCCGGTTCCAGGTCCGTTCCGGGGCCGCTGAAGCAGACGGCGATTTCGGGCCGATCGATCGAATGCCCGCGCGCCACGCCCATCCGGCCCGCCGCGAATTTGGCCAGTTCCGCCCGCGCCATCAATTCGATGGACGCGCCGCGATGGCGCCGCGCAATCTCCGCCAGCGCCGGTCCGGCGCAAATCAAATCGCCCAGCGCGCCGGGAAATATCATTAGAACCCGGCCCGGAGAATTCATCGCCGTCACCGGTCAGCCTGTCGCAAAATGATGCAATTTTCGTTTAGAATAGCGGCCCATGCCGATCTCGGTCGCACAATCGTCCTTCGAGCTTATTGGAAACACGCCCGTTGTCCGCCTTAACCGGCTGCCCGGCCATAACGACGCGGAAGTTTGGGCGAAGCTGGAGAACCTCAATCCGGGCGGTAGCGTCAAGGATCGCATCTGCCTTGCGATGGTTGAGGCCGCTGAAAAGGACGGCCGCCTCAAGCCCGGCGCCACCATTATCGAACCGACTTCCGGCAACACCGGAATTGGACTGGCGATGGTGGCGGCGGTCAAGGGCTACCAGCTTATCCTGACGATGCCCGACACGATGAGCGAGGAGCGCCGCTCGCTGCTCGCAGCCTACGGCGCGCAACTGGTGCTGACGCCCGACACGCGCGGGATGCATGGTGCGATCGCCAAGGCGGAGGAACTCTGCCGCGACCACCCCGGCTACTTTATGCCGCAGCAGTTCAACAATTCGGCCAATCCCGCCGTGCATTACCTCACCACCGGCCCCGAACTGCTGGAGCAATTGCCGCGCATCGACGCCTTCGTGGCAGGCGTCGGCACCGGCGGCACGATCACCGGCGTTGGCCATTATCTGCGCGAACACCTGAAAAATCCGGTTCGAATCGTGGCGGTCGAGCCGAAAAATTCCCCGGTGCTGTCGGGCGGCGAACCGGGCTACCACAAGATTCAGGGCATCGGCGCCGGCTTCATTCCCAAAAACCTCGACACCAAAGTTTATGACGAAGTCATCCCGGTTGCGGACGAGGACGCCACGCTCTACTCGCGGCGGCTCGCGCGCGAGGAGGGGCTGCTGGCCGGGATTTCATCGGGCGCCAATTGTTGCGCGGCGCTGGCGATTGCAAAACGGCTCGGCAAGGGCAAAATTGTAGTCACGGTCTTTTTCGATACCGGGGAACGATATCTTACCACCGACTTGTTCCAGGCGGAGGGAATTTAGCGAACCGCGCAATACTAAACGATGTGCTACATTACCGGCAGCCTGCGATACGGGTCGGCGGTCCAGGCCGTGAACCGGCGCTCTTCCGCGTAATCGGCCCCAACGCCGGTGCGGCCGCGGCTATAAGTTGACACGATGGCATCTTCGGCAAACGCTGTACGAAACCAGGCCGGCGGAGGAACTCCGCCGCGCCCAACTCGGATTTGGGCGCCAGGCCGGCGCGTCACCAGCCGCAAGGAAACCACTTATGCGGCCGCCGCGGCGATCACCGCGATCCTGCTGGCGCTCTCGACCGCGTTCCCGATGCTATGGATCTGCGGCATTCTGGCGCCGCTGCCGGTTTTGGCCCTCGCGCCCGAAGTTTCGACGCCAGCCGCCGCGCAGTTCGCCTTCCTGGCCTATTTATTCGCGGGCGGCGCCTTCTGGTACGCGGAAGGCCGGTTGATGCCCCCGGCGATGTTGCTGGCGGGGCAGTTGGTGGGTGCGGCCGTTTTTGCCACCGCGGCCGCCGCGGCGGCCGAAGCCACCAAGCGCTGGTCAGGAATTCTTGCGTCGCTGACCTTTCCCACGATAGTCACCGCATTCTTTTTTGCGGCCGGCGGCATTTCGCCTTACGGCACTTGGGGCGACCCCGCCTATCTGATGGCAGGCTTCGCGCCGTTAACCGAGGTTGCCGCAATGCTCGGCGCGGACGGCATCACCTTTATCGCGTGGCTGGTTCCTTCCTGCCTGGCGGTGGCCTGGTACCGGCGGCAATGGCATATGAACTGGCTCGCGCCGCTAATCGCGAGCGGCGCCATAATCGGGATTGCGGTAATCGCCGGAACGATTCAGCTGTTTTCCCCGCTCAAAGCGGGTGGGGCGCGGATCGGGATGGTCGCGCTGGATGAACAGAGCGAAGGCGCCAAACCGGGCAACATCCCGGCCGCCGTCGATTTGGTTGACCGCTATGCCAAGTTGGTGCGAGAGGCGGCGGATCAGGGCGCACAAGCCGTTGTCCTGCCCGAAAAGGTCGTCGCGGTCACGCCGCGGTACCAGCTTGATGTCGAGCAAGGCTTCCGGGATATCGCGAGCATGTCGCGGGTATGGCTGGCGGCCGGCTTCGATCATATCGATCGCAAGCCGATGCGAAATATCGTGCGGCTTTTCGCTCCCGACGGCCGAATTTTTTCTTACGAGGAACATCACCTAAAGCCGAATCTCGAACTCGGCTATGAACGGGGACACCGAGTTCTGATCGTCGATCCGCCATGGGGGAAAACCGCGGTGGTAGTCGCGAGCGATCTCGATTTTCCCGACACCGTGCGCGAGCTTTCCGCGGTCGGCGTGAAGCTGGTGCTCGCGCCGGCTTGGGGATGGCCGGGAAACACTGCGGCCATCCATCGGGAGATGGTGCGCGTCGGCGGGGTTGAAGGCGGGTTCGCCGTTGCCAGTTCCGGCCGCGGGGGTGTCGTTCTCGCGACCGATTTGCACGGGCGCGGCATCGCCACAGGCACCGCAAGCGGCCGCGCCATCGGTGCCGTTGCGGTCGCGAATCTGCGGTTGGGCAACGGCGCCACCTTGTATTCGCGGGGATGGGGAGATTGGTTCGGCCGCCTGATAATTCTGCTGGCGATCGTGATTCTGGCGCGATTCGCCTTGATCGTCCGGCGCCAAATCCTGATGCGAATGCAGCAGGGCTTCAGGGCGCCGGTTGTGCCTCACGCCGCGGCCCGGCAGCCCGCGGCGCAACCTGAGGAAGCGCCCAAGCCGGAACCGAAGCGGGAGGCGGAGCCGGAAGTTTACCACGCAATGACCCGCCCGCCCGAAGATTACGAATAAATCGCCGCGCGGCATCCTTGTATTAAGTCGAAATATGCGATAATCGGTAAATTAACGATGCTATAGCACGGGCATCGGGTGGGTACGTTGGCAGCAAAACCTTCATTTAGGAGGCCGGCTAATGAAACAGTCCCGTATCGGAGTCCCGAGCATCGCGCTCCTCGCCGCGGCGGCCTTCGCGGCAACGGCATTCAGTCACGCGTC
>JBOHWK010000165.1:0-7064 GCA_050736715.1 Binataceae bacterium (SeqCode) | reverse complement strand
CTGAACATCCCGCTCTGCTGCTCGTCCGTCCCGCGCATCCCCGCTTCCTCCTCAACCCACAACGGTCACCTATCTATCTACCTCGGTGCGGAGCGAAAAGCGATCATTTTTCCGCACCCTGCTAGATATCGTTCTCGACCCACGCTATCGTGAACCGGATCCCGCACAAAGTGGCCGTGCGGCTCTCCAACGCTTGCTGCGCTCGGTTACGACCCCGCTCAGACCAACTTCAGTTGACATCATGGATCCATACGATGTTCCCACAGCGATTTTGCGCACGATGGCAGAATTACTGCCTCGTGGTTCAACGATTCGCATCATCGGTGGCAAGGGTTCGTTCGATGCCGATTTTCCTACCATTGCGCTCTCCAGCGGACGAGATGCGCCAGCGGGCCGCTGCGGCCGCGATCGGCGGCCTCCTGCGCGCGGCCGCCCAGTGGCTCTCCGCTGGGAATCAACTGAGAAACCTGACTCCATTCGAGGCGCTGCAGCATGGATATATCAAGAAATCGTGGTGTGTAGGCCCCACTATCGACTATTTCAATGGCACAAACGACAAGGCCGATGTCCCAAATAGCCACTGGTTTTGCGGGATCGGTCTCGGTGGGACCAAAGATGGACTTGCGAATCTTGGGAGTGTACGGTTCCTACGCCGATCTCGAACCAACCATCGAACGCTACCGTAACACCGCGGCGCACATTTACTTTCCATACCCCCATGATCTGCCGGCGCGCGGAACGCCCGTTCCCCCGCCAAGTCAGTGGTCCTTCCTGGAGATGGAGTTTAATCGAGCCCAAGTTGCGGCAATTGCCGCACAATTTCACCCGTAGCCTTCGCTATAGGAATTCGCCCCAATCACCATGAAAAGCCCGGCTGAGTGTACCCGCGGTCAAGAATTCAGCGACCCAAGCGGCCTGTTGGCTTTTACCATGTATTTTGGACTTTCGTTCCTGATCTTCGGCTTGCCGCTGCTTGGCCACTTCGATGACTTCGTGCGTGTTCCAGGTGCCGACCCCTCCCTGTTTATGTGGAACCTGGTCTGGTGGCCGTATGCGTTGATCCATCGGCTGAATCCGTTTTACACCAGATTTATTTGGGCTCCAATCGGTATAAATCTGACTTGAACAACGTCAGTCCCCCTGCTCAGCCTCCTTGCGTGGCCGGTCACCGCGAGCTTTGGACCGGTTGCGGCCTTCAACGTCCTGTGCCTGTTCGCACCGCCGCTCGCGGCATGGAGTGCGTTCTTGCTCTGTCGCTACTTTTCCGGAAATTGGTGGTGTTCCCTATTTGGGGGCTATATCTTTGGCTTCTCGCCCCGTCTGGTGAACGAAACACTTTCTGGCCATCTGCATGTGACCATGGTCTTTCTTGTGCCACTTGCTGTCCTCACCGTCGCTCGCGCAATTCGGGAGGGAGTCGCGACTCGCGTGCTCGTTTGCGAGATCGCGGCAATTCTGGTTGCGCAATTTCTGATTTCCACGGAAGTATTTGCAACGACGACAATGTTCGCCGCGATGGCATTAACCTTCTACTGGCTATTCTCACCGACTGAGATAGCAGGCCGAGTGATCGAGGCGGCGCTTTCGATATTATACGCCTACATGATCGCCGCGGTTGTACTCACCCCAGAGATCATTTGGCTCTACACTTCGGGCTTGACAGGCGGAGAGATATATCCGTATTTGGCCGGGATACTCAGTTTAGGCGACCTGATGTTTCTACGGCCGGCCAACCTGCTGTTACTGGCGATAGCGACGGCCTATGGATGGCGTGAACGCCGTAGCCCGGCCGGCAAAACCCTGATCGCTTCCCTTATCGCAATCGCGCTATTCATGGGGGGACCCCGCTTCCATATCGTCGGCATCACGTTGATCATGCCGGCCGGGATCGTTCGAGCACTACCTCTAATCGACAAGACGTCTCCACTTGGCTTCGCGACGTACGAGTATCTTTTGCTTGCGATCATGGCGGCGCTATGGTTCTCCTCGAACCGCTTGAGCAAGGCGTTCAACGGCGTTCTGGCGGCGATCGTCGCCGTGGTTTTCTTGCCGCCGCTTTCTCACCAACCGGTGTTCCCGGCCGGTTCACCGGCCTTTTTCGCGCGGGGAATTTACCGAAATTACTTACGGCCGGGTGAAAACGTCATGGTGCTGCCATTTGGCTTTCACGGCAATAGCATGCTCTGGCAGGCCGAGACCGGGATGTATTTCCGAATGGTTGGCGGATATACAGGTCCTCATCCGGAGGAATTTAGCCGGTGGCCCATATTCCATGCATTCGATGAGGCGACTTTTCTGCCGGACGCCGCCGAGCAATTGGGCGCTTTTTTGGCGCATCATCAAGTCGATGCGGCCGTGGTAGCCGATAACGAACCGGCCGCGAAATCATGGGACGCGCTTTTTTCAAAATTCGCTCCAGATCGGTATGCCGCCGGCGGCGTAACGGTTTTTCGGATTCTTCCTTCCGCAATACAGCAATTTCGGCAGGTCACAGCGTTCCAGATGCGGCGGCTGGCAGCTTCGACCGCGGCTGACACCCTTCTGGTTGCCGCGGGAAAGTGGGTTACCGCCGGACGCGATGTTAGGAAATTGACACCGTTTGAGGCGGTCCGGCACGGATTGTTGAAAACTTACTGGTTCGTCGGATCGACCGTTGACCCATATACTCTCCGGCCGCAAACGGCACCCCCCGGTTCAAGAGGCTATTTGTACGGCGGCGCATGGCTCGGTGGAACTCGCGATGGCAATGTCAAAATCGTGGAATTAGGTGCATACTCGGATCTTCAACCGATCATCGCCCACTATCGCAACGCGGCGCTACATATCTACTTTCCCTATCCGAAGGATTTACTCTCATCCTACGTGCCAACGCCATCCCCAAGCCAGCGCACTTATATGGAAATGGAATTCACACCGGCCCAAGCCGCCGCCATTGCGGCTCAAATTCGCACGCAGTAGATGCCGCTGGAAACGCGGCAATCTCTTGAATAATTCAGATCATGCTGTAGCCGCTGCCCTTGCGGTCGAATCCGATTCCGGCGCCCTTTTCGATTAGCCCGTATTGCTTCAACAGCGGCTGGCTGTAGGTGACTAATCCGGTCACTTTGTCGATCGGTTCGCTGGCGAGAATCAGCGCCGCTTGCGCCATGTAGCTCGGCGGCTCGCCCGCCGGGTCGTTCATCCCGCGGACCAATCGGTGATGCACCGTGCCCGGCGTCGGCACCACCTGCGAGGGCGAGGCGCAAGTGACCGAGATTCCGTATTCGTACACTTCTTCGGCGAGACCCTGCGTGAAGCGTTCGAGCGCGGCCTTCTCCGCGCCGTAACAGACCCCGCCGCGAAAAATTGTCGCCGCTTTGTATGGGCCGCGGCCGGGACCGATCGCCGCACCCGACGAAATGTTCACGATTGCGCCGGAGTGCCGCGCAATCATGTCCGGCAGCACGAGATGGCTCAGCATGAAGGGGCCGTGCAGATTTACCGCGAACGAGCGCATCCATTTTTTGGGCGGAAAATCCTTCACCGGGATGAAATAGGTGAGCGCCGCATTATTCACGAGCACGTCGCACGGTCCGAATAGCCGCTTCGTTTCGGCCACCAGCCGTTCGCAGTTTTCCTCCGACGACACATCGCATGCGGCGGCGGCGGCCGTTCCACCCGCCTTGGTGATTTCCGCCACGGTGGTTTCGAGTGAGCCTTCCAGCGGATGCTCGCCCTCTTTGATGGTCCGCGCGGAGCAGACGACCTTCGCGCCTTCCGCGGCGAACAGTTCCGCGATTGCCTTGCCGATGCCGCGGCTTGCGCCGGTCACGATCGCCACTTTGCCCGTCAGCTTGCCCATTGCGATTCTCCTTATCGCGACTTATACCGCATTCGTCCGCGGGTGCGCATCAAGCGCCGGACCATCCGGGAGACAACGGTTTGCGCGCACGGCCGCGGCTGTTATCCTCGAAATGATCGACCTAACCCCCTGTCCCCCTTCCCCTTCTGGGAAGGGGGAACGTTAATCCGAAGGTTCCCCTCTCCTGAAGGGGGAGGGGCTAGGGGAGGGGTTTCTGGGATAAGCTCCGCAACCGTGCAAAATATCCAAATCGTCATCGCTATAGCGATCGCTCTCGCCGCCGGCGGAACGCTGATCTTCATCGGAATCCTGATCCAATGGAGCCTGCGCAAAGCCCGGCCAGCGCGGCGCGCTCGTCCGGCAGCCGAGGCAGAGCCTCCAGCCGAAACGCTCACGGCGCCGCCGGAGAAAACCGCCGTACCGGAGGCCGCTCCAGTCAGAATCGGACTGGGGTTGCGCAAGACGCGGGAGAATTTTCTGGGGCGCATCCGCGCGGCGATCAACGGAAGCGCAAAGCTCGATGAAATTTACGCGGCGCTCGAGGAGGCGCTAATCGCCGCCGACGTTGGCGTCGAGGCCGCACTTAGAATCGCAGCGGGCGCGCGCGCCCGAATCGGCAATGACAGCCGCCCCGATGCGATCCGCGATGCGCTCAAAGCGGAAATCGCGGCGATTCTCGCCTCGGCCGAACGCAAACCCGCCGATCCCGGCGATGCGCCGCTGGTAATCATGATGGTTGGAGTCAACGGCGCGGGAAAAACCACCACCACCGCGAAGCTCGCCGCCCGCCTCAAGGCCGAGCGCGGCGCGGTTATCGTCGCGGCGGCCGATACGTTCCGCGCCGCCGCAATCGAGCAGTTGGAAACCTGGTGCGATCGCGCCGGAGCCACGATTATCAAGCAGGCGCAAGGCTCCGATCCCGCCGCGGTTGCCTTCGATGCCGTCAAGGCGGCCGTCGCGCGCAAAGCGGGCGCGGTCATAATCGACACAGCGGGACGATTGCAGACGAAATCCAATCTGATGGAGGAGCTTAAGAAAATCGCCCGCGTCGCCGGCCGCGAGGTTCCCGGCGCGCCCCACGAAACTTGGCTCGTGCTCGACGCGAACACCGGGCAGAATGCGCTCAGCCAGGCGAAAATTTTTGGCGCCGCCGTCCCGCTCACGGGCGTGGTGCTGGCAAAGCTCGACAGCACCGCCAAAGGCGGCATCGTGGTGGCGATCGCCGAGCAACTGAAAATCCCGGTTCGATTCGTCGGCTTGGGCGAAAGGATCGAGGACTTGCGCGAATTCGACGCCGGGGAATTTGTCGAGGCGTTGTTTTCGGACGGCGAAGCCGTACCCCGCTCCGCCGCATGAATGGCTGTGGGTAGTGTCCTAAATCGAACTCGGCGCTGAAAGCGCCGAAGGATGTTAGCCCAGGGCAACGCCCTGGGATCAAGGATGCATTTTACACAGCGCGCCCTGGAGGGGCGCGGGGAATCCCTCCGCCCTTACAGGGCGGAAACGTTTTTGGTTTGTGCGAACCCAGGGCGTTGCCTTGGGCTAATATGCTGCGCGCCGTTGGCGCGCGGACAACTAGTGAACGTTGGATTCGGACACTACCCGGCTGCGCCGCTTCTTTACATCCGGTTGCAACAAGTGCAACCTAGGCGTGCATGGCACGCAATGGCGCCACGACCACCGGCATCAAGCTCGACAGCCGCACCCGGTCGCGATTGAAATCGCTCAGCCGGCTCAAGCAGCGCTCCCAGCATTGGCTAATGAAAGAGGCGATTGGCCGCTATCTCGAACAGGAAGAGGATTCCGAGCGGGTTAAGCGCGAAACGCTTGAGCGATGGGAACGTTACGAGGCCACCGGCGATCACGTCGGCAATGGCGCGGTCAAAGCATGGCTCGAAAGCTGGGGCACTGAACAAGAGGGCCAATGCCCCCGCGCGGGCGCCTGATCTGGCTGCCGGAAGCGGTGGCCGATCTGCAACGGTTAAGGCGCTTTATCCAGCCCAAGAACCCGGATGCCGCCCGGCGCGCCGCGCTTCAAATCCTCGCTGGGGTCAAAATCCTTGAGCAGCATCCGGAGGCCGGCAAACCGGTCGAAGACCCGCCCGGGTTTCGCGACCTGTTCATCCCCTTTGGCGCTCGCGGTTACGTCTTGCGCTATCGGCTGGAAGAGCCTGCTGGCGGAGTCGTAATCGTCAGGGTGTGGCACGGCTTGGAACAGCGCAAGCATCAATAGACCGCCGTCGCCGTTTCATGGCTCGGGTTCGATGTCCAAGCCGAAATCGCCGGTAGTGCACTTCGCTTGGTAAACGGCAGGACTGCAAGGGCCTTCGTTGATCCATTCTCTAATCTTATTCTTACTCGATGCCGACATCGCATCCCCAAAAATAACACCCTTCAGGGCTATGGGCGGAAAAGCATATTTCTCACCGCCTTTCGGGAGTACCACTCTCCATTCATCCTCGTAAGCCCAGTCCAGAGATTTTGTAAGGACAAGGTGCTGCGCGTTTTTCAGACTATCGGTGGATAGCTCGTATTTCGGACGACGCAACGAATAGGCGACAGGCCACGCTTTGTCAAATGGTTCATATTGAGTATCGAATTCAAGACAGAATCCTTTGTGGCTGTTGGCATAATGAGACCACATCAGCAAATTATCTGGCTTAGTCGAAAATGAAAGAATTCCCAGGTAATCGGCCATTTCTTGACTTGTCCGTTGTAGGTCGCTGGCCGAATACCGCTTCAATTCCTGGGCCTTTGCTTGGCGTGCGACAGGAGACATTTCCGTAAACGCCTGTTCCGTCATCTTGTCAATGAAGGCCTCAAGATCGGCCTTTGGAATATGGTCAAATGATAGGGCCAGACAATCGAACGGATCGTTGAACTGCGTTCGGGATGGAGCATATAGCCGAGTCTCGGCGAAACAAACCCGTTCGCGTTGATCTCGTCCCGATGAGTCCGCCGCTTCGCCGCACTTGAGGCATTTTTCGGTCGGAATGTCAAAAGGGCGGTACCTAAAGAGTTGTGGCGGCAGCTTCACAGAAAATTCCTAACAGCGCGCGCAGCTACCAGTTTCTCAGGTGCAGGGCTGAGGTAAAATTCCCCCGGCATCTGAAGCCCTACGGACAAATATCCCGCTTTCGGCGGACTCAAGGCAAGGCCCGCTTCCGGCGGTTTGCCAAGCCGCACTCGGCGCTGAAAGCGCCGAAGGATGTTAGCCCAGGGC
>JBOHWK010000164.1:0-6189 GCA_050736715.1 Binataceae bacterium (SeqCode) | reverse complement strand
CTTCTAACCCGATGCCGTCGAAACTACTCAACGGGTTCCGAATGCTCGATCTCGCCGATGAGCGGGGCGCATTGTGCGGGAAAATCTTTGCCGACCTTGGCGCGGAGGTGATCAAGATCGAGCCGCGCGCGGGATGTTCGACGCGGACGATTCCGCCATTCTTGGAAGATTGCGCCGGTCCCGACCGCTCGCTCTATTCGATCGCGTACAATGCGGGCAAGAAATCGGTCACCGCGAACCTCGATGACGCCGCCGGACGCGCGCTCGCCGCGGACCTCGCGGCGAAGTCGGACTTCCTCGTCGAATCGCACCAAGCCGGCCAGCTTGACTCGATCGGGCTTGGCTACGATGCGCTTGCGGCGCGCAATCCGCGCCTCATCTACACGTCGATTACGCCGTTCGGCGACACCGGCCCGGGCAGGGATTATAAGTGGGCCGACATCGTTTCGTGGGCGGCAGGCGGCGCGATGTACCTGATGGGCGAGCCGGGCAAGCCGCCCCTCCAAATGAGCCTGCCGCAGGCGGGATTGCACGCCGGAGGCGAAGCGGCGGCCGCGTCACTGCTCGCGCATTACCCGCGGCAGATTGACGGCCTCGGGCAAAAGATCGTGGTCAATATGCAGGCCTGTATCGTATGGACGCTGATGAACGAACAGGCGATGCCGCTGCTGCACGGAAATTATCTGGCGCGCACGGGCGCTTACGCCGGATCGGTGGGAGCGGAGCGCAGGATGGTTTACGAATGCAGGGACGGGCACATTTCGATTCTGGTCGCGGGCGGGATGATGTTCGCGCCCTCGACGCGCGCACTGATCGAATGGATGGGCGAGCACGGTTGCGCCTCGGAGTGGATGCGCGCGAAGGATTGGACCGCGTGGGTGCCGGGGCTCTTCATGGCATTGACCGATAACGATCGCCGCGAAATCGTGGAACTGGAAAACGCGGTCGGGAAATTCCTCCGCACGATGACCAAGCGCGAGATTTACGCAGAAGCGTTGAAGCGGCGGATTCTGCTCGCCCCCGTCGCGACGGCGGCGGACATCGCGGTGGACGAACAATTGAAGGCGCGCGATTTCTGGATTAATGTCCCGCACGACACGATCGGCCGCCCGCTCACCTTTCCGGGGCCGTTTGCGAAGTTGAGCGCAACGCCGATCGGCGGCACGTCGCGCGCGCCGCGAATCGGCGAGCACAACGATGAAATCTACCACGGGCTGTTGGGCATTGAACCGCGGCGAATCGAAGAACTGCGCCGGAGCGGAGCGATCTGAATGTCCCGCTTTGCATTGGAAGGCGTTCACGTTCTCGACTTCGCATGGGTCGGAGTCGGCCCGATCGCGACGAAGTATCTGGCCGACAATGGCGCGGAAGTCATTCGCGTCGAATCGGCGGCGCGTCCCGACGTGCTGCGAATCGGCCCGCCGTGGAAGGACGCGACGCCCGGAATCAATCAGAGCCAGTTCTTCGCGAGTTACAATACCTCGAAGAAGAGCATCACCCTCGACCTGGGCAAACCGAAGGCGCGCGAACTCGCGCGGCGGCTCGTTCCGTGGGCCGATATCGTGACCGAGAGCTTTACGCCCAAGGCGATGCGCAACTGGGAACTCGATTACGAGCAGTTGCGCGCGATCAAGCCGGACCTCATTATGCTATCCACCTGTATGCAGGGGCAGACCGGCCCGAACGCGATGTATCCGGGGTTCGGGCAGTTGATGGCGGCGCTGTCGGGATTTTATTACATCTCCGGCTACGGTCCCGGATCGTGTACACCGCCGTACGGCGCCTATACCGATTTCATCGCGCCGCGCTTCGCCGCTTGCGCGTTGCTCGCCGCGCTCGATTACCGCCGCCGCACGGGAGAAGGGCAATACATCGACATGTCGCAATACGAGGCCGCGATGCAAAATCTTGCGCCGGCATTGATTGACTATTTTGCGAGCGGCCGGATTGCCGGGCCGCGCGCCAACGCCTCCGATCGCTACGCGCCGCATGGCGCCTACCGATGCGCCGATGAGAGCGATGCCGAACGCTGGATCGCGATCGCGGTTGCCAACGACACCGAATGGACCGCGATGCTCGCGGCGCTGGGTGCGAGTTGCGCCGACCCGCGCTTTGCGGATGCCGCCGGGCGCATCGCAAACGCACCGGCGCTTGACGAATTCACCGGCTCGCTCACGCGCGGGCACGAGGTCCGCGAGCTAACCGGCAAACTGCAGGCGGCCGGCATCGCCGCGTATCCGGTCGAGAATTGCATCGACATTCACGACGACGAGAATCTCGAAGCGTTCGGCTTCTGGCACTGGCTCGACCATCCCGCGATGGGGCCCTCGCCTTACGAGGGGTTGGAACATCGGATGAGCCGCACGCCGGGCGAATTGCGCTCGCCCGCACCGACGCTCGGCCAGCATAACGACGAGGTCTTCGGCGGACTGCTCGGCCTGTCCAAGGATGAAATCGAGCAACTCAAGCAAGAACAAGTGATATTCTGATTCCGCAAGACTTTCGATGCGATATGAACTGAGAATTGCGCTGCGCTACTTGCGCGCGCGCCGCAAGGACGCCTTCATCTCGATCACCACGATCTTCACCGCCGTAGGGGTGGCGATCGGCGTGGCCGCCCTGACGATCACGCTTGCGGTGATGAGCGGCTTCCAGCAAAGCATCGAGAAGCGCGTGCTGGCGCTCAGCCCGCAGGTCCAAATCCTGAATGCGGCCGGTTCGATTTCCGATTATGCCGCGATTCAGGCGAAGGCCGCAAAGGTACGCGGGGTGGCCGGCTCCGATGCCTATATCGTCGGCCAGGGGATGCTCAGTTCCGGGCGCGGCGCGGGCGGCGTCGTGGTGCGCGGAATCGAATCGGCTAACCCGATCGTGCGCGGCGAATGGGGCAAGTACATTGTCAAAGGCCAGCTCGCGGACCTCGCACGCGATTACGCGGCCGGCGGCGCGACGCCGGCGCCGCCTAAGTACGGAATCGCGATCGGCATCACGCTGGCCCGTCGAATCAAAGCCAAGCCGGGCGACGCGGTGCGGCTGGTCGCGCCAATCGTGATGCCGGACGGTTCCCTCTCGACGCGCACCGGCGAATTCGCAATCGGCGCGATTTTCGATTCGGGAATGAACTATATCGATGCCAACATGGTATTCATGGGCCTGCCGCGCGCGCAGGATTTTTTCGGCCGGCCCGGCAATGCCGACGGAATCGACGTCCATCTGGCTCATTTCAGCCGCGACGAGACGCTTGCCGTGACGGCGGCATTGCAAAAGCTTTTTCCCGCGCCGTTCATGGTGCGCAATTGGATCGATTACAACGAATCGGCCGCGGCGGGATTCGCATTGTTGCGGCGCGTCTATGCGTTCGTGCTGACGCTCCTGATCGGCGTGGCGGCGTTCAATCTGGTCGCGGCCTTAATCATGATCGTAATGGAGAAGCGCAAGGACATCGCGGTGCTGATCGCGATGGGCGCGACGCGCCGCGGCATCCGGACCATTTTCGTGCTGAAGGGGCTAATCGTCGGCGCGATCGGCACGGCGGCGGGGCTGCTCGCGGGGGCGCTCGGATGCTTCGCGCTCGCGCACTACCATTTCATCCATATCCCGCGGCAAATTTACGGCATCTCGACCGTGCCGATCTCCGCCGATCCGTCGAGCTTCGCGCTCGTCGCGCTGGCGTCGATCGTACTCTGCCTGCTCGCGACGCTCTATCCGGCCCGCCAAGCGGCGCGCGAAATGCCGGCCGACGTCTTCCGCTCGTGACCACACCGCCCCGTGACGCGACGGCATGAGGCGGAGATTACTTGGGGATGAAGAATTGCCCGCAGGTAGCCAAGCCGCTAAAATTTGCGTGAATACATGACAAAACCGAGGAGCTTCGCGGCGCCGGTTTTCACCGCCATAGCGCTGGTCAGGGTTACTGTGGCCGGCGCGCCCGGTGCGGATATTGCCGATATTCCGTGGACTGAATCGAATAGATGGACTCGGCATCCGGACAAGGCCGGAGTAGTCCGATTTCTCAACGGCTTTCGGAGGTGCGGAAGCAATATCCCTCTGAGCGATATGCCGCCGGAGGACGTTCCCGTGTTCTCCTGGGTCGAGCCGGAGGCGCGGCTGGCCGGCAAGGAGGCCAAACTCCGCTACGTGGGCCATTTGCCGATGGACAATCGACACGGCTTGGCGGTCAACACCCGGCTGACCCAGCCCGTCGGCACGGCCGAACCGCCGGCGGGATGCGCAAGACTCGCCATCGTGGAGTGGCCCGGGCCGGTTGGATGTTCACCTGCGCCGCCGCGGCCTCAATCCGGTAAGAACGCGCAACGCGGCGCTCGCGCCGCCCTTCGCTGAAAGGGCGCCAGGTTCTTGCTAATCGACCGTTTTTCCGCAACCTGAGAAAGGGCGGGGTTTATGAGATTAACGAGGCCAGCATGACGGACGCCACGGCGGTGCGGGCCGCCAATCGGATCGGGCCCGATACTCCTGTCGCCGCGATCGCGGGTATCGGACCGAAGCGCGCGGCGGCGCTCGAAGCGCGCGGACTCGCCACTGCGGGCGACATCATTTTGCATCTTCCCGCCCGCTATCAGGATTGGCGCGAGCGCACGCCGCTCGATGAATTAAAGCCGGGCATCGTCGCCGTAGTCGAGGGCGAACTCGGCAAAGTCTCCGAGCGCCCGATGCGCGCCGCGCGATGGCGCCGGCTGGCTTCCGCGTGGCTCGACATCGGCGGGCGCAGGATTCGCCTCGTGTGGTTTAACCTGCCCGCCTATATGCGCGGGAATCTTCCGGGGAATGTGCGCGTGCTCGCGCGTGGCCGCGTCACCGAGGGGCGCGATGGCGACATCGAAATCGCCCAGCCGGAATTGCACGTCCTCGATAATGGGCCGCCGCCGCCCGTGCGTCCCGTCTATCGCGTGCCGGCGATCGTCGGCCAGCGGCTTTTCGCGTCGATCGTGAAGCGTTCGATGGATGAAGCGGGTCCGTCGATTCAAGGCGCAATCCCGGACGCGCTGCTCGGCGCGACGATGCGGCCGCGCGATGCGCTCGCATATCTTCACGATCCCCCCGCCGACGCCGGCGTGGCCGCGCTCAATGCGGGAACCTCGCCGGGCCATCATGCGCTCGCCTTCGATGAACTGTTCGCCTTCGAGCTGGCACTCGCGCGCGAGCGGGAGCGCGCGGCCCGCCGGCCCGGAATCGCGCTCGGCGGCGCGGGCGCGCTGGCCGGGAAATTCCTGAACTCGCTCCCATTCGATCTGACGCGCGGGCAGCGCGGCGCAATCGATGAGATCGGCGCGGGTCTTTCGCATGAAGGACAGATGAACCGGATGCTGATGGGCGATGTCGGCAGCGGCAAGACCGTCGTCGCGTTCTGGGCGGCATTGCGCGCAATCGAACGCGGCTATCAGGCGGCGATGATGGCGCCGACCGAACTGCTCGCGGAACAGCACGCGCGCTCGTTCGAGCGGATGTGCTCGCACCTCGGCGTCGTGAGCGCGTGCCTCACGGGCCGTGTCACCGGCGCCGCGCGGGCCCATCTTTTGCGCACGATTGCGAACGGCGCGATTCCAATGGTGTTCGGCACGCACGCGCTGATTCAGGAGGCCGTGCACTTCCGCGAACTGGGACTTGGCGTCATCGACGAGCAGCATCGCTTCGGCGTGTTCGATCGCGCAAAGATGAAGGCGCTCGGTCCGCGCGCAAACCTGCTGATGATGACGGCGACGCCGATTCCGCGGACGCTGGCGATGAGCCTGTTCGCGAACCTGGACGTTTCGTTCCTCGACGAAATGCCGCCCGGCCGCACACCAATTGTCACCGAAACATATCGGGAAGACGAGGCCGCACGCGTTCACGCTCTGATGCGCGCCGAAATCAATTCGGGCGGGCGCGCCTATTACGTTGTGCCGCTGATCGAGGGTGGCGATGCCGACGCGCGCTCGGTCGCGGCAACGGCCGCGCGGCTCGCGAGTGGTTCATTGAAGGGCGCAAGAATCGGCGCGATGCATGGGCGGATGCGTCCGAATGAAAAGGACACCGCGATGCGCGAATTTCGCGATGGTGCGCTCGACGTGCTGGTCTGCACCACGGTCATCGAGGTCGGGATCGACGTGGCGGAAGCGTCGATTATGGCGATCGACGGCGCCGATCGTTACGGCCTCGCGCAATTGCATCAACTGCGGGGCAGGGTAGGGC
>JBOHWK010000163.1:0-45022 GCA_050736715.1 Binataceae bacterium (SeqCode) | reverse complement strand
TACCGGCCCGGCCACTCAATTGGGGCAGCCGTCGGGGATTGCGATCGACTCCAACGGACAGATTTACGTGGTGAACAACAGTTGCGGGCCATCCACCAGCGGATGCATCGCGATCTACGCGCCGCTTGGCGGCCAGACCGGCAATCTCGATCCCGCGCCAATCAAAACGATTGGCGGGCCGGACGCGGAGTTGAACGACCTTGCGGGGATCGCGGTCGATTCGGGCGGGACGATGTACGTGACGAGCTTCGCCGATCCGGGCGACGTGGCGATTTACTATGCGTGGGCTAATGGGAACACTTCCCCGGCGGCGGTAATCGCGGGCGGCGACACGGGACTGCTCGCGCCGCGCGGAATCGCCGCGCTCGGCACCCGCCCCACGGCCACCGCAACTGCAACAGCGACAGCTACCGCAACTGCAACGGTGACCGCCACTGCGACCGCGACCACAACCGCCACGGCAACCGCGACAGCAACTGCGACGCTCACTGCCACGGCAACTCCGACCGTCACCGCGACGCCAACGGTCACCTTAACGGCAACTCCGACCGCGACCGAAACCGCCACGCCGACTGCGACGGCGACGGTATCGTGTACGACTATCGTGCAATACACCGCCGGCGGGCCGTCAACCGGAGGCGCCTACGTTGGGCAAGGGTTCACCACGCCCAGTGGCGGGCCGTGGAGCAATATCAGGTTCAATTTTTTCTCGGGCGGCACGCCGGCCGCCGGCGGCATCGCGTACATCTTCAGCTCACCGTACACTGGCACTCCTTCGGGCTTGAGCGCGCCGGGCTATCTTGCCGCGTCGACGGGGATAAGCGGCGGGATGTATGTGTTCAGTCCCACGTTCAGCCTTTCGGCGGGCACGACCTATTATCTCTATGAAGATAGTTTTGAGTATTCCCTCGACCTTCAGCTGACCAGTGGAACGCTTCACGGAGCCGGCACATCGGGATCTAATTTCGGGTCCACCACCGGAACGTTCAACTTCCAGGTGGCGAGTTGCACCGGCCCGTATCTCGTCGCGATCTGGCCGTAATTTCCAGGAACGCCAACCCTTTTCAGGTGACATTTCGCCCGATTGGCGCCTTGCGCTCCGCCATTGTGGAGAATGGCGTTCCCGGGCGGGGGCGGAATTAGAAAGCAGAGAGGAGAAGAAGAGAAACCGCGGATTCCGCGGATTACACCGATTTTTCAGAAAACATTATCTGTGAAATCGGGAAATCCGCGGCTCATCGCGATCGGGCCGCCGTAGCGCCCCGGGGTCCGGCTTGCTCAGTGCGCGGCTTGGCTGGTAATTTAGCGGCTATAAGCGGCGCGCTTGCGCATTCGCGATGATATAATGCCGGACGCCAATAGCCCCAATCCGCGAACCGAGAACGGTTCGCCGGCGGCACAGAGTCTCGCGCAGACAACGCCGGTTCCGAGCTTCGACGCGGCCCTGCTCGGCCACGCGATCGACGAGCGGTCGGCGATCCTGCCGATGCGGATCGGCGCGGCGCTGATAATCGCGGTCCAACTCATCTACATGGTCGCGGATCGGTACATGATGCCCCAAGCGGTTGCGCGGGCCTTCCCCTGGCAATCGGCGGACATCCTCGCCAACGCGATCCTGTTGGCGCTCACGTGGGAGAGCAACTTCGTCCGCTATTGGCGGCCGGCGCTGTGGATTTCGTGCTGCCTCACGATGTGCTTGGTGACGGCAATTGTGAGCATCAACGGCGAGCAGGGACCGCTCTTCATCACCGTCCTGCTGCTGCTGCTGGGCACCGGCACGATGTTTCCGTGGAACCGGATTTGGCAGGCTTCGTTGGAAGCGGTCGGACTGTTGGTGCTGGTGTTTCACACCTTCGTATTGCCGTGGCCGGGCGGCCTGCGGTTCTACGAATGGGCCGCGCTCGCCACCGCGATCGGGCTGGCGCATTGGAGCCACGAGGCGGCCCGGCGCGGCCACGATCGATTTTCCAAAATTATCGGCCAATTGAGCGAGACCCGGAACATCCTGCAGGCCAAGGTGGCCGAATTGCAGCGCACGGAACGCCGCGCGCGCGACAGCGAAGGGACGCTGCGCCGGATCGTCGAATCCAGCCCCGACATCATCACCATCAACCGCTTCAAGGACGGCACCTGGGTGAACCTCAATCCCGCCTTCGCGTCCAGCGGCTTCAAGCTCGCGGATGCCGCCGGCAGCACGCCGTGGAAGATGGGCTTGTGGGCGGACAAGGACCAGATGAAGCAGTTCCTCACCGAGCTGACCGCGAAACGGCAGGTCCGGAACGCCGAGATATTGATCGGCCGCAAGGACGGCGTGACGGTCCCCTGTCTCATCTCGGCAGTGATCACCGAGCTTGACGGCGAAGAATGCGTAGTCTCCTTCACCCGCGACATAACGAGCCTCAAACAGACGCAACACCAGCTTCACGAAAGCGAGGCGGCGCTCAGGAAAATCTTCGACACCAGTCCGGTCACGATTACCGTCAGCCGCATTTCGGACGGCCGCTTCGTGATGGCCAACCAATTTTTCCTCCAGGAAGCCGGCTACGCCGGTGAAGACGTCGTCGGCAAGACTCGCGAGGAAATCAACTTGTGGGCCGATCCGGCCCAGCGGGACGCATTCATCGGCCAATTAAGCAAAGACGGCTTGGTGTCCGGAATGGAAGTGCTCATCCGCAAGAAGGATGGGCGCCCGATGACCCATCTGGTCTCGGCCGCCGTCACCGAAATTTCGGGCGAGCGGTGTGTGGTCGTGATCGGCCGGAACATCACCGATCTCAAGGAGACCCAGCGCAAGCTGCATGAAAGCGAAGAAAGCCTAAGAAAGATTCTCGATGTCAGCCCGGTCACGATCTCGGTCAGCACCCTCGAAGACGGCCGCTACCTCATGGTCAACAAAGGTTTCAGGGACGCCACCGGCTTCACCGGCGAGGAAGCGTTCGGCAAGACCACCGAGGAACTCGGAATGTGGGTGCATCGCAAGCAGGTTCTATCCTTCATCGATAAGCTGCGTGCGGACCATGTGGTCCAGGGCATGGAAATGGAACTGCGGCACAAGAACGGCCACCTCGTTACCCATTTGATCTCCGCGGTCATTACTGAAATCGGCGGCCGCCAATGTGTGGTCGCGGTCGGCCGCGACATTACCGAACTGAAGGCGATCCAGCGCAAACTGCACGAAAGCGAGGCGACGCTCCGAAAAATCGTCGAGGCCAGCCCCGGAACGATTACCGTCAATCGTTTTTCGGACGCGACGTTTGTGATGATCAACAACGGGTTCACTCAAGAAACCGGCTACACGGCGGACGAAGTGCTGGGAAAATCGTCCGCCGAAGTCGGAATCTTCGCCAACCGGGACCAGCTTCGCGAATTCCTCGAACTAGTGAACAAAGACCGCATCGTCCGCGCGATGCAGGTCGAATTGCGGCACAAGGACGGCCATACCGTCACCCATCTGCTCTCCGCCGTGGTCACCGAAATCGGCGGCGAACAGTGCGTGGTCGCCGTCGGCCGCGACATCAGCGAAATCAAGAAATATGAGGCCGAATTGGTCGCCGCGCGCGAGGCCGCGCTGGCGGCCGGCCGCGCCAAGTCGGAATTCCTCTCCAGTATGTCGCACGAGATCCGCACTCCGATGAACGCCGTTCTCGGAATGGCGGAATTGCTTTGGGAGACCGACCTTGGCGAGGAACAGCGCCGCTACGTCAATATCATGAAGGCCAACGGCGACGCGCTGCTCGACCTGATCAACGACATCCTCGACCTCGCCAAGATCGAAAGCGGCCGGCTTACCCTCGAACACGCCGATTTCGAGCTCGACGATCTGGTCGGCAAGCTGGGCGAGATGATGGGCCTGCGCGCACATGAGAAGGGCATCGAAATCGCGCTCCGAATCGCGCCCGGCGTGCCGGCGCATCTAGTCGGCGACCCGCTGCGCTTGCGCCAAATCCTGGTCAATCTGCTCGGCAACGCGGTCAAATTCACCGAGCGCGGAAGCATCGTGCTCGACATTGAGAATGTCCCCGCATCGCCGGGCAACGGTTCCGCGCCCGATGGGCATGGCGAAGCGGTCCTGCGCTTTTCGGTGCGCGACACCGGCATCGGAATTCCCAAGGACAAGCTCGGCCTCATCTTCTCGACCTTCTCGCAGGCCGATTCCTCGACCACGCGCCGTTTCGGCGGCACCGGCCTCGGACTTGCCATTGTGAACCGGCTGGTCGAACTCTACGGTGGGCACATCGCGGTCGAAAGCCAACCGGGGAAAGGCAGTTGCTTCACCTTCGACGCGAAATTCGGCCTCCAGCCCGCCCTGGCCGAAACCGCCGCGCCGCCGCCGCTCGATCTGCGCGGCGTCCGAACGCTGGTAATCGATGACACCGAGGTCAATCGCCTTATAATCCGCGAAAGCCTCGCCGGAACCGGCGCGCAGATTTCAGAAGCGGAGAACGGTCCCCAGGCGCTCGAGGAATTCGAGCGCGCCCGCCGCGCCAACGCTCCCTATCGGCTGGTGCTAATCGATTGCCGAATGCCGGGGATGGACGGGATCGACGTGCTGCGCAAGTTGCAGCAGATGTGCCCGCCGGCCGAACAGGCGCCGGTGGTCGTGATGCTCACCTCCGACGAATTGAGCGTGAAGCCCGCCCGCTTGCGCGAACTCGGAATCGTTTCCTACCTGGTCAAGCCGGTGCGGCGCGCCGAACTGTTGAGCGCAATTCATCGCGCGATTCAGGCGCATCGGACGGTCAAGCCCACCGCCGCGGCGCGCGCCGGCAAGGGCCGCGCCAATGTCGTCCTGCCTCCGCTGCGGATTCTCGTCGCCGACGATTCCGTGGACAACCGGCTCCTCGTCAAAGCCTTCCTCGCCAACAATCCCGTCGAGATCACCGAGGCCGAGAACGGCAGCGACGCGATCGACGTTTACAAAAACGGCAAATTCGACGTGGTGCTGATGGATATGCGGATGCCGCTGGTGGACGGATGCGCCGCGACGCGGGCGATTCGCGCTTGGGAACTCGACCGCGATCTTCCCCGCACCCCGATTATCGCGCTTACCGCCTCGGCGCTCGACGAGGCGATCCGCGAATGCGTGCAGGCGGGATGCGATCTGCACGTGAGCAAGCCGGTCCGCCGGCTCGGATTGCTCGACGCGATCGCCAACGTGGTGAAATCGGCGCCGCGTCCCGATGCGCCCGCCGGCGAAATCAAGACCCCCAACGTCGTGATCGAAGAGGAATTGCGCGACCTGATTCCCGGATTCCTTCAGAGCAAGCGCGCCGACGTCGCCGCCGTGGCGGCCGCGCTGGAAAGCGGCGACTATGCGCTGGCCTCGGCCGTGGCCCATCAGTTGAAGGGCGAAGGCGGCTCGTACGGCTTTCCCGCCGTGACCGACATGGGTCGCGAGCTCGAAGAAGCCGCCGCCGGTTCCGATCGCGAGCGCGCGCTCGAATTGGCCCACGAACTCGCCCGCTACCTGGAAAGCGTCCAAGTCACCTACCGGGAATAGCGCGCTTGCGCCGTTCAGGTTGCCTGGCCCGCCACGATGGCCTATAACCGCGATCGATGGCGGTTGCGTCCACATTCTCGCTCTCTGCGTCATCCTTGCGCGCGCCGATTCGCGAGATAACCGGCCGCGCGCTCGGGGGCGAACGCCTTGGCGAGGCCGATGCGGTTGCGCTTATCGAATGCTCCGATCGCGATTTGCCCGAACTGCTTTCCGCCGCGAGTGAATTGCGAGATCGCGGCAAGCGGCACACCGTCACCTACTCGCGCAAAGTCTTCATTCCCGTCACCAATCTCTGCCGCGATCGATGCTCCTATTGCACCTTCCGCAAGGACCCCGGCGATCCGGGTGCGTGGACAATGACGCCCGCCGAAATCGCCGACGTGGCCGCTCGCGGCGCCGATCTCGGCTGCAAGGAGGCGCTGATGTGTTTGGGCGACAAACCCGAGGCGGCGTTTGCGGAGTATCGCGAAACGCTCCGCGCGATGGGCCATCGCACCACGATCGAATACGTCGCCCGCGCGTGCGAAATCGCGCTCGATGCGGGCTTGCTGCCGCATACCAACGCGGGATTGATGACGCGCGCGCAGATGATCGCGCTCCGTCCGTTAAACGCCAGCATGGGCCTGATGCTCGAGAGCGTGTCGCCACGGCTTCATGCCGCCGGCGGACCGCATCACGATGCGCCCGACAAACAGCCGGCTCGCCGGCTCAGAATGATCGAGGAGGCCGGCGCGCTCAAGATTCCGTTCACGACCGGGATTTTGGTTGGCATCGGCGAGACACCCGCCGAGCGCGCGCAGAGCCTGATTGCGATCCGCGATCTGCACGAGCGCCACCGCCATATCCAGGAAGTCATCATCCAGAATTTCCGCGCCAAGCCGGAAATCGCAATGGCCGATGCGCCGGAACCGGACGCGGGCGACATGGAGCGGGCGATTGCAACGGCGCGCCTCGTGCTCGGCCCGGCGATGAACCTTCAGGCGCCGCCGAATCTGTCGCCCGACTCGATCGAATCGTTCCTCGCCGCGGGCCTCAACGATTGGGGCGGAATCTCGCCGCTCACCCGCGATTACGTGAATCCCGAAGCGCCGTGGCCGCATATCGACCGCCTCGGCGAGCGATGCGCCCGCGCGGGATTCGAATTGCGCGAGCGGCTGGCAATTTACCCGGAATACATCGATGATGAATGGGTTGACCCGGCAATCGCCCCGCGCCTCCGCGCGATGGCGCCGGGATGCGATCTACGGATCGGTTACCTTTCTGAATGACGCCGATCTCTGACCGACCACCGTTCCTGACCCGCTTGGGACGATGATACGCTATGGCTGCGCGAGCGGAAAAATTACGGCGGGCCGAATACGGCGATTTTCAAACTCCAGCCGATTTGGCCCGCGACGTGTGTTCGCTTCTTGCGGCACGGGGGATTAGACCTCATTCCATCGTCGAACCCACCTGCGGCACCGGCGCTTTGATGCTCGCCGCCCTTGAGCAGTTTCCCGAGGTCCGGCAGGCGATCGGTCTCGACATCAACACCGATTATTTGAAAATCCTCAAATCCACGCTGCGGAGAACCCCTTATGCCGACAAAGTTCGACTGCACCGGGAAATTTTTTTTACTGCGGATTGGCCCCGAATTCTCCCTGGCCTTCCCCAACCGCTGCTCGTTATCGGTAATCCGCCGTGGGTGACCAACTCCGCTCTTGGCGCGCTCGGAAGCTCCAACCTTCCCGAAAAATCCAATTTCAAAAACCACAATGGGATCGACGCACTGACCGGAAAGAGCAATTTCGACATATCCGAGTGGATGCTGTTGCGAATTCTTGAATGGTTACAGTCCGCCGAAGGCGCAATTGCGATGCTCTGCAAGACCACGGTGGCGCGCAAGGTGCTTGAGCACACTTGGAAAAATTCGCTCCGCATGGCTGGCGCTGAGATTTTCGAGATTCCCGCGATGAGGCATTTCGGTGCGGCGGTAAACGCCTGCCTGCTTGTGTGCCGATCCTCCCCCACCGCGTCCGTTCAAGATTGCGCTGTCTATTCGGCTCTCAGCGCCGCGACGAGGCGGGCTATGATCGGTTACCGCAACGCTCGCTTGACCGCCGACACGGCGATCTACGATCAGTGGCAGTGTTTAGACGGCCGCGGAGTCTATAAGTGGCGTTCCGGCATCAAACACGACTGCGCAAAAGTGTTGGAAGTGCGCAAAGCGGGAACCCGGTACATCAACGGTCTCGGAGAGCCGGTCGAAATCGAGGACACCTGCTTATACCCGATGCTCAAGGGTTCGGCGGTCGCAAACGGACGCGGCGGCACGCCATCAACATGGATGGTTGTTACGCAGCGCTCGATGGCCGAGGACACCAGCGGCATCGCGAAAACCGCGCCAAAGACGTGGGCGTACCTTCAACGTCACGCACAACTGCTGGATCGCCGCGCGAGTTCGATCTACAAAGGCCGTCCCCGGTTTTGCATTTTCGGCGTCGGCGAATACAGCTTCGCGCCGTGGAAGGTAGCGATCTGCGGCTTTTACAAAACCTTCGCGTTCAAGGCGATCGGTCCGGCCTCCGGCAAGGCGGTCGTCCTCGACGATACGTCGTATTTTCTCGCCTGCCATTCGCGGACCGAGGCCGAATACCTTGCCTCTCTCCTCGGAAGCAAACCCGCTCAAGAATTCCTCCGATCGATTGTTTTCTGGGATGCGAAACGCCCAATCACCCTTGAGCTTCTGCGCCGGCTGGATTTGTCGGCATTGGCGCGCGTGCTGGGTTCCGAAGCTACGATGGCCAAGTTTCTCCGCGTGGCGCTTCCTCTATTCCGCGAGCCGGCGGGGGCGCCCGCGACGCAATGAGTTGTGCCCAATTTTCGGCGCTTGCATGGCACGGGCGAAGCGAAACCGGGACCCACGCAGACTTCCCCGGCGCACATTCGGGACGGCTCGGCGAAATAAATTGACCCGCCGCGAAATCGTCTGATAGGATCGCATCCGCGCGATGCGACCAATCGTGGCGGGAGACAAACCGTGAACTTGGAATACTGGCGCAATTTTGTCGATGAGATCGAGGCCGCCCCGGCCGAACAACTGCTCGGGCGCGCGTCCGCTCCGGTTCGCGCCGCGCTCGAACGCGCCCTTGAGAAACGCGAACTCTCCTGCGACGAGGGCCTCGCGCTCTATACAGCCGAAGGCGACGATTTGCGCGCAACCGTGAAATGCGCCGATCTCGCGCGTGCCGAGGACGTTGGCGACGAAGTCACCTACGTCGTAAATCGCAACCTCAACTTCACCAACGTCTGCTTCGTCGGATGCCGGTTCTGCGGCTTCAAGCGCCAGCGCTGGGAGTCCGACGCCTACGATCATTCCGACGCGGCCATCCTCGCCAAAGTCGCCGACGCCGTTGCGCGCGGCGCGACGGAGGTGTGCATGCAGGGCGGCATCAATCCCGACATGCCGCCGTTCAAGTATCGCGACCTGCTCGACACGATTAAGGGCGCCTACCCCGCGATTCACGTCCACGCTTTCTCGCCGATGGAGATCATGTACGGCGCGCGGCGGACGCGGATGGATTATCCCGCGTACATCGGGATGCTGAAGGAGCACGGCCTCGGCTCGATTCCGGGGACGGCGGCCGAAATTCTCGACGACGGCGTGCGCGAAATCCTAAGCCACAAGAAGGTCGATACCGCCGCGTGGGTGGAAATTATCACCACCGCGCATACTCTCGGCGTGCCGACCACCTCGACCGTGATGTACGGCCACGTCGAAACGCCGCGCCATATCGTGAACCATCTCGATTTGATTCGGACGATTCAGAAGCGGACGCACGGGTTCACCGAATTCGTCCCGCTTCGGTTTATCCATTTCAACACCAACCTGTACCGCGACGGAATCGTGCAGCCGATCGCGATGGGCGCGCTCGATTTCCAGATGTACGCCTTTTCGCGGCTGTTCCTGCGCGGGCAAATCAAGAACCTGCAAACCTCGTGGGTGAAGCTCGGCGTCGATCTCGCCGCGCTCACGCTCAAGGCCGGATGCAACGATTTTTCCGGCACGCTGATGGAGGAGAGCATCACGGCGCAGGCGGGCGGAGAGGCGGGAGAATTCGTGCCGGTCGATTTGATAGAAGGGAAGGCGCGCGAAATGGGCCGCGTCGCGGTCGAACGCAACACGCTCTATGAAAAGCTCCACGGAAAAAAGGCGCCCAACGGCGCGCGTCCGATCGCTTCCCCGCCGCCCGCCGCAAGTCACGATGCTTGCGGGGGGAGTGGGTGCGGCTAAGTTCCTCCGCGGACTGGCGCGGGCGGTTCCGCCCGAACGAATCGCCGCCGTCGTCAATACGGGCGACGACGAAATCTTCCACGGGCTGCACGTCTCGCCCGATCTCGACACGATAACCTACACGCTCGCGGACGCGGTGAATCGCGAGCAGGGCTGGGGACTGGAAGGCGACAGCTTCAATGCGCTCGCCGCGCTGGGACGATTCTACGAATCGCCCTGGTTCCGATTGGGCGACCGCGACCTCGCCACGCACATTTATCGAACCGATCGGATGCGTGCGCGCGCATCGCTCGAACAAGTCACTGCCGAAATCGCGGAAGGATTCGGCGTGCGCGCGCAAGTCCTTCCGATGAGCAACGATCGCGTCCGCACCTTCGTCAAGCTGCACGGGCGCCCCGCGCTGCCTTTTCAGGAATATTTCGTGCGTGGCCGCGCGCGTGGCACGGTCGAACGAGTAGAATTGCGGGGAATCGAATCGGCGCGTCCGCTGCCGGCCGCAATCCGCGCGATCCGCGCCTCGCGCGCGGTCATAATCGCGCCGTCGAATCCGTTCGTGTCGATCGGGCCGATTCTGGGCCTGCCGGGAATGCGCGACGAATTGCGCCGTGCCCGGCCCCGCGTCGCCGCGATTAGCCCGATCGTCCGCGGGATGGCGATCAAAGGCCCCGCCGCGAAGATGCTCCGCGGGCTGGGAATGGAGGTTTCCGCACTCGGCGTCGCGCGGCTGTACCGCGATGACGCAAGCCTGTTCGTGATCGACCATGCCGACCGCCGCCTGATTGCGCCGATCGAGCGATTGGGAATGCGCGTAATCGCGCTCGATACGATCATGGCGTCGCCCGCGCGCGCCGCGCGCCTCGCCG
This sequence comes from Binataceae bacterium (SeqCode), assembly GCA_050736715.1. GTDB lineage: Bacteria > Desulfobacterota > Binatia > Binatales > Binataceae > Binatus. Next base: position 34,386 of record JBOHWK010000163.1, on the reverse strand, counting down.
CGGCGGTTCTGAAAGAGCTTGGCGTGTAGTAGGCTGGATGCCCGATGCGTTCGATAAGTTTCACCGCGATCGAGGGAATCCCGATGGTGGCGGCGGGCGACGACCTCGCGGCGCTGATATCGGCCGGACTCGCGCGCACCGGAATTGTGCCTCAGGACGGCGATATCCTCGTCGTCTGCCAGAAAATCGTCTCCAAGGCCGAGGGGCGGATCGTCAATTTGGATGAGGTCGAACCGTCGGAATTTGCGATGAATCTCGCGCGGCGATGGGAAAAAGACCCGCGCGCGGTCGAAGTCGTGCTGCGCAATTCCAACCGAATCGTGCGCAACGATCGCGGCGTGATTATCGCCGAGACCGGCCCCGGATGGGTCTGCGCCAACGCCGGGGTGGATGAATCCAACAGTCCCGGCGCCGCGCGCGCGATTTTGCTGCCGGAAGACCCCGACGCCTCGGCGCGGAAATTGCGCGCCGCGATTCGCCAATCGTGCGGCGCGAGCGTTGCCGTAATCGTCACCGACACTTTCGGCCGCCCCTGGCGTGACGGCCTGACCGAAGTATGCCTCGGAATCGCCGGGATGAATCCGATGCTCGACCTGCGCGGCTCGACCGACCTAAACGGCCGCGAACTGCACCATTCTGTCGTCGCGATCGCCGACGAAATCGCCGCGGGCGCGGGATTGTTGATGGAAAAGGCCGGCGGCATTCCGGCCGTCGTTGTGCGCGGATACCGGTTCGCGCCCTGTGAAGCGAGCGCCAAAGTGTTGATTCGGCCCGCGGAAGCGGATTTATTTCGATGATTCGGTTGCCCCCGTGAAAAGAGCCAAGGCAATTCCCTTCGCCCCCACACCTTCCTTCGAGGCTACGGGTCCGGCCCGATTGGTCGAGGCCGATCTGGCCGCATCCGAGGAAAAGCTCGGGCGGCTGCTCGATTCCAACGAGCCGATTATCGCCGAGATTTGCCATTATCTGGTCGATGGTGGCGGCAAGCGGCTGCGGCCGACCTTCACCCTGCTCGTCTATCGCGCCTGCGGCGGTAACGAGGGCAAGCTGGATTTAGCGATCGACACCGGAATCGCGCTCGAACTGATCCATTCGGCGACGCTCCTGCACGACGACATTATCGACGGCGGGATGCTCCGGCGCGGCAAGCCCTCGGCGTTCGCGCGCTACGGGTTTGCGGCGAGCCTGATCGCGGGCGACTATCTGTTCTGCCGCGCGTTCGAGTTGTGCGCGCGCTTCGACAAGCGGCTAATCGATACCGCCGCCCGCGCCTGCATCCAGCTTACCGAGGGCGAGGTGATGGAGGGGCGGCTGGGACATAACGCACAGGCGACGCTCAAGGACTATATCGCCGTCATCAACCGCAAGACCGCCTCGCTGTTCCATGCGGGCGGCAAGGTGGCGGCCGATTTGGCGGGAGCGCCGGCGCGGACGATCGATGCGATGGCGCGGCTGGGCGCGTCGATCGGCATTGCGTTCCAGATGATCGACGATCTGCTCGACATCTTCGGTCCGGAGGAAAAGATCGGCAAGCCGGTCGGCTCCGATCTGCGCGCAGGCACGCCTTCCCTGCCGGTAGTGCTCGGCGTAGCGCACAGCGCCGAATTGCGGACGCTCGTCGGCAATGGCACGCCGATCGAAGGTGCAACATTGGAGCGCGCGCTGGAAATTTTGCGCGCGCCGGTAATCGTGAATGAGGCGCGCCGGCTCGCCGCCGGGCAGCTTTCGATCGCGCGGGAACTCATCGGGAGCCTTAGACCGTCGGCCTACCGCGACGGACTCCGCGAGCTTATCGACGAGCAAATCGACCGCCAAGTCTGAGGCCGTCCGCGATCGCGCCAATCGGCGATGTAACCTGAAAATTCCCTGAACGTATTGCAAGATTGAGGATGGCCTTTTCGCCCATCGAGGGCGGGCCAATCGCTCAAGGAGGACCGTTTATAATGATTGCGCGATTCTTTCGCACGGTAATGCCCGCTCTGGCCGCGATTGCCCTGCTTGCAGGCACGGGACTCGCCCAAGAGGCGCCGATGCCGGGGCCGGGCGATATGCCTCCGCCACACCATCACTGGATGCATCATGGGATGTGTCATGGGCCGATGGATGGAATCGGGATGCCGATTCCGATGCTGCTCAAAGCCGCCAAGTTGACCGACGCTCAGAAGGCGCAGATCAAGCAACTTTTCAAAGGCCGCCGGGCGCAGATGAAGACGCAGTTTGAGCAGCTAAAGACCGCGCGCGATCAAATCGCCGGCAGGCTCCTCGCGCCGGGGACGGTCAATGCAAGCGATCTGTCGAGCCAGCTTCAGCAGATGACGGCGGTCCGCGGCCAGATGGCGCAGGCGCGGCTTCAGGACATGGTCGCGATTCATAACCTGCTCACGTCCGATCAAATTGCGGCGGTGGCGCAAGCGCGGAGCGATTTCCAGCAGAAGATGGCCGCGATGAAGAGCCAGTGCAAGCTCAAGCACGGCGACGCCAGCCCACCGGCCGACCACCCGGCCAAATAATTTTCGCCGCCCCTCCCCCGATCGGCGCGCGAAGGGCGGAGCCGCCCCATGCGGCTCCGCCTGTTTCCCCTTATTCTGGAGCGCGGCTACGAATATGCGATCCGATGCGGCAGCGTGCCGCTGAGATCGAATGCGCCCGCACCGTTCCCGGCGGGATGAATCATCGGGCCGCGATTCCCGGCGCCGGAAAGCTCCGGCACATCTCGGCGGCTTCGCCCGCGATGCGCTTCAGCGCCACCTCGTCATCGGCGTGCGCGATCGCCTCGTCCATCCACTTCGCGATCTTGCGCATCTCCGCATCGCCCATCCCGCGCGAGGTTGCCGCCGGGGTGCCGAGCCGGATGCCGCTCGGATTGAACGGCTTGCGCGGGTCGTAGGGAATCGTGTTGTAGTTGCAGATGATTCCGGCGGCATCGAGCGCGCGCGCTCCCTTCTTTCCGGTCACGCCCTTGTTCGTCAGATCGATCAGAATCAGATGGTTGTCGGTACCGCCGGAAACGAGCTGGAAGCCGCGCGCCAGCAATTCATCGGCCAGCGTCTTGGCATTGCTCACGATCTTGCGCGCGTAATCCTTGAATTCGGGGGTCGCGGCCTCCTTGAGCGCGACCGCGATTGCGGCGGTCGTATGATTGTGCGGCCCGCCTTGCAGCCCCGGAAAAACCGCCTTGTCGATTGCTTCCGCATGCTCCGCCCGGCACATCAGCATCGCACCGCGCGGGCCGCGCAGCGTCTTGTGCGTGGTGGTTGAGATCACGTCGGCATAGGGGGCGGGATCGGGATGCACGCCGCCCACAATCAGCCCCGCGAGGTGCGAGATGTCAGCCAGCAGCAGCGCACCGGCTTCCTTCGCGATTTCGCCGAACGCGGCAAAGTCCCAGGTTCGCGGATAGGCGGTGCCTCCGGCAACAATGATCCGCGGGCGCTCCTTGAGCGCGCTCTTGCGGACGGCGTCGAGGTCGATGCGCTGGGTCTCGCGATCGACGGTGTACTGGACCGATTTCCAGAACGTCCCCGTGATGCTGACCGGCCATCCGTGCGTCAGATGGCCGCCGTGGGGCAGCGCGAGGCCCATGATCGTGTCCCCCGGCTTGAGCAGCGCGAAATAGACCGCGAGGTTGGCGGGGGAGCCGGAATACGGCTGCACGTTCGCATGATCGATCTTGAACAGCGCCTTGGCGCGATTGACCGCGAGCGTTTCGATCTGGTCGATGTAACGCTGGCCCTCGTAGTAGCGGCGGCCGGGATAGCCTTCGGAATACTTGTTGGTCAGGATCGAGCCGGTCGCTTCGAGCACCGCGCGGGAGACGTAATTCTCCGACGGGATGAGCCGGATCGAATCGAGCTCGTAGCGTTCCTCGTCTTTGATGAGGCTGAAAATTTCCGGGTCAGTCCGTTTCAGTTCGTCCACGCCGCACCTCCAGAAGATTCATTGCATAGCGTATAGCGCAACGCGCGCCGAGACAAAGCATCCTGCGGCGCGAAGCGCGATTTTCGTCAGGTTCGGCAATTTCAGGGCGCGACCTGAAGGACGTCTTCGCTAACTTCCAGCGACCGGTAGGCCAAAGCGAGCCTGACTATTCCCACCGGAACCAGCAGAATGCTGACGGCAAGGTCGTAGGGGTCCTCGCGCGCTGAAATTTGCCCGGCGGCGTTGCCGCCCCATCGCCGGAGGCCTTGTTGCGCCGCCGGAATCACCATGCTGCGATCGGTCGTCGCCGCCGAATAATTCAGGCACGATCGGGTCACCGTCGAGAATTGCGCCAGTTTCTTGACCTTGCCCCGCGCCTGAAGGTCCAGCACCTGCTGTCGGCTAAATTGCGCCGAATAAAATCCGTCTCCGTAACGGTATTCGGCCGAGGGCGAGCACGCGGAAAAAATCAGCGCCGCGGCAAGCGCCAGGATTGTAACCTTGGCTGTGCGCAAAGGCATCGCGCGATGATTTATCATCAATCGCCTCGCACCGCAAAGAGAGCGGCTAAATCGTGCCTTGTCCCTTGCGTTTCTCCAGATTTCCGTGAAAATATGGAATATCACTACTTTGGGTACAAACATGGAACAGTCCATTTCGGCATCCGACGCGAACCGCAAGTTCTCGGAACTGCTGCGGAATGTCCGCGCGGGCCGAAGTTACATCGTAACGGCTCACGGAAAACCCGTCGCGAGGATCGTCCCAGCCGACACGAGCGCCAAGGCCAAGTCCGCCGCATGGGAAGCGCTGATCAAGCGACTGCGCTCGCAGCGCGCGATCAATATCGGCCCTTGGACGCGGGACGAGCTTTACGACGACTAACCGTGAAAGCCGCCCTCGACACGAATATTTTGGTGTACGCCGAGGGCCTTGACGGTCCCGCAATGAGAGATACCGCATTGGCGTTGATTGTCGGGCTGGGACCGGATCGTACCGTGCTTCCGGTACAAGCACTCGGAGATCTATTTAACGTGTTGGTACGAAAAGGAGGGCATACCGCCGGTTCCGCCCGCAAGAAAGTTTTCGCTTGGACCGATGTGGCCGCAACAATCGACACGTCGTTTGCAACGTTGATGGCTGCGGTCGACCTTGCGGAGGATCACAAATTCCGCATATGGGATGCGATAATAATGGCGGCCACCGCGGAAGCAGGATGCCGATTGCTCCTGTCCGAAGACCTGCATGAAGGCTTTACCTGGCGCGGCGTGACGGTGGTTAACCCTTTTTCTCCGAAACGGAATGCTTTGCTCGACGCGCTTCTGGCGGCCGGAACTGGCAACTAAGCGACAGCCCCCTACTGCAAATCCGGCGGGGTGACCCGCTTAATCCACGCGCGATAGTCCCCCTCGTAGCCGACCGCGCGCTGGCGCTCGCGCACGCGCCGCATGATTGCCGCGATCGCCTCGGGCGCGAGCTTCGGCCGCGCGTTCATCGCGCCCGACACCGCGCCTGCCGCCGCCTTCGCATCGGCGCGCGCGCCTTCGGCCAGCTTCGGCGCCTCGCCTGACAAGCCGAGGTATGCCTCCGCCACGCGAATGCCGACTTCGCTGCCGCTGTCGAGCGAAGCCTTGATGTTGCCCCGGCCGGTCAAGGCGTTGCCCGCGGCGAAAACCGGCGTCTGGCCTTCCATCAGGAGGCCGATCTCGTGATTGGCGTAGCTGTAAACCTCGCCCTGGTGCGGGATGCCATCGATTGGCTCCGGGATGCTGCCGATCGAACTGATCGTCAGCGCCGCGCGGACCGCTTCCGGCGGGCCGGCGGCGATTCGCACCCGTCCGCCCTCCACTTCGGTGCGGTCGAATCGCACGCCCGCCATGCGATCGCCCTCGACGATTAGGCCGGCGGGCGCGCGCAATTCCTGAAAATCGAACAGGAACTTGTGTTGCGCTTTCGCGAGGATCTTCGCGCGCGCGCCCCTAAGCGCATCCGCGTGCTTGGGCGAAGCATCGGCGGGAATGTCGGAAAGGGGCATATCGAGCACGCGGCGGCGATAAAATAATTTACCCGGCACGATTCCGAGTTCGGCCCATTTGAGGCCGTGCGCCGCGAGCACCGGCTCGATTCCTTCGCGTTCGATCGCGACCAGGTCGCCCACGATGCCGCGCGCCTTGAGCGCGCCAAGCGCATACTCGATTTGCAGCGCCTTGATTACGTCGATCGATGCGAGTCCCCCGCCAACCACGATTGCGCCCGGCGAGAGTTCGTAGCGCGGGCCTTGGTACGCCTGCTCCGGATAATGGTTGAACCAGTAGATGAAATTGTTCTGGTAAACCAGGCCGCGATCGACGAACCGATCGGCGCCGTCCACCGGGAAAGGCCGGTCGCGCCACGCGCCGTGCGCAAGGACGATCGCGCTAAGGCCCCATTTCAGGCGCAAGTCGTCGAACGCCAGATCCCGCCCCAGCCCGGTCAGCGGAACGTACTCGATATTGGGCAGCGCGAGGCGGCGGTCGATCCCGGCGTACTCCTCATGGCGCTGCTGCACATGCCATCGCGGCAGCCCGTCCTCGATCTTTCCGTAGGGGCGCGCGTTCTGCTCGATCGCGATGACGAGCGCGCCGCGTTCGGCGAGTATTCGCGCGATCTCCGATCCCGCGACCGCCGCACCGACGACCGCGATCGCGTGGCGAGCGGAAGCTGAATCCGTGGACATTACGGAACTATTTGATTATCGTCTCTGAGCGCAACATGCAATCGGCGGCGGTAACCAAATGAATTGCGGCAGGATCGCCGCGCCGCGATTTTTGTTCGTGGCGGCGCTCGCGGCCGCCGTGCTCGCCGGCGGCTGCGCGCCCGATTATTGGGTGTACAACGCGGCCGGCGGCGGCACCGCGGGCGCGATCGGCGAACAGCACGATCTCCCCTACCCCGCGCACAGCGTCTTTCTCCTGACACAGGATGCGCTGCGCGGCGAAGGGGTGCTGTTCGAAGTTAAGCCGGAAAATACGGTGATGACGCTATGGCGCGATGCGGACGTTCCGGTCGGAGTATGGGGCGGCCTGATGGGGGTGAATCCCCGCTATCGCTATGAAATCGAAGTCCTGCCCGAAGGCGCGCGCCGCAGCCGGATCGTGGTCAATGTCCACACCGAGGACATTCCGGACGCCAGCCTCCCGGAGTACAAGGCGAGCACGCGCCTTGCCCTCTTCGCCAAAATCGATCGGCTGGCGGCCAAATTCCCGCCCGCGACGGGTCTTCCGAGCGAAGGCGGCGTCAACTTCGCGCTACTTCCGCATGAAGACTTGAAGGCTTTGGCGCTCCGGGTCACGGGCAATTCCGGCAATTGGCGGCAGATCGCCAACGACAACGGCCTTAAGTCCGCCACCGATTTGAACGGCGTCGCCAGCGTGTGGGTCCGCAACCGCCTGCTAAGCCGGAAGCAGGCAGCGCCTCCCGTCCAGGGCCATTAGTCGAGGAGAGCAGGATGCCGGCGGCGGAGATCGAATCTACGCAAGGACGGCGGCAAACCGGCTAATCGTTGGGATACGATGCCTCGCTCGCGTCATACTCCGGACACAAGCCGGATGGGCTGACGGCTGCCACAACCGCCAAGAATTGCTCAAACGTCATCTGGAGATTGAGAAACCCGCCTTGGCAAAAGACCCAGCCGTAATAATCGAGGATTTCATCGGGGATCATCATCGGCAGACGCGGCAGAGTGGAAGCCAGCGGGAACAGCCGCGGCTCGCCACGATAAAACCCGTCATTGGCGTGCGATCCTTGCGGGACGCCGTCGTCCTCGACCACGCTGCCATCCCTGAGCGGAATCACCTTTGCTCCGAGACTTCGGTTCATAAAAGACCTCCTCCAGCCGGATTCACCCGTCCACCCCTTTCACATGGATAATTTTAGTCACTGCCGCCCGCCGGTCAAGGACCGGACTGCTGATAAATCCACCGTGACCGGCGCTAAAAATCTTATGCCGTGGCTGACCGTGCGGACAGAATAATTCCTTTATGGCCATAAGTAGTTGGAAACATTACTGTTTCAACGCTTCATGCGGTCATGCTCGGCATCGGGTAGGGTGGGTCGAAGCTCCTTCCAGTCTCCCGTACCGTTCACCTGATTATCGTTCCGTGGCTCCTCAAATGGCACGAAGACTCCGGCCTTGCCTTCGATGCGGCCCTGCATTGGGGACACTGTTGGCACTGCCGGTGTATTATTGGCACGAATGGCTCGATATGGGGCGGCAGCTCGCCAGCGGCAAGGGACTAACAAGACGGCTGCTTTATCTTCTAGTTGTAGCATCGGCATCCGGAGAAATTGCGGGCGATCGGTTTGCAAAAGAAGCTGGAATGTTGTTTCGTTCGTCAACCCTGATTGCTCCAACTACCACAAATTCCGGCGCCTTATTGTGGATTGCCAATAAGTCAGATGCACAATCGAGCGCAATCCAGAAGGTTTTCCTCCTCACCGCGGGCAGAATAGCGCCTGGAGCCTGGTTGAGGAATCTTGAAAATTAGCCCGAAACCGGCAGCGGACGCCGCTGTTGAATCCTTCCGTCGGCCCGGTGGTGGAGATCGGCACGGTTTGGCCGCTCTCTCGATCTATTTGGGCCTGTCGCTCTTGCTCCTCGGCCTCCCGTTGTTGGGGCACTTCCAGACGGCCGCGCTCGGGATGAGTAAGGATGCGTCGCTCTTCATGTGGTGCCTGGAATGGTGGCCGCACGCGATCGCGGCGGGCATCGATCCGTTCTTCACGAAGTCGATTTGGGCGCCGGCGGGCTTCACTCTGGCTTGGTCAACTGTAATTCCCCTACCCGCCCTCCTCGCCTGGCCGATCACCGCCGCATTCGGCCCGGTTGCAGCCTTCAATGCGCTCGCTCTCGCCGCGCCGGCGCTCGCGGCATGGACGGCGTTTCTGCTCTGCCGCCATCTGTCGAAATCGTGGTGGAGTTCGCTTCTGGGCGGTTATCTGTTCGGCTTTTCAGCGTATGTGCTGAGTGAAACCTCCTTCGGCCATCCATCCCTGACCTTGGTTTTCCTCGTGCCAATCGCGGCGCTGGCCGCCGTCCGCGCAATCGAAGGCGAAATTGAGCTGCGAGGCTTAACTGCCGCGCTGGCGGTGATTTTCATCGCACAAGCTCTCATATCGCTCGAAATTTTCGCGACCATGACCGTCTTCGGAGCAATCGCGCTGGCGCTCGGCTGGCTGTGCGCATCGCGCGAAACCGCCCAACGGATGACCGGCGTGGCGCTGGCGGCGGCGCGCGCGGAGGCTCTGGCCGCGATCGCGCTCAGCCCCTATCTTTACGCGATGGCCGCCTTCGGATGGCCGCACGGTGCAATTTGGTCGCCCGCGTTTTACTCCGCCGATCTGCTGAATTTCATCGTCCCGACCGAGGCCAACGCGCTGGGCGCAATTCCCCTGCTGCGCCATCTTTCGGATTCCTTCAGCTCTGGCGGCTTCGCCGAAACCACCGCCTACGTCTCGATCCCGCTGATTGCGCTCGCGGCCGATTATGCGATTCGCCACTGGCGCACCCCGGCGGGAAAGGTGCTCATCGGAACATTGCTGATTGTATGCGCCGTGGCGCTGGGGCCGCTGCTGCGGCTGCACGGGTCGGAGCGGTTCGCGCTGCCGGGAAGGATCGTTTGGTCGATTCCGATAATCGACAAGGCGCTCCCGGTTCGCTTCATGATGTTCGCGTTTTTACCGCTGGCGGTTATCGCCTCGCTTTGGTTCGCGTCGGAACGCTTGAATACCGGCGTCAAAGCGGCCGTCGCGGGGATCGCGATTCTATTCACGGCTCCCAACCCATTCGCTCCCTGGGTGAACGGCACCGGATGCCCGCTGTTTTTCACCAGTGGAATTTACCGCCGTTATCTGACGCCGGGCGAAAACGTGCTCGCGCTGCCGTTCGCATGGCGCGGCATCAGTATGCTCTGGCAGGCGGAAACCGGAATGTACTTTCGGATGGCCGGAGGATGGACGGGAGTCGCGCCGGCGGAGTTTAGCGGCTGGCCGATCTTCCAAATCTTTCTGAACGCGGGTTACATGCCGGATGCGGCCGAACAATTGGCGGCCTTCATGGCGGCGCACGACGCGAGCGCCGCGATCGTGGATGACCACGCTCCCGCCGCGGCCGATTGGCGCCGGCTATTTTTGGAATTGAAGGCGGAACCCACCGAGGCCGGCGGCGTAACGGTTTATCGGGTTCCTCAATCCGGGTTGGAAACTTACCGCGCGCAATCCGCCGCTCAGATGCGGGCGCATGCCGCTTCGGCCGTAATCGATAGCCTGTTGCGCGCGGCGGGCGGCTGGATTGGCGCGGGATACCACCCCGCGCAATTGACCCCGAGCGCGGCGGTTCAGCGCGGCCTGCTCAAGAAATCCGGGTGCGTGGGACCGGCGATGGATTTGCAGGGGTTCGACCGCAAAGCCGTTTCCGCAACCTCGGCGCGGTTCTGCGGCGTCTTGATTGGCGCAACGCCCGCCGGATATGTCATGCTTGGAACGATTGGCGCGTATTCCGCGCTGCAACCGGCCATCGACCGCTACCGCAACATCGCAACCCGCATCTATTTTCCCTATCCTTATGTGCTTCCTTCTTCCGGCGGTCCATTTATCCCGCCCAGCTTCCAGGGCACTCTCGTGATGGAATTCGACCGCGAACAAATCGCGCGGATTATGAAACAACTCGGAGCCGCGCGGTAAACATGGCCGCGCCCGCCAATGCCGCCGCCGCCGGGCAAACGCGCACCCGCGCCTTTCGAATCGGTTTCGCACTCGCCGTCGCCAACATTATAACCGGCGCGGCGCAGCCGGTGCTGACCCGCTACGGCGCGGTTCGCCTCGACCCGCTGCTGTTCTGCACCGGGAACATTGTGTTCGCCACGGTTTGCACAGTCGCGCTGCTCTATTTTCGCGGCGAGTTGGCCCCGGTGTTCGAGCGCCGCCGCCTCGCGCTGATGATCGTGATGTCGCTGGTGGGAACCGGGATGACGGGGCTGACTCTAACCTACGGGCTGAACCGGATCGGCGCCGTCGCGGGCGTTTTGCTGCTCCAAACCGAGCCGGTCTATTCGCTCTGCCTGGCGACGATTTTCGCGGGCGAGCGCCCCTCCAAGCGCCAGTTGATGGCGACCGCGGCGATTCTCGTCGGCATCGCCTCGGTCTTCGGCGCGGGCGGCGCGTTCGCGCCGTTGTGGGCCGCCGCACTGGTTTTCGTCACGCCGCTCTTCTGGCAGACCTCGCACGTGATGGGCCTCAGGCTGATGCCGCCGATGACTCCGCTTCAGATTTCCGCCGCGCGCTTCGTGTATGCCGGGTTCGCGATGGTCCCGGCGGTGATTATTCTGCGGCCGGAGACGCTGGTCCAGTTGGCGGACCCGAAGCTCATGGGGGTAATCCTGTTGACCGGCTTTTTCGTCTATTTCATCAGCGCGCTCACCTGGTACGGCGCGATCAACCGCCTCTCTCTCGCCTGGACGACTTCGCTGGTGGTGCCGGGAGTCCCGCTCCTGTCGGTGGTGTTCTCGATGATCTTCCTGGGCGAGCACGCAACCTTCCGCGAGCTGATTGGCATCGCGATTTCCGTGACCGGCGTAATCGCCCTCGTGCTCGGTTCCGACCCGCATCGCAAGCCGCCCGCCGGCGAGGCCGCCGAGGCGATCCACGAGCCGCTCGCGTGAATTGGCCGGAGATGGAAGCACACGAACCGGCCGCCAATAACGAAACCTCACGATTCGAATCGTGGCGTCCCGGCGAATGGAGTTCCAACGCTTGGCTCGCCGCGATCCTGATTGTTGCCGCGATCGTCTATATTCCGTCGCTCGACAATCGGTTCGTGCTCGACGATCGGTTCCAAATCCTTGGCAATCCTTATTTAGGCGACTGGAGTTTCGTTTGGAAATCGATGGTCAACGATTTGTGGTGGTATCACAATCCGCGCCATCTACCCGTCGCGCCGTATTATCGCCCGTTCCATAACATCTGGCTCGCGCTGAATTTTCACCTGTTCGGGCTTCGGCCCGCGCCTTGGCATGCGGCGATAATCGGATTGCATTTGATCGTCGTTTGGCTCACTTACCGGGTGGCCGCGATTTTGTCCGGCAATGCATGGATCGGCCTGCTTACCGCGGCATTGTTCGCCGCGATGCCGATTCATGCGCAGGCGATCGGATGGATTGCGGCGATCGCGACACCGCTATCGGCGGCATTCCAGCTCGCGGCCTTCGAGTATTATCTGCGCAGCCGCGATGGAAGTCGCCGGGAACTCGCGCTCTCGCTCGGGTTGTTCGCCGGCGCGCTGCTCAGCTACGACGCGGCAGTCGTGTTTCCCGCGCTGATCGCGGCGTATGCCTTTATTTTTCCCTCGCCCGCGCATTTTGCGGGAGAGGGCAACCCCAAACGAGGCGGAAGTGGTGCCGGCGCAGAAGCAAAAATTGATTCTCCCATAAGTTCTCGCGCGGGTGCGGGTGCTGCCAGCGCAATGCCCAGACACGTGCGCAATGCGATCGCTGCGACGTGGCCCTATGCGCTAACAATGGCCGCCTACATTGGATTGCGCTACTGGGTACTCGGATTTATCGTCCGGCCCGCGGCCGAAAATCCCGCCGGGATGACAATGGGCACAATCGCGTTCACGATTCCGGGCGCGATCGCGATTTACCTAAGTCTCCTGGCAATGCCGTGGAGAGCCAATATCGCTCATCGCCTGGTACTGGTGTGGAACGCCGCGACGCCTCAATTTTTCCTGCCGTTGATTGGCCTCTGCTTCGGTGCTGCTGCCGCCTTCCTCCTAGTGCGGCGAAATCCTCGCCGCCGCCTATATCTCTTTTATGCGGCATGGGTATTTGTGCCGCTGCTGCCGGCGTTTGACCTGAAAGCCATTGTCGCTCAAGCCGCGATACAGGACCGCTATCTTTATCTTCCCTCGTTCGGCTTCTGCCTGCTGGTTGCGGATCTTGCGCTAAATCTCGCCGAACAAAGCCGGCGCAAATCGAACGCGGTACTAATCGGAGCCGCCGTGGTAATCGTCACTTACTTGGGTTCGCTTATTCGCGTCCAAGGGTTTTGGCACGACGACACCGCTTGGTACTCACGCTGCGTTACGGAGACACCCGCATCGGCAGCCTGTCATCGCGGGCTTGGAATGGCGCTGGTGGAAGACGGCGATTTCCCCCGCGCCCGCCGGGAACTTGAACGAGCCGCCAGATTGGGATCCGATAATGCCAGCGATCTTTACACGCTGGCGCTCGTGGACGGCCGGATCGGGGATTCGCGAGCGGCCGAAACCAGAATGCGCGAATGGCTGCGGCTGCTTGGCCATCCCACCGCCGGCGATTACGCTCGATTTGTTCTGTTCGCGGATGCCGCCGGGGACACCCGGGCATCCGGAATCGCCCTCAAGCGGGCTGAATTGCTTCCAGGCGGGATCGAGTCGGCCGCTATCGCACGGGCGCGAATCTCGTTCCGGCACGGAAACCGGGGCGGCGCCGAAGCCCGCATGCGAGACTTGGTACAGCACGCGCCCAATAATGCCTCCGCGCTCTCGGCACTCGGTGAAATGCTGAACGATGAACGCCGCTACTCCGGCGCATTGCCGTTCCTTAGGCGCGCGCTGAGCGCGGACCCCGCCAATGCGGGCCTGCGCTACCAGGCCGCGCTTGCGCTTCACAACTTGGGCCGCGACAATGAGGCGCGCAAAGAATGCGCGGCCGCGATGGCCGCCGCGCCCTTCGATCCAAGCCCGATCGCGCTAATGAACGAAATTAATCACCGGTCAAAATGACGGCTTCCGGCCCATACCGGGAAGAACCGGCGTTCGGCGCCGTCCCCTGCGGCGGCGATCCGGGCCGGTGGCTGAAAAGAATTCTTATCCTAACCGCACTGGTATTCAGTCCGTCGCTCGGCGGGGATTTTCTCCTCGATCAGCGCGAAGGCATAGTTCACAACCGGTTTCTGGCGGACTGGTCTTTCGCCGTTAAATCCCTGATCCACGATGAATCATGGTTTAGCAATCCTTCACAATTGCCGGGGAGCCCATACTACCGGCCGCTGGTAAACGTCTGGCTGGCGATCAATTTTCATATCTTCGGACTCCATCCGGCGGGGTGGCATGTGGCGATGATCGCCCTGCATTTGCTTGTGGTTTGGCTCGTCTTTCGCGTCGCCGGCCTGCTAACCGCGGATCGATGGACAGCGCTTTTTGCAGCCGCGCTTTTCGCGCTTCTCCCGATCCATGCGGGGGCCGTGGTGTTCGCATTCGGACCTTCGCTCTGCGCGGCATTTGCGTTTGGCGCCTTCGAGTTTTTTCTGCGCGGCCGCTCCAGCAAGCGATGGCGCGAGCCGGCGATCTCGATCGCATTATTCGCGGCGGCGATGCTTAGCTACGAAGCCGCTGCCGCCTTTCCCATATTGATTGCCACGCACGTTTTCCTGTTGGAACGCGGCGAACCCGTTGAGTCCATTCCGTCCCAATCCTTCTGCGATTGGATTTCAAAGCGGGCCGGCAGCGCGCTCGCCGCGGCCCTGCCCTATGCCCTCGAAGTGGCCGCTTATATTTTTCTGCGGCGACTGGCGCTCGGGTTTACCACCAGACCGCTTCCTTCCGCGGCCCAGACGCCCAACCTCCTTGCCGCTATTCTGACGCTTCCGGAAGCGATCTTAACCTACCTGGCAATTCTGATCGTGCCCTGGCGTCCCGATGTCGCCCATAATTTGACCGCGATTCGGACCGTTGCCTCACCGGGATTTTACCTTCCCGCTATTGGCGTTGCCGCCCTGGCGGCCGCCATGTGGCTATTGCTCGCGCATCGCTCACGCCGCAATCTCTATCTCTTTTGCGCCGCTTGGTTTCTGATTACACTGGCCCCGGTTCTCGATCTGAACCTGATGGTCGCGGGAGTGGCGATTCAGGATCGCTACCTCTACATTCCTTCCTTTGGAATCTGCCTGATGATTGCCGATCCGGCGGTCGAGTTTGCACGTCGAAGCGCCAAGAACGCTCGAACGGCCAAAATCGCATCAACGTTGGTTATCGTCATTTTCGCCGTATCCTTGATTCGCGCGGAACGCTTCTGGCGCAATGACGCAGCCTGGTACTCGCGCTGCGTGGAAGACATCCCTAATTCCGCGGCGTGCCATCGCGGGCTGGGAATGGCGCTCGTGGCGGATGGCGAATATGTGCGCGCCCGTCCCGAACTGAAGCGCGCGATCTCACTTGCGCCCGGCGACGCGGGCGATCTCTACAATCTGGCGCTCGTGGACGATCGCCTCGGCGATTCGCGCGCGGGGGAAAGCGCCTTCGCGCAATGGCTCTCAAGCGTGAACCGTCCCACACCGGAGGATTACACGCGCCTTGCAATGTTCGCGGATGCCGCCGGCGACGCCGCCGGCACGGAATCGGCGCTGAACCACGCCGCGGCGCTTCCCGGTGGAGTCGCGGCCGCGGCCATAGCCCGCGCACAAATGAAATTCAATCATGGCGATCGCGGCGCCGCGGAAGCGGAATTGCGCAACTTCCTCCAGAAAAATCCCGGCGACGCTCAGGCGCTTGGCGCGCTCGCGGGTGAATTATCCGATGAGCGGCGGTATGCCGATGCGCTGCCGCTCATCCGGCGCGCGCTGCAAGCCGCCCCGTCCGATCCTAATCTTTACTATCAAGCCGCTCTCGTGCTCCATAAATTAGGCCGCGATCGCGCGGCGCGCTTGGAATGCGCCGCCGCGATGACCGCCGCTCCGTACGACCCGAATGTGCGCCGGCTAATGGATGCGATCGACGCCGGCGGGGCAAAATAGTACGGCATGACCGATCGCCGTAGCGCCAAGAACGATCCGCGCGGGTGGATGGCCGCGCTTCTGTTCGTAACCGCCGCGATTTACAGCCGCTCGCTCGGAAATCAATTCATTTTCGACGATCGCCGGCAAATCCTCGGTAACCGTTATATCGGCGATTGGTCATTTATCTGGCGCTCGTTCGTAAACGACCTGTGGTGGTTTCAGGACCCCGCTCATTTGCCGCACAGTCCGTACTACCGCCCGCTGCACGATCTCTGGCTGGCGCTGAATTTCCATCTGTTCGGCTTCAATCCGGTGGGATGGCACGCGGCCCTGATTCCACTCCATCTGCTGATGGTCTGGCTGGTGTATGCGGTTTCAGCGCGGCTCGCGGGCAATCGATGGACGGGGCTTGCGGCAGCCGCGATTTTCGCCTTGACGCCGATCGACGCGGAGGTCGTCGCATGGCCGGCCGCCGTTGCGACCTTGCTGAGCGCGGTGTTCGAGCTGGCCGCATTCGCGGCCTACCTGAAACCCTCCAACCGGCGCCAAATTTGGCCGCTCGCGCTATTCGGCTGCGCGCTCCTTAGCTACGAATGCGCGGCGGTGTTTCCCGCGCTGGTGGCTGCGCACGCGTTCCTCTTTCCTGAATTCGCAGACCTAACCCCCTGTCCCCCTTCCCCTTCTGGGAAGGGGGAACGCAAAGTGGAAAGTTCCCCTCTCTCTTTAGCGGGACGGGTCAGGGGTGGGGTTTACCTTCGCGCGCGCGCCGCATTTGCCGCGGCATTGCCCTACGCGCTCGTGCTGGCGGCCTACCTTGGCGTGCGATATTTAGTGCTCGGCTTCGTACTGGGTCCGGGCCGCGGCATTGCCGCGATCGGCACCGCGCTCACGATTCCCGGCGCGCTCGTAACCTACGCGGAACTGCTCGCGATGCCGTGGCGGGCGGGGCCGATGCATCCGCTGGCGATAGTGCGCAGCGCCGCGAACGCCGGATTTTACATTCCCGCGCTCGAAATCGCGGCCTTGGCGAGCGCGGCATTCCTCGCGCTGCGGAATCATCCCCATCGCCGCCTCTACCTTTTTTGCGCCGCGTGGTTCGCCATCGCGCTCGCGCCGGTGCTCGACGTGGGCCGCCTGATGGCCGGCCGGTTCATCCAGGATCGCTACCTCTACCTGCCGTCGGTTGGGTGCTATCTAATCGTTGCCGACCTCGCGATCGGCCTTGCGCGCCGCACCGAATGGCGGCGGAAGATTGTCGCCGCGGGAGCATTCGCGATCGTCGCGGGCCTCGCGCTGTCGCTCTTTTCCGTCCAGCATTTCTGGCATGACGAAGCCGCCGCCTCGATGCGCTGCATCGCCGAGGCGCCCGGACTCGAGGCCTGCCACAGCCGGTTCGGAGCGGCGCTGATGGAGCGCGGTGAATATGCGCAGGCGCGCGATCAATTCCGCACCGCGCTCGCGATTGCGCCCGGCAACGGAATCGATCTTTTCGACTTGGGATTGGCCGACGATCGTTTGGGAGCTCGGCGCGCCGCCGTGCGCGAGATGGCCGATGGCCTCGCGCAAATTTCAAATCCTCCCGCCAGATCGTATGCGCGCCTCGCGCTCGCAGCCGATGCGATTGGCGATTCGAAAACGGCGGATGCGGCGCTCGCGCGCGCCGAATCGCTTCCGGGCGGCGCGGAAATCGCCGCCGCCGCCCGCGCGCAAATCCGCGCGCGGCACGATGCACGCGAGCGCCGCGAACCCCCATAGGACCCATGCGTCCTATAAGTCCTATGTAGTCTGCCACCCCACTCTGATAGAACTTCCGGTGAGGTTGTGGAGGAGATGCCGGCGGAAGAATCGACCCCCGCGATCGTGCTCCGCGCGCGCGATTACGCCGAGTCCGACCGAATCGTGACCCTGCTCACCCGCGACGCGGGCAAGATCGGCGGAATCGCCAAGGGCGCCAAGGCTTCGCGCTACCGTTTCGAGCGCAAACTGGAACCGTTCTCCCACGCCGTGGTCCATTTCCGCCGCCGCCCGCACGGTCAATTGGTTTTCATCACGCGCGCCGAGGCGGCCGATCTTCACCAGCACGCGATCGACGGCGACCTCGCGAAAATCGCACTCGGAATTTATATGCTCGAACTCGCCGACGCGCTCACCGCCGAAGAGGGCGAAGCCGCCGAAGCCTATCGCGTCCTTGCGGCGGGGCTGGCGGCGCTGGGCGCGGGGCACGCTGATATGGCGCTAAGGCAGGCATTCGAGATGCGCCTTCTCGGATGGGCCGGCTTTGGATTGGAGTTCGCGCGATGCCGCAATTGCGCGGCCATCCGCAATGGCACTCCCGATCCGGCCTGGTTCATTCCCGCCCGCGGCGGAATCGTGTGCGGGGAATGCCGTCCAATTGACGGAATCGGTGCGATTCGCCTGTCGGCGCGGAGCGCCGCCGCGCTCGCGCGGCTTGCCACGATTCCACTCGGCGACGCATCCGGCGCGGAACCGGCGGACGCGGACGGCGCGATGGCGCTGTCGCGATTTATCGCGTCAACTATCGACCGCCGGCTGCGTTCGATCCCGTTTTTGGATTTGGTCTTTTCCACGTCCGGCCAATCCTGATATGTTTCGCGCGATGCGTTCCCGGCTCGCATTCGCACTCATGATCGTTTTGATCATGCCGATGGCCAGGCCGGCCTATGCGGCGGAAGGGTCCGCGCCGTTCGGCTATGGGGTATTCGGCGCGATCGAGGATTACTTCGCCAACTGGTACGTTCGCTCCGATGCCGCGAAGGCGAGCCAACCCCATTGGATGACGCCGCTCGTCACGATCGCGCCTCTCCTCCAACAAGAAGTCCGCTACGATCAATTCTGGGACAGAACGTCGTCGAGCATGTTTTCGCCGTGCGGCGGATTACCGTGCGGCTGCGTCGTTGGGAAAAAGCTTCACTGTCCGGAGGTTCCGGAGCCATATACTCTCACGACCGATAACTTCGGCGGCGGCAAGGGCTTGGAGCTGATTCCCGAGGAGCACACGGAGATCATCGTCGGGATGCCGGCGTTTCTGAAGCGATCGTCGCCGCGCAATACCGATGGCTTCGGCGATCTTTCTTACCTCGTGAAATTGCGCCTCCTCTCCGGCAACGAGCAGCACGGCAATTACATCGTAACCGCGTTCATGGGCTTCACGGTTCCCACCGGTTCGAAGGTCAACGGCGCCGGCCATGCGACCTTTACGCCAACGATTGCCGCCGGCAAGGGGTTTGGCGATTTCGACGTGCAGAGCACGCTCGGCGTGACGTTTCCGTCGGGCGGATTGGATCGCCTCGGAATGCCGCTGGGGTGGAACACCATCTTTCAGTATCACGCATGGAGATATTTCTGGCCGGAAATCGAGACCAATTACACGTGGTTCTCATACGGCGAGAAGACGGGACACAACCAATTGTTCCTGACGCCGGGAATACTCATCGGGCGCATTCCGATTAACGATCGCCTCGGCATCGTGATTGGCACGGGCGACATGATCGCGGTGACTCGTTATCGCACGATGAACAGCCGCTGGATCGTCACCGCCCGCCTCCTGTTTTAGGACGACGAGCAATGGCCCACCTCCGCCGGCTTATTTTCATTCTCGCTGCCGTTATCGCGGCCATGGCGGCGCCGGTGCAGGCGGCGGGCAATTCGAAAGTCCTGCGCGTCTTCGATGCGGACAGTCTCCACGGCTACGTGAGCGATCTGGCGACGGTATTTGGCGCGACCCATCCGGGAATCGAGATTCGTCCCGAAGGCTCCGGCAGTCTCGACGCGATCCGCAAGGTGAGCGACCTCCATCGGCGATGCGACGTGCTGATCGCGGCGGATTGGCGGCTGCTGACCGCGCCGCATCGCGGACTCGGCGGATGGGCGATCCTATTCGCGGGCAATTCGATGGGCCTCCTCTACACGGTGAATTCCAAGGACGCCGCCGCCATCGACGCGAACAACTGGTACCGCGTGCTGCTCCGGCCTGGCGTCCGCTACGGCCATTCGAATCCCGCGCGCGACCCGGCCGGCTACTGGACGTTGATTTTGTGGCAACTCGCCGGGAAGTATTACCATCGTCCCGGCCTTGCGGCGCGGCTTGCGGCGCAATGCCCCCGCGCGAATATCCGGCCGCACAATATCGACTTGATCTCGCTATTGGAGAGCGGCGACCTCGATTACTACTTCGGCTATTCCTCCGACGCGCGCTTGGGGCCGCTCAAATTTCTCGCGCTGCCGCCGGAAATGAATCTGGGCGACCTCGCGCTGCGCAAGGATTACTCGATGGCATCCGTTGAGGTGGGAACGGGGGCGGAACGAAGGAAAATCACCGGCGCGCCGATCGCCTACGGCGTCACGATCCCCGATGACGCCCCGAACCGAAGCGGCGCGATCGAATTTATCAAGCTGATGGTTAGCCTCGGCGGCCGGAAACTGGCGGCCAAAAACGGCCTCATCCAGCGTCGAGTTGCGCTCGGCGACGATCCGGCGAATCGGATGCCCGCCGAATTGCGCGCGCTCGTCATTCCAATCTCCGGCAATCAGCCCCCAGCGTCGCGCGCCGGCGCCGCTTCTCCAATTACGCGCGGAGCGCCGTAGCGGCCCGCTTCGTGTTCGACGACGACAATTCCGCAATTCGCCGGAATGTGCGCGCCTTCCCAGCTTCCGGTGACATGCGCCCACAGCGCGCGCATCACGCCGCCGTGGCTCACGACCACGATTTCCCCGCCGCCGTATCGCGCCGCGAGCCGATCGAGCACGGGGCCGCTGCGCGCCATCACCTCGACCAGGCTCTCCCCCCCCGGCGGACGCCATAGCCACGAACGGGCGGGATCGTAGGACGGATCGCGGGCGACGGAATCGTAGGGCTGCCCAACGAGATCGCCGATGTTCCGTTCGCGCAGGTTCGGTTCGAGTTCGAGCGGAATTCCGAGCGCCGCGGTGATAATCCTGCCGGTCTCGGCCGCGCGCCGGTAATCGCTCGCGATCGCTTTCACGGGCCGGAATAGTTCGCCGATCTTCGCCGCTGCAAGCGCGGCCTGGCGGCGGCCGAGTTCGGTCAGGTCGAGGGTCTCGGGCGTGGCGGTAAAGCGGCGAATCGCGTTGCCCTCGCTCTCGGCGTGCCGAACCAGGATCAATCTGCCCATATTACTTCTTGCTCGCCTCTCCTGAAGGAAGCGAAGCCGGAGATGGGGACGGGGTATCGCCGCCGGAAGCGCGATTCAGCAGGGCGCGAAACGGCTCGAACAGATCGATCGGAATTGGAAAGACGGTCGTCGAATTGTGGTCGGTGGCGATTTCGGCCAGCGTCTGCAAATAGCGCAGTTGGAGCGTAACCGGATTTTTGCTCATGATCTCGGCCGCCTCGGCCAATCGCTGCGCCGCTTGAAATTCGCCCTCCGCCGCGATCACCTTGGCGCGCCGCTCCCGTTCGGCCTCGGCCTGCGCGGCGATCGCGCGCTGCATATCCTGCGGCAGATCGATGTTCTTGAGTTCCACGAGCGTGACCTTGATTCCCCATGGTTCGGTCTGCGCGTCGATTATCTCCTGAATCCGCGCGTTGATTTTGTCGCGCTGGCTCAGCAGCTCGTCCAGTTCGGCCTGTCCCCCCACCGAGCGCAGGGTGGTCTGCGCGAGCTGACTCGTCGCGAATAGATAACTCGTGACCTCGGTCACCGCGCGCGACGGATCGAGCACGCGAAAATAGAGCACCGCGCTGACCTTGACGCTCACGTTGTCGCGGGTGATCACGTCCTGCGACGGCACGTCGAGCGTGACGATCCGCATATCGATTCGCACGCTCCGCTCCAGAAATGGAACCACGAAAATCACGCCCGGCCCGCGATAGGGCGTGAGCCGCCCCAGCCGGAAGATCACCACGCGTTCGTATTCGTTGAGCACTTTGAGGCCGCTCAGGATGAACAGCGCGGCGATAACGATGACGACTCCAATTCCTCCCAACATCGCGATTCTCCTTATCTTCCGTTTTCCGGCGCCGCTGCGCCCTACTTCGTCCGGCTCACTTCCAATTCGAGGCCGCGAATTGATTCCACGCGGACGCGCGCGCCCGGATCGAGCCGCTCGCTCCCCGCCGCGCGCCAAATCTCTCCATGCACGAACACCTTGCCGGGAGCGCCGGGAGCGATCGCGTCGCGCACTTCGCCGATCTCCCCGACGAGGCCCTCCGGCCCGGTCGTCGCACGGCGGCCCAGTTCGCGCGCCGCGACGATTCCCACGCCCACGACAATTACCGCGACCGCGCCCGCCGCGCCATAGATGAGACCGCGGTTGACCTCCAGATTGGTCTTGGAGGTGTCGATCAGGAATAGCGATCCGATCACGAACGCGGTCACCCCGCCCAGTCCGAGCACGCCGTAACTCTTGACGAACGCCTCCGCGATTAGGAGGCCCACGCCGAGAAAGATCAGCAACAAGCCGGCGAGATTAATCGGGAGCACCTCGAACGAGGCGAACGCAAGCAGCAGGCAAATTGCGCCGGCGACGCCCGGAAAAATCACCCCCGGATGCGCAAACTCGAAATACAATCCGACCAGTCCCGCCATCATCAGGAGATAGGCGATATTCGGGTCGGACAGGAGGTTGAGCAGGCGCTGGCCGGGCGTCATCCCCACGCGGTAAATCTTCGCGTCCGCCAGTTCGAGCGTGACGGAATGGCCCGCGATTTCGACTTTGCGGCCGGAAGCTTGAGCGAGCAGGCTTTTCAGGTTGGGCGCAACGAGGTCGATGACGTGTTCCTTGAGCGCCTCCTGTTCCCCGATCGCGACGCTCTTGCGCACCGCCTGCTCGATCCAATCCTGGTTGCGCCCGCGCTCGCGCGCGATCGAACGCGCGAAGCTCGCGGTGAAATTTTCCACTTTCGTTCCCATCGCGCCGCCGATGTTTCCTCCGCCCTCGGCCACCGGATGCGCCGCGCCGATGGTCGTGCCGGGGGCCATCGCGGCGATGTTCGCCGCCTCGGTGACAAATGTTCCGGCGGAGGCCGCGCCGGCGCCCGAAGGCGCGACGTAAACGATTACCGGCACCGGGGAGGCGAGCATCGCCTCGACGATCTTTTCCGCCGAAGTGAGCAATCCGCCCGGCGTGTCGAGTTCGATCGCGAGCGCGGCGGCGTTATCGGCCTTGGCGCGGTCAATCGAATCCTCGATGTACGACGCGGTGGCGGGATTGATCGAGCCGTCAATCGAAATCAACAAGACCCACGGATGCGCTGGCGCGGAATTCGGCGGCGGCCCGGCCGCACGGACTTGCGGCGCAAACGCGAGTATCGCGAATGCGAACGCAAGCGCCGCGGCGGCGGCACGCAAGGCATCGAAGATGCGCGTCCGGCTCATAAAGGTTCCCACAGACTACCAGTTTCGGCACGGCAAGCGATCTCCGGCGGGAACGTCATTTTGACTTCGGAGCCGGGTTAGAGCGGCCGCGCAAGCGCCGTAATTGTTTGCGTGTGCGCGCGGCAATCTCCGCTCCGCCCGCAAGCGCGGCGGCCTTATTCAGCGCGGCGTCCGCGGCTGCCCAATCGCCAACCCCGCCGTGGGCGATCGCGAGGTCCGCGTATGCCTCCGCCGTCGGCGGATTGAGCCGCTTGAGCCGCTCGGCAAGCGCCGCCACCGCCGCGCGCCGATCGCCCAGCTTTTCATCCGCCAGCGCCAGTTCGTAGTACACGTTCTCTCCCGCATCGGGAAAAAGCCGGACCTCCGCCGCGAGCGCGCGGCGCGCCCCGGCGAAATCGCCCCGGCCGAGCAGCGCGGCGGCGAGGCCCGTGCGCCACAAATCCGAACCGGGGTCCAACTCGGCGCATCGCGCATACACGGCGGCATCGTCATGCCAGTAATGCTCGGCGGTGAAGAGAATCGCCGCGTAGCCGATCGCGATCGCGCCGGCGCCGGCGATAATCGCGTTGCGGGCTTGCTGGTTCCGGCGGGCGAGGCCTACTCCAAGATCGGCGGCGATTACGCAGATTGCGAACGACGGCAGGTACAGATAACGATCCTGAATTGCATATTTTACGAATAACAAATCGAGCCGAAGTATCGGGAATAGTGTGATTCCGAACCACAACGCGCAAAATAGGTACAATCGCCGATGCGGATGGTTCCGCAGCACGAACCACGCCGCGGCCGAGAACGCGATCAGCCCCCCGAGCGGCAGCCAGAATCCCGCCGGTGCGGCGGAACTGACGAAAGCGAGCGGATGGGTGGGGCCAGCACGCCACGGCATCAGGAGCAGTCCGAGGTACGTCATTATCGTGCGCGGCGCGGTGAGGATTACCTGCGTTTGCGTCAGCCGATTGAACGGATTCGGCCGGCTGATAAAGCCGAGCACCCATATTCGAATCGCAAGATAGGCAATTGCCACCAGAAGGTACGGCCATGCCGCCGCGATCGCATCGCGCGCGCGTCTGGGAATTGCGCTGGCGGCACCGTCACCCGCGCGACAATTCATGGGCGAATCGATTTTTGCTCCTGCGCCGGCGCCGCTGCCACCTCGTTTGGGGCCGCCCTCTCCCGCAAAATGCGCGGGCGAGGGAAAAATAAAGGCGTGCGCCGCGATCAATGCGGGAAACATGATCGCACTGTCGTAACTGAGCAGCGCGCAGACGAACATCGCGAGCGGCCCGATTAGCCGCGGCGGGTGGGAAGGCGTCAGGTAGAACGCGAACGCGGCCAGCTCGAATGCCGCGCCCAGCGTTGTACCGGCGGTGAATATGCACGCCACCGGTTCCGCATGCAGCGGCAGCACTGCAAACAGCCCCGCCGCGGCCACTCCCGTCCATTGGCTCCCCGTAAGGACCGCGGAGACCCGGTAGGCCAGCCAAACCGCGGCCAACTGAAGCGCAATCGCCGCCGCGTGCCATCCGGCCGGATTCAGGCCGAACAGATGGAAGTTGGCCGCGAACCAGACATTTTGCAGGGGACGATAGTACCCAATGGCGGGCGGGTGTCGCGGATTACTGAACCAGCGTGCGTTATTGACCAGCGATCTCCAAAAGAAGGACCATTCGCCGATCCGGCGATTGTTCACGATCTGCGCGTAATCGTCGAGGACGAACCCGTTGCCGAGGGTGCGGCTGTAAACGATCGCGGCAATAGCCAGTTCGCCGACAAGACACCATAAAACGAAGCGATGCTTGGGCGCGCCGCCGGTTGTCTCAGCGGCCGGCATTTGGCGCGCCGCCTCCGATCGCGTCCATCAATGCGCGCGCGTTGTGGTCGCCGGGCGCGGCGGCCAGCACCGCGGCGCATTCGCCGCGCGCCTCATCGTCGCGGCCCAAACCGTGAAGCGCAAGCGCGATCCGGTATCGCAAATTCAAATTGCCCGGCGCAAGCGCGGCGACCACGCGCAGCGGCTTGAGGGCGTCATCGTAGCGGCGGTCGCTCAATAGCATCGCGCCGAGCGTGGACAGCGCCCGTTCGTCTTTTGGATTGCGCTTGAGAATTTCGCGCACTGCCGCTTCAGCGCGATTGTGTTCGCCGTGCAGAAAACTAATTTGGGCGCGGGCAAGCGCGGCGGCCGCGGCCCCGCCCGCAAGCGCTTCGGCCCGATTCAGCGCGGCTTCCGATCCCGCCGCGTCTCCGGCGGCGTCGGCGGCAAACGCGAGTTTGCTGTAATCGGCGGGAGTGGGATGGGCCAGCAGCTTGATTCGTTCGGCCATTGCGCGCGCCGCTCCGCGGCGATCGCCCATTTCCTCGTCCAGCAGCGCGAGATCGTTCAACAGATCGGGCGCCTTGGGGGCGAGGCGGACCGCCGCCTTGAGTTGGGTGCGCGCGCTCGCCAGATCGCCCTGCGCCTTGAGCACCCCCGCCAGCTTGCGCCGCCATGCTGGCGTTTCCGGGAATATCCGGATCATTTGTGAGTAGAGCGCAATATCGTCGCGCCAGTAATGCTGCGCCGAATAGAGCATCGCCCCCAACCCGATTGCCGCCACGGCGCCCGCGGCCGCCGCGGCTTCGGCCCCAATCGCGCGGCTTCGCGCGAAACCGGCGGCGAGATCGGCAGCCATCACACAGAATCCGATCGACGCAAAATATAGATAGCGATCGTGAATCGGATCCAACGTCGAGATGCCGTTGAAATTGAGCATCGGCGCGAGCGCGATCGGAAACCAGGCGGCGCAGAACAGATATAGCCGCCGATGCGGATGGCGCTTCAGCAGAAGAATCCCCGCGAGCGATACCGCGCCGAGTTCGATAACCGGCAGATAGAAAAACGGCGACGTGGCGCCGCCGGCGAAATCGAACCGATGCGCCGGACCGGCCCGCCACGGCATCGGCAGCAATGTGAAGTAGGTCCAGACCGCACCGGGAATCGTGAGAACCGCCTGCCACGCCGTGACATAGTGAGATTGCGGGATCGGCCGCGCGATTGTACCGAATATGCATAGCCGCACCGCCAGATAGGCCAGCGTCGCCGCCACATATGGCCAGGCCGCGAAAAATGCGGCGCGCAAACCCCAACTATGAGACCTATGGGACTTGTCGATCCTATGCGAGCCGAGCAAGAACGCATGCGCGGCAATCAGCGCTGGAAATGTAATCGACCCTTCGTAGCTGAACAGGGCGCCGGCAAACAGCCCGATCGACAACCGCCGCCGCGCGGGTTGGCGATCGTCGAGCGCGGCTTGCGCGTTCCGCAAGTAATATTCTAACGCGCCCAGTTCGAAGGCGGCGCAGATCGGGGTCGATAATGACGCCACCACCGCCTCGGCATTGAGCGGCGAAAGCGCGAACCATGCCGCGGCCAGCAATGCGGTCCATCGATCCGCCGCCAGAATCGAGGCGACGCGGAACACCAGCCACACGTTGAGCAGATGGATCGCCAGCACTCCCGCGCGCCATCCGGGCGGACTGGCCCCGAACATCCGATAGTTGAGCCAGAGCCACAGGTTGGGTATCGGCCGATAGTTGGTGCTAATCGGTGCGCGGGCCGGGTCGATAAACCACCATTCGTCGTTGACCAGTGATTTCCAAAGAAACGACCACTCCTTCAGATACGGATTGTCGGCGATTGAGCGGCGAAGGTCGGGAGGAAATTCCCCGCCAAGCGAGCGGAGGTAAATCAGGGCGGTCAGAATCAGCACGCCGCCAAGGCACCACGCCACCAGATCGCGGCCGGCTTCACGCGCCGGTGCGTTGGCGGTATTCATTGGCCGCCCCCGATCGCATCCATCAATGCGCGCGCCTCGCGATCGCCGGGCGCGGCGGCCAGCACCGTGGCGCATTCGCCCCGCGCCTCATCGTCGCGGCCCAGTTGATGGAGTGCAAGCGCGATCTTGTAATGCGCACTCAGATCGTTGGGCTCGATCGAGACCACCCTCCGGAACACCGCGAGCGCAGCATCGTTTTGCTTCGAATCCAGCAACATCGAGCCGAGAATTGCGAGCATCTGTTCGTTGCCGGGGTTGCGTTGCACCAACTCGCGCATCGCCGCGATCGCATCCTTGGTGTCGCCACGGATGAATTGGATTTGCGCGCGGCCGAGAGCCGCGGGATCGGCCCCGCCGGGCATTGCGGCGGCCCGATTTAGCGCGACTTCCGCGCCCGCCCGGTCGCCGGCGGCAGCTCTCAAGAGAGCGAGTTGCATATACCGGTTCGGGCCGGGATTGTGGAGCAACTCCAGTTCCCGCGCCATTTCGCGCGCCGCCGAGCGCCGATCGTGCAATTTCTCGTCCAGCACCGCAAGGTAATAGTGATTGCTGGCATTATCCGGCTGAATTTCCGCCGCCTCCATAAACTCCTTGCGCGCTCCGGCATAGTTGCCCTTCCCGGCCAGCGCCAAACCCAAGCTGCTGCGAAAGAAGGCCCAGTCGGGAATTTCCGCGGCGCAGCGGGTGAACAGCGTTACATCGTCATGCCAAATCGGTTCGGCGTGGAAGATTATTCCCGCGTAGCCGAGCGCAATCGCCGCGCCCACGATTCCGGCCGCGGCCTCGCGCGATTTGCTCCGGCGCGCGAATTCCACTCCAATATCCGCTGCCAATGCGCACGCTCCGAACAGTGCAAAATAGAGATAGCGATCCTGAACGGCGGCCCGGCCGCGGAGCTTGCCGAGATTGAGCATCGGGGCGAGCGAAATCAGAAACCACGCCGCGCAAAACAGATGCAGCCGCCATCGCGGATCGCGCCGGAGGGCAAGAATCGCCGCGAAGCCGATCGCCGCAAGCCCCAGCACCGGCAGGCCGAACCCGGGCGCGCCCACGCTCCGTACGACGTACAGCGGATGCGCCGGCGCGCCGCGCCACGGCATCGCGATGAGCCAGAGATAATTCCACAGCGCCGAAGGAATTGTCAGGACCGCCTCGCGGATTGTCAGCATTCCGTTGCCGGGTCCAACAATGAATCCGAGCACCCACAGCCGCATTGTAAGGTACGCGGCCAGCACGAGTGCGTAGGGCCACGCCGCGGCGATCGCATTGCGAGCGGCGCCCTCACCCACCCGAGAATTGATGGGAGAATCAATTTTTGCTCCCACGCCGACAGTACTTATGCCCTTTTGGGGGTTGCCCTCTCCCGCAAAATGCGCGGGCGAGGGAAAGATAAAAGCGTACGCGGCCACCAGCGCGGGGAACACCGCCGCGTTCTCATAACTGAGCAGCGCGCCGGCGAATAATGCCAGTGAAATCGCAAGCGGCTTGACCCCGCTCTCGCCGGTGGGTACCGCCGCGCGCGAACGCAGAAAAAACTCGAACGCGCCCAGCGCGAACGCCGCGCACAACGGTTCCGGAACCGCCGCGATGACCGCCACGGCTTCGATGCTGAGCGGCATCAAGCCGAATAGCGCGGCAGCAGCCAGCCCCGTCACGCGATTCCCGCTCAGCCTCGCGGCAACTCGATAAACCATCCACACGACGATGAGATGCAGCGCCACCATCTCCGCGTGCCATCCCATCGGCCAGGTGCCGAACAGATGAAAGTTGAGCGCGATCCAGACGTTGTGCAGCGGGCGGTAATAGGGTCCTTGCGGGAGATGGAGCGGGTCGTCGTACCAGTCCAAATCGCGGGTTAGCGACTTCCAAATGAAGGACCAGTCGCCAATGTACCGATTGTGAACGATCTGGACCCAATCGTCGGCGACGAAACCGTCTTCGAGGGAGCGGCTGTAAACGAGCGCGACGAAACAGAGAACGCCGCCAAGACACCAGGACGCCCACGTGCTCCCGTTTTTGCCGGTTGGCGGGTTGGCCGTCATTGCGCGCCGCTCCGATCGATTTCGGCCCACAGCGCGCGCATTTCGGGATTACCGGGCGCCGCGCCAAGCGCCGCCGCGCATTCGGCGCGCGCTTCGCGCTCGCGGCCCATCCGATGGAGCGTAAGCGCGGCGCGGTAATGAAGATTCGGGTCGCGCGGCGCGAGCGCCTCCGCGCGGCGGAATTCCGCGAGCGCCGCGCCGTACCGCTTTTGCGCCGCGAGCGCCATCCCCAGCAACGCGCGCGCATGAACGTTGTCCGGGTCGCCTTTCAGAATTTCCTCCAGCGCCGATTCCGCGCCGCGGCTGTCGCCATGCATGAAGCTGATTTGCGCGCGGGCGAGCGCCGCGATTCCCCGCCCGCCCGGCAGCGCCGCCGCGCGCGCAATCGCTCCTGCCGCCGCGTTTGCATCCCCGGCGGTTTCGGCCGCGAGCGCATACGCGGCCACGGCTTGCGGCGGAGGATTCGCCATTCGTTGGAGCCGCATCGCCATCGCGTCCGCCGCGCCATTGCGGTCGCCGAGCCGTTCGTCGATCAAGGCCAAATCGTAATAGAGATTTTCGCCCGGATGGGGTTCGAGCGCCATCGCCTTGCGCAACTCGCCGCGTGCGGCCGCGTAATCGCCGCGCGCCGCGAGCGCCATGCCCATCCGGTTGCGCCAGATGCCCTCCTGCGGCGCTTCCTCTATATAGCGCGCGTACAAGTCAACGTCGCTGTGCCAGAAGTACTCCACATGAAAAAGAATCCCCGCGTACGCAACTGCCACAATCGCGGCCCCGATCGAGACCCATCGCATCCGTATCGCACCTTGGCGCGCGAATGTCACCGCGAGATCGGCGGCGATCACGCACAATCCCACCAGCGGGAGATAGGCGTAGCGATCGCGGATCGCGAGCACACCCAAGTTGACTACGGGGCCGAGCGCAATAACAAACCATGCCACGCAAAATAGATAGAGGCGTCGATGGGGATGCCTCCTGAGTAGCAGTAATCCCGCAGCGCATATCGCGGCGAGCACGGCGGCAGGCAGCCAGAATCCGGGCGCGGCGGCGCTGCGAACGGCCTCAATCGGATGATACGGCCCGGCCAGCCACGGCGCGGCAAGCAGAATCGCATAGCCGGCGACGATTCGGGGAATCGTCAGCGCAAGCGCGCCAACGGTCATTCGCGCGCCCATGTCCGGCTGGAACGTGAATAGGAAGCCCAGCACTTTGACGCGCACGATCAGGTACGCGGCGAGCACGATCGCATAGGGCCATGCCGCGAGGAACGCGGCAAGCAACCGCGCGGAGACCCCTCCCCCTAAAGGGAGCGGGGAACTTTCGGAGTTGCGTTCCCCCTTCCCTGAAGGGGAAGGGGGACAGGGGGTTAGGTTTCTGGTGTCAGGCAAGAAGAAGGTGTGCGCCACGATCAGCGCGGGAAACACCGCCGCGCTCTCCACGCTGAGCAGCGCGCCGGCGAAGAATCCCAACGACAATGCGCGCCGCGCCCGCGAACCGGCAAGATAAGCATCGAACGCGGCCAGCTCGAACACCGCCGCCAGCACCGGCGCGATAGCCCATGCGACCGCTTCGGCATTGAGCGGCATCAACCCGAATAAGGCGGCCGCTCCCAGTCCGGCGGTGCGATTCTCACACAGCCGCGCCGCGATCCGATAGACGAGCCACACCGCGAGCAGATGAATAGCGATCGTCGCCGCGCGCCACCCGGCCGGATACAGGCCCCACAGATGGAAATTCAGCGCGAACCATGCGTTCTGGATTGGCCGGTAGTAGAAACTCTGCGGCAGATGCGCCGGATCGCGGAACCACCACGAATCGCGGGCGAACGATTTCCATATGAATGACCACTGGCCAAGATAGCGGTTGCCGACGATCTGTTTATGGTCGTCGAGAACAAATTCTCCCGTCAGGCACCGGCTGTAAACGATCGCGACGGCGGCCAGAATCGCCGCAAACCACGCGTTGGCGCCGGGTTCGCCGGAAATACGCTTGAGCGTCAAGGTATTCAGGAAATTATCAGCATTTGTCCGCAACCGGAATCCGGGCTAAAACCGAAGGTGAAAGTCATGAATATAGGCTGGATCGGAACCGGGATAATGGGCGCGCCGATGGCGCGGCGGATGCTCGCCGCGGGCCATCGCGTGACCGTCTTCAATCGCTCGCCCGAAAAGTCCCGCGCGCTCGCCGCGGATGGCGCAAGCGTTGCGCCGGACGCCGCCGCGACCGCCTCAGGAGCGGACGCGATTTTTATCATGGTGCCGGATACTCCCGATGTCGAGGCGACCGTTGCGCAAATCGAACCGGCGCTCAAGCCCGGCCAACTCGTCATCGACATGAGCACGATTTCTCCGCTCGCGGAACGCACAATCGCCGCGCGGCTGAAATCGATCGGCGTGGATTACCTCGACGCGCCCGTCTCCGGCGGGGACATCGGCGCGCGCGGCGGAACACTGGCGATCATGTGTGGCGGCGACCCCGCCGCATTCGAGCGCGCCCGCCCCCTCCTTCAACAACTGGGACACCGCGTTACGCTAATGGGACCGTCCGGGGCGGGGCAGATGACGAAGCTCGCGAATCAAATCGCGGTCGCGATCACTCTCGAAGCGACAGCCGAGGCGATCCGCTTCGCGGAGGCGGGCGGACTCGATCCGGCGCGCGTCATCGAGGCAATCGGTGCGGGAGCGGCGGCCTCGTGGCAACTCGCCAATCTCGGCCCGAAGATTATTGCGCGTGACTTCCGCCCCGGCTTCGCGATCAAACTCATCCGCAAGGACCTGCGGCTTGCCGCGGACGCGGCCCGCAGCGGTGGAATCGCACTGCCGGGGCTTGAGCTTGCGGCCTCGAGGTTCGACGCGGCCGCCGCGCTCGGCCACGACGCGGACGGCACGCAAGCGGTCGCGGCCGCACTCGACACAATCGCCCAGGTCAAGTAGTGAAGCGGTAGGACAATCGAACCGCACAGGTGGAGGCCCGTCATGGCAACCGATCATTTGCTCACCGAAACCAAGGACCGCGTTCTTTATCTCACGATGAACCGGCCCGAAAAGCTCAACGCTTTCAGCGGCGAAATGCTGGAGGCGCTAATCGAAAATCTGCGCCGCGCCGCGAACGACCCCGCGGTCGGCGCGATCGTCCTGACCGGCGCGGGCCGCGGCTTCTGCGCGGGAGGCGACATCTCCTCGATGCGCGCGACGAACGAGGCAACCGGCCCGGCGCCGACAATCGAGCAGCGCGTGGCGGTATTGCGCCACGGCGAGGAAACGTCCGCGCTGCTCCATAGGATGCCCAAGGTTACAATCGCGGCAGTTAATGGCGCGGCCGCCGGCGCGGGGCTGAGCATCGCGATGGCGTGCGACTTGCGGCTCGCCTCGGCCGACGCAAAATTCACGACCGCATTCGCCAAGGTGGGATTCGGGGGCGATTTCGGCGGCACTTGGTCGATGACCCGATTGGCCGGATCGGCGAAAGCGCGGGAACTGTATTTTTTGGGCGACGTGCTTGGCGCGGAGGAAGCCGCGCGAATTGGGCTGGCCAATCGCGTCTTCCCGGCGGCTTCCTTCCGCGACGAGGTCCACGCGCTCGCGAGCCGAATCGCCAACGGCCCGACGATCGCGTACAGCTACATGAAGGCCAACCTCAACGCGGCCGCGACCCACGAATTAGAGGAACTGCTCGACCGCGAAGCGTGGGGTCAGACGATGACCGGCCGCACCGAGGACCATCGCGAGGCCGTCAAAGCCTTCCTCGAAAAGCGCCCGCCGACCTTCAAGGGCAGATAGGACGGAAAAGGGAAACCGCAGATTACGCGGATTCCACAGATAAAAGTTTTCCGGTAATCTGTGTCAATCCGTGAAATCTGCGGATAATTTCTTAAATGGCGCGACAGGTTCAAATCGAGGCCGTCCACGAGGCGCTGGGCCGAATCAAATACCCCGGCTTCGCCGCCGATATCGTTGCGCTCGGAATCGTCGAGGACGCCGCGCCGACGCCCGATGGCGGCTATGCCGTCACAATTCGGCAGGCGACCGAACGCGAGGACGTTATCCGCGCACTTGCCGCTGGAATCCATCGCGCGCTCACCCACGACCTTGGCATCGCCGATGTCCAGTTGCGAGTTCGCAAGGTCGAGGCCGAACTTGGCGGGAAGGCCGGGCGCGCCCGCCTCGAAGGGGTCAAGCACATCGTTGCGGTCGGCAGCGGCAAGGGTGGGGTCGGCAAATCGACGGTTGCGGCGAACCTGGCGCTCGCGCTCGCGCAGTCGGGATTGAACGTCGGGCTGCTCGATGCGGACATCTATGGGCCGTCGATTCCGATGATGTTCGGCACGGGAGAGGCGCGGCCCGCCGCGGTCGATAAGCAGCATTTCCGGCCGGTGGAAAAATTCGGCGTCAAGCTCATTTCGATCGGATTTTTCCTCAGCGAGCAGGCGCCCGTGATTTGGCGCGGGCCGATGGTGATGGGTGCGATCCGCCAGTTCCTGAAAGACACGATATGGGGCGCACTCGATTTTCTGATTGTCGATTTGCCGCCCGGCACCGGCGACGCGCAATTGACGCTCGCGCAGCAGGTCCCGCTCGACGGCGCGGTAATCGTCACCACGCCTCAGGATGTGGCGCTCCTCGATGCGACCCGCGCGGTCAAAATGTTCCGGCAGGTCCATTGCCCGCTGCTCGGCGTGGTCGAAAACATGAGCTACTTCGTCTGTCCCGATTGCGGCGAACGCGACGAAATTTTCGGCTACGGCGGCGGGGAGAGGATGGCCGCCGAGGAAGGCGCTCCGCTCCTCGCGCGCGTCCCGCTATTCCCCGAAGTGCGCGAAGCGGGCGATGCGGGCGAGCCAATCGTTATTGCGAATCCGAACCATCCCGCCAGCGCCGCCTATTTCGATTTGGCCCGCGCCGTCGTCGCGCGCGTGGCGGAGTGAACAAGCGGCTTTTGACAGCGGCGGATTTCCTTGTACACTGAACGTGGCAAGCAGATGACCAAACTACACAAGGAAACGCTTCACGCCCGCTCCTATCGCTACACCGTCCTGTTTGAACCAGCGGAGGAAGGGGGCTACGTCGTGACGATTCCCGTCCTTGGAATCGCCACGGAGGGAGACACGCTCCGCGAGGCCCGCGCGATGGCTCGCGATGCGATTCGCTGTCTAATTGAATCGTTGGCCAAAGACGGCGAGGACATTCCCGTCGAGCAGCCGGATGCAATTACCGAACGGGTGGCCGTAAGAATGCCGGTTCACGCATGAAGCTTCCGATCCTCAAGGCGCGAGAGGTTATCCGCGCACTTGAGCGGCTCGGCTTCCAACTCCATCACAGCACTGGCTCTCATCGCACCTATAAACATCCGATCACCAAGCGCCGAGCGGTCGTTCCCTACCACGCAAACCGCGATCTAACAGGGTGCGGAAAAATGATCGCTTTTCGCTCCGCACCGAGGTAGATAGATAGGTGACCGTTGTGGGTTGAG
>JBOHWK010000162.1:0-16566 GCA_050736715.1 Binataceae bacterium (SeqCode) | reverse complement strand
GGCCCGGATTGGACAAAGACTTGTTGAATGTGCTCGGACCCCCGTCCGACGCGGGTTTTGTGCTTGGTGACCCCAGCGGGAGTCGAACCCGCGTTACCGACGTGAGAGGCCGGTGTCCTAACCACTAGACGATAGGGCCCTAAAACGAATGAGGGTGGTTGGCTGAGGAGGAAGGACTCGAACCTTCAATCGCCTGATCCAGAGTCAGGTGGCTTGCCAATTAGCCGACTCCTCAGCACTGAAAGTCCAGCTTTGCCGTTCCAATCCCAACAGTCAAGGCGCGAATGGGATCGGCGGACGGCGCGGCAGCATCCTCTCGGCACGCGCCCAGCCCGCCGATTATTCCCGATAGGATCGTAATGACCCCAATCGAGCTGTCATCTTTCACTGTTTGCTGGGTAAGGCCGCTAGATCGGGCCGAGCCGGATTTCGAAGCCGGCTTGGAAAGTTTCGCCCGGCGCCAATTCGCGCGCGCCGGACTCGATCCCGCGCGCGGACAAATTGAATGCGTCGGGCGCGCACGTGTACGGCTCGATCGCGGCGAATGGATCGCCCGGCGGCGCATAGACGACGAAGTCGCCAAACGCCGGATCGGCGCGAATTTCCACCGCCAGCTTCAATGAGGGATCGATTAGCCGCGCGCGCGGCGCGTCCGCATCGGCGGCCGGCGCCATTCGGAAGGCGTCGTCGTAGGTTTCGGACCCGATGGCGCGCGCGGTCCGCAGGTCGTATTTCCCGGCCACGGCGGCCGGCGCTCCGGTGGGAACCAGGTCCGCGCCGAGCGGCCAGCGCCGATCCGCGGCCAGTTGCAGCCGCATTGCCGCGCGCGTTCCGTTGGGTCCCAG
Organism: Binataceae bacterium (SeqCode); assembly: GCA_050736715.1. Classification (GTDB taxonomy): domain Bacteria; phylum Desulfobacterota; class Binatia; order Binatales; family Binataceae; genus Binatus. The sequence continues at coordinate 15,721 of JBOHWK010000162.1, read as the reverse complement.
CGGCGCGTGGAAGTATGGATGCGCGCCGAACCCGAACGGCATCGCGCTTTTGCCGGTATTGCGGATCCGCGCCTGGAGCCTGAGTCCCAAGCCGACTTCGTAGTCGATTTCGAGCACGAATGGCCACGGCCAGATCGCGTGAAGATCGGGATGCTCCGCCGAATCGAGCATCGCAGAGACGAAATACGGTCCGCGCCGTGCGACGCGAAATGGGCGCTCGCAGGCAAAGCCGTGCAGCGCATGGCCCCGCGCCGGTTCATTGATCGGGAGCTGATATTGGCGGCCCCGAAACGTAAAGCGGCCGTTTGCGACTCGGCCCGGCCATGGAAAGAGGATCGGAATGCCGCCGCGATGCGGATGCGCGCGCGACTGCGCGGGATCGGCGGGGCCGGCGATAAGCTCCAGCGCGCCCACGCGATAGGACAGGCATTGGCATCCCGCGCCCGGCACGATTACCGCGCGTTCGCCTTGCGCTTCAAGCGCGATCGTTTCCACGGCGAACTGGTTTGGAAACGACGTCAGCGCGGCGGGTGTTCGCCGCCGCCGCCGCCGCTCCCGCCGGTGCGGGCCTGCGCTTCGCTCACCTTGATTGCGCGGCCCTTGATCTCACGCCCGTCCAATTGCTTGATGGCGCTTTGTGCGGCTTCGTCGGTATCCATCTCGACAAAGCCGAACCCCCGCGAGCGATTCGTGCCGCGGTCAACGACTACCTGCGCGTTGTCAACTTTTCCCGCTTCGGAAAATGCATCGAGCAGGTCCTGATCGGTGACCGTCCAAGCGAGATTGCCAATATACAACCTACGGCCCATCACTCCTTCTCCTGGCCCGCATCGGCGCAATCCACAACCCGGCTCCTCAGCGCCAAGCGGCGCCCCAAAGAGTGAAAATGAGGGGGTGCCATCGTCGAGCGGCGGGAAAGCGTTCGTGCGCGCATCTAATTCAAGTACCGCAACGCTTATACCATCGCGTCACGGCTGTGCAAAGCTTTTTGAACGGATCGCAGCTAATTTTTCAAGGGCCTAAACCACGCTAATCGCCGCCATTTGTGGCATCGTTGAGGGTCGGGAGTAAGCGTGGAGATCCGGCACCCATAAGAATTGGGCGATCGGAATTCGGATACCGCCGCAGCGTTTCCGACGATCGAGTGTCGGCAAAGCGTGCCAAGCGATGGTATCGCGTACCCTAGATTTTGTGCCCATTGAATGCGTATTATGCTGAATTGATTCCAATCCGCTTCTAGAAGCCCATGCCATCCGAATGCTCCTGCTCGAACGGTTCGGAAGCGGTGGTTCGCATTAAAGCGGCGCTTCCCGCAAAAGATTGCGCCTCCGCTCTTGCCGGCCATTGCATAGCGTCCTGTGGGTAACCCCGCATGGCAGCCTGCCGATAGGCGCCAGATCCAAAAGGCCGCTGTCTCGCGGGTCACCGCGCCCACCTGCGCCGCCGATCGTCATCGCGATCGCCGCGCCGATCCTGATGTACGCCGGGCGATATTCACTGGGTGTTTAGTGATACTGAATTCTTTAGCATGGAGGCGCTTGTACAATAGATTCATATTGTGTAGGGTTTAGTGGTTTGTTAATTGACAGTGCTTTGAAGGAGATCGTTGATGCCACGTCGAAAAGCTATCGGGAGCGCAGGTTCCGCTTTCATGCAAGTGCAGCGGCAGGCGCGTGCGCTACTGGGAAGTCTTCAACAAGAGATTCGTAGCAAGGAACTCGAACTGAACCAACTCAAGGAAGAGGAAAGTCGGCTGGGCGCGCTGGTCGGGCGCGTCGGAGGACCGAGCGTGCGGCGCGGCGCCGGCGGCGGCGGCAGAATCGGCAGCGGCCGGATCAATTGGCGCGACATCCTGTCCCAGGTGCCGCGGCAGTTCAAAGCCGCCGACGTACGCTCGATCCGCGGCTTGCGGCAAAAGCGCCCCTCCGAGATATTCGCCGCGATCACGCGCTGGATCGACTCGGGACTGGCCAAGCGCAAGTCGCGCGGAATGTACGAAAAGTCCTAAGCGTTTCGCGGCGGACGCAAATCGCGCATCCGGGCGATTCGGGAGAATTGACTGAGTGAGTAGCCGCCGCGCCGCATCGTGCGCGTGCGCCGGGCCGGATTGCGCCGTGAATCGATTTCGCGCCGCGGTATAATCGGAATGGCATGGCGGTAAAGACCATCGAATGGCGCGCGGACGCCGTCCGCATGATCGATCAGCGCCTGCTCCCGGCCCGCGAGACGATTCGCACCTATCGCGATTATCGCGGCGTCGCCGAGGCGATCCGCACGATGGTGATTCGCGGTGCGCCCGCAATTGGCGTGGCGGCCGCGATGGGCGTGGCGCTGGGCATCCGCGGAACTTCCGGTGCGCGCGCCCGCAAACGCTTCAAAACCGTCGCGCGAACGCTCCGGGCGACCCGCCCCACTGCGGTCAATCTGGCGTGGGCGGTCGAACGAATGGGCCGCGTGCTGGAAAACAATCTGGCGCTCGATGCGTCCGCGCTGTTCCGGCGGATGCGCGCAGAGGCGATTGCGATTTACAATGAGGACCTTGCCGCCAATCGCGCGCTCGGCCGGTTCGGCGCCGGCCTGATCGGCGACCCCGCCTCGGTGCTGACCCATTGCAACGCCGGGGCGCTTGCCACCGCCGGATACGGAACCGCGCTGGGGGTGATTCGCGCCGCGCGCGAGGCCGGGAAGAAAGTCGAAGTCTTCGCCGATGAGACGCGCCCGTTCCTGCAAGGTTCGCGGCTGACGGCGTGGGAGTTGCGCAAAGATCGCATCCCCGTGACGTTAATCGCCGACAGCATGGCGGCGACGGTGCTCGCGCGCCACCAGGCCGATTGCGTCGTGGTCGGGACCGATCGCACGGCGGCCAACGGCGACGTGGCGAATAAAATCGGCACCTACCCGTTGGCCGTGATGGCGCGGCGGCATGGCGTCCCGTTCTACGTGGCGGCGCCGCTCTCGTCGATCGACCTGAATTGCCCAAACGGCGCCGCGATTCCGATCGAGGAGCGATCGGGACTCGAATTGACCGAGTTTGCGGGCCGCCAAATTGCGCCCAAGGGGGTGCATACCTTCAATCCCGCCTTCGATGTCACTCCCGCGGAACTGGTCACCGCGATAATCACCGAACGCGGCATCGCTCGCCCGCCCTACGAGAAAAGCCTGCGCCGGCTAAAGGAAGGCCGGTGATCGGGCGTGGTTTACTCTGTCAAGTGGTCCAGGTATTCCGACAGGCCGTAACCGATTTTCCCGTCCCAGTTCCATTCGGTCATGCCCTCGGCGATTCGGGTGACGGCTCCCGCGCGCCGGTTGCGCAACGGAATCATCGACAGCACCCGGCCCGTGATTACGATCGGCGCGCCGCCCTCCTCGGTATGGCACGTCACCTTGAGCTTATCGTGTAATCGCTGCTCGCCGGCGAATTCGGTCTCGATCTCAGTCTTGACGATATTAAGATTGGGCTTGTCCTTGCGCGCGATGAATCCTCCCGGCCGTTCGCTCCCATCGCGATTCACGGTAATCGTGGCCATGCCGCCGAGTCCCGCGTCGAAATTCATCGTCAGCCAGCGGTAATACTTGGGTGCCTGCCAGTAGCGCGGTCCCCAGCTATGATCGCGCAGGCCCAGCCCGTCGATGCTAAATTCGCGCGCCGCGCCGTCCTGTTTAAGAACCAGCTTGCCGGTAGCGCGGCCCAATTGTTCCAGATGCCCGCGAGCAAACTGAATCTCCGCGCTTCCCGACGGCGCCAGCGGCTTCCATTTATCGCCGTCCTTTTGCCGCAATTCTCCGCCCCATCCCGGCGCCGTCGCTCGATAATCGAGTTCCAGCGCAACGTCCGCGTAGGGATTATTCTTGAACGCCTCCCGCGGCTCGGCCATCTCCAGCGGATTTTTCAGGATGCAGACTTTGCCCGCGTAGCCGATGCGATGATGCTCGAAGGGCTTTTGCACCGCGAATTTCATTCCACCGGCGTTGTGCGCTTCATTATTCTTGATTTCGGGCCGTTGGAACATGAAGCCGGCGGTGCCGTCCGGCAGGTAGAGGCACATCGTCATTTCCGCGTAGCCCTCGTTGGGACGATTCCCCAACCGCAGGAAGCCGCCGAGGCGCGCGTTGCGATCGTAAAAATTGTAATAGGCGCTTTCGTTGTAGTTGGATTCCCCGGTGTTCGAATGCATCAGGTCGTCCTGCTCAATCAGCACCAGCTTGACTTCATTCATCGGCGGAGTCTCCTCAGCAGGGTGTTGAGAGAGGCAAAAATTGAGCATCTATGGAAGCCATGGTCTCAACACCCTGCGTGAAAGATGGCTTCGTTCCTTAATCTTCTCCCCCGTTCTTTTGCGGGGGAGATAAGAGAGAGGGAGCGGGCTGTTGATTTATCAACAACCCGCTGCGCATCGCGGCGTCGGCTTCCAGATAACGTGGATTGGCGATCCGCAATTTGTCCTCGACGATTTGCCGGACCGCGGCCATTACTTGCGAGCGGCGCGGCTCCTCATCCGCTTCTCCCGCAAGGATTTTCTCGCTCAACTCCGTGTTGAATGCGGCCGCCGTCCGCCGCAAATCCTCCAAACTATGGACGTGCGGGGCCCCATGCCCGAGGAGCGCGGCCAGCGCCTTCACCTCGGCGCGAGCCTGCGGGTCTTCGAGTTGGATTTCGCGTGCGACGATTCGCATCGCATTGGCCGCCACCCGCGCTTGGAATCCGCGCCCGCCCGCGGCGGCGGGAACAATCTCCCGCTCGATAAAATCGGCGGCGGCTTCGAGCAATTCAATCGCGGTGGGCCGGTCCTGCATGAGATTGCCCGATCAATTGTCCGCCTCAATTAAGTTGAGCAGTTCCAATTCGGTTTCCGCCGTGCGCCGCCCGATGCTCGCGAGTTCGAGGTTTTTGACCAGGCCGTCGATATGCGTCCGCGCCTGTCCGATTGTAATCACGCCCCACTTGAGGTTGCCAAGCGTCTCCCACCATTTCGCGGCCGCCGGGTCGATCGCGATGCCGCTCGCGTTCTCGTACGCGCGGAAGAAATCCTCGCGCGAAGCGAGGCCGCCAACCGGCTTGCGATCGTTGCCGAAGCGCCACGCCCGCACGCACATCCAGCCGATGTCCTCCATCGGATCGCCGATATGCGCACCCTCCCAATCGAGGATTGCGCGCACGCCCTCCGGGCCGAAGACCACGTTGCCGATCCGGTAGTCGCCGTGGACCAGCGCGATTCGCGAGGTCTTCGGCGCGTGCGCGCGGAGCCATCGGAACGCGAGTTCGAAGGCGGGATGCGGTTCCATCGCGAGCATCCTGAACAATTGCTCGTAGCGTCCCGCTTCGGCCAGTGCGGCGTCGGCGCCGGGCCGTGCGAGAAAATCGAGCTTATGCTTCACGGGATCGATTCGGTGGATATCGGCGAGGATTTTCGCCAGTTGCGCCGGCATCGCCGCGCGCGCCTTCGCGTACTGTTCGTCGCGCAGGAGGCGGCGCGCGATCGTTTCGCCTTCGATCCGCGCCATGATGAAGAACGGGCCTTCCAGGACGGCCGGGTCCTCGGACATCCAGAACGGCTCCGGCGCCGGCACGCCCGCCTCGAACGCGGCGCGAATCACGAGGAACTCGTCGTGGCGGGAGGTGGCGATTCGATGCTTCCCGCCGTCGCGCCGCAGCACCATCGCGCGCCGGACGGTTTCGCCGCCGCGCCCGGTATCGCAATCGAACGCCCAGATTTCGCGCGACGCGCCGCCCGCCATCCGCCGCAGGTTCGCGATCGCCACGCGCTCGAAGCGGCCCTCAGCCCGGATAAAATCGGTGAGCCGCCGCGCAATCTCTTCAGCTTCCATCGCCGCCTGTCGATCGAATCAGTATCACGAACTTTCTCGATCCGGATAACGCGCGAGAAGTGCGCCTTCGCGGTGGTCAGATGCGGCGCGGCGATATTCGAGCCTTTGCACTATCCCCGGCGCGGGCGATTCAATTCCTGACGCAGCGAAATCCCCCGTGATTCGTCGCGGTGTCCGGCGCGCCCTTGCCGCGGCTGCCTGCTGCGTAGCGCCCACCGCAGTATTGCGGGGTACAGAGAAAGGAACCGCCGCGCTGCACCCGTTTGGGGACACCCGGCTCCTCGGGGTCGTAGCTGTCGTGCGGACCCTGCGGATTGCGGGCGACGCCGCCACGGGAGGCAAGAATCCGATAATAGTCAGGCCGGTACCAGTCGCCGGTCCACTCCCACACGTTGCCTGCCATGTCGTATAGCCCATAGCCGTTGGGTGGAAACGCTCCGGCCGGCGCCGTCCCAATATAACCGTCGGCACCGCTGTTATGGTTGGGAAAATGGCCTTGAAACGAGTTAGCCATGAATTTTCCTCCGGGGCGAAAATCATTGCCCCACGGATAGAGTTTCCGATCCAACCCGCCGCGGGCGGCGAATTCGAACTCCGCCTCGGTGGGGAGCCGCCCGCCGGCCCACTTGCAATACGCGGCCGCGCCCGGCCACGCCACCTGAACCACCGGGTACTCCCGTTTACCTTCGATATTGCTGAGGGGACCTTCAGGATGGCGCCAGTCGGCGCCCTTGAGGTATTTCCACCATCGAAGCGGATTGTCCAGCGCTACCGGGTGCCTGGGTGGCGTGAACACAAACGAACCGGCGAAGAGCGCACCGGGCGCGATACCCGGATAATTTCTGGGATCCGGCGGACGTTCCGCGAGCGTGACGTAATCTGTCGCTTTAACGAACTGGGCATATTTTGCGTTGGTGACCTCCAGGCGATCCATCCAGAAACCGCCGGCGTACACTAGATGTACGGGCCGTGCGTCGGGAAAGCGCGGATTCGTCGATCCCATCCAAAAATAACCGCCCGGCACCCAGACCATCCCGGCGGGCGCCGGACCGGGCGGCGCTGGAGGATTGAGCCGCGGCACGCCCTGCGCGTTCAGCGCGGCGGTGCCGTGCGCCTCCTCCCGGCGCGGCGCCGCATGGGCCAGAATGAAAGCGCCAGCGCATAACGCCATCATGACGATGCCGCCAACCGCGATGGTTGCGAGCAAGCGAACCTTGGGCGATTTAAGCGAGCCGCTCACCCCAGGCCTAATGGCAACTGGTCATCGCCTGCTTCATGATGTTCACGTCACGCTGATTGACCGCGCCGTCGCCGTTGAGATCGGCGCCGCACAATGAACAGGAACGGCCAAGTTGGCGCTTCAAAAGCCGCAGGTCTTTTCTATTCACCCGACCGTCGCGATTGAGATCGGCGCGCGTGCAGATGCCGATGCAATCCTTACCCAGACTAGCCTGCACGATAAGGAGGTCCTGATAGTTGGTCGTGGCGTCGTGGTTGAAATCGAAGAAACTTGAGACGCCGTTAAAATCATTAACGCCATCGATATCGAACTGATTGACGAACTTGTCCAAGTTGCCGTCGCCGGGGCAGGCCGGCTCTGAAGCCAGCATATTATTGAGATCGGTCTGCAGCTTCTCGTATTCGGGTTTGAGCGAGTTCGGCACACAGGATTCGGGCGGATCCGATGAATCCGGCGAACATGCGATATCGTTGGGCGACGTGCAGGTTCCGGGATTGTTGGAATTACTCGTGTCATAGGGACAATCGAGTCCGGCAGGATTATCGGCAGTCTGTGCGAGGTTGTAGAACTCGTAAGTATTCGTCCGTGCAAACGGCGGGAAGACCGTCGTGCATTGCGGGCCGGGACAGAGCGGTTGGGAGCACTCCGCGAACTGCTGCTCGATGAACTTGTAGCCGCTGTCGCGCATTGCCCATTGATTCAACGGGATGAGGCGCAGCGTCGGATCGAGTCCGATCTGCACATCGCAGCATGAACTCCAAGAACCGTCGGAACTGTTGGGATTGGGGAATTGAAGGGGCGGCTGGTCTTCGTTCTGCGGTCCGAGCCAGACACCGTTGTTCTCCTGCTCGCAGAAACTCTGGGTAGTAAATATGGTGTCCGAGCAAGAGCCACCCGTCAGCGTAGCTGTATCGCCGGAGCTTCCGACCGTACCCCCGATTGCGCACGGCCAACTCCGGGTCGCATCGTTGGTCGGCTCTTGGAAGACCGGCAAGCCGAGCTCCGTGAAATTCGTGTCCCGTTGCGGTGGTGCGGAGGGCTTGGTCAGATACGGCAGCATTGGCTTGGCGTCGAGAATATGCGCCGGTGGAACGAGCGTATTAGGATCGACGCCCGCGGCTTCGCTGAATAGGTCGAAGAAATCCACCGCGTTCACCATCGCGTCTTCGCTCCGCCCGCGCGGCCCTTTAATCATCGAGCCGGCAACTATCGCGGGCACCCAGACGCCGGTCTGATAGACGGTGGCCTTCGAATTGAAGGGGTCGAATGGCGGCTTGACGATCACGCCGTAAGTGCCGTTGTCGCCGATGACCGCGACGAGCGTGTTGCTATGGTCGAGCTGCGGAATATGCATTCCGTTCCGTTTCTTGACCGTGATTATCGTGCCGTTCGAGTCGAGCTGCGCAAGGCCGAGGCCGGCGAGCAATTGCCCAATGTTCTGGTCCATCGCCCCGAGCATCGCAGTCGCGACCAGCCGCTGGGAGGCAATATCCGCCTGCGTATTACCCACGCAGACGAACGGCGGACCGCTCAGGAGCGGCGTGTCGGGCGGCTGCTGGTAGGGAGTATGAATCGAATTATAGGTGACGCTGAGCATGCGCGGGCCGGTTTGGCTGTTCCACCACGACACGGCGCCGCCGGTTTGCTCGTCGGTGATGTACTGGCGATCGAGCACTGGTTCCGCAGCGCATTGATTCGGTTCGGCCGGTGGGGGCAGCACGCCGGCCACCGTCGTTCGGGGCCACACGTAATACGAGTTGGTGCGCGTGAGATCCAAGTCGGACGGGATCGTGTCCAGGCATGCGGTGTCGGCGAGGAACAGGCCTCCCGCTTCGAGACAACTCTTGCCATTGGTGGCGATGCTGCACGGACCGTCGTCGTAGTAACATGCACCGCTGTCGCCCGACTGGTCGAAACCGCACGGATAAGTGCCGGGGATCACGCCGGTGTTGCCCGCCTGGGTATCGATTGGGCCGGGGCTTGCGCCCAGGTTGCCTTGGAAATAATCGAAGCCCAAGGTAGCCGGCGCGCAATTGCCGGCAGGATTCGCGGTGCCAAGGTGGAATTTCCCAACCATCGCGCTCTTGTAGCCGGCGGCCGCAAGAATTCGCGGCAGCGTAACTTCGTACGGCGAGGTCTGCGATGCCGGCAACATATTGTCGATAATTGCGCTAGTGACGCCCGTGCGCAGCGGATAGCGCCCGGTGAAGAAGGCCGCGCGGCTCGGAGAGCACTCGGGCATCGCCCAGGCGTTGGTGAACTTGATTCCCGCGCTGGCGAGCGCATCGAGGTTGGGCGTGGATGCAGTCACCGCTCCCTGCGTGTAGCCGAAGGACGAGAGCTGATCGATTCCGACATCGTCCATTATGATGAACAATATGTTCGGGGGTTTGTGCTTTGTCGATGCCGCGCCGGCGCTCCTGCCGCCCGAGAACGCAAGCATCAGCGCAGTGAGCAGCGCGAAGCCGGCCGTCGAACAGCCGGCCTTCTTGAAATATCTCCCTTTGGGCCGATTCATCTCCTGCGCTCCGGTAAATACGCCAACCGTCGAAACTCCATTTTCGGAAACCTTAGTTAACCGATGAATATCACGCGCTCGACGGTCCGCACAACCTTTACGCGCGATAGCCGATGAATTGCGCGATTCCGTCGCCGAGTAAATTGAAGCCGAGGATCGCTACGCCAATCGCGACTCCCGGCGCGGTCGTGAGATGCGGCGCGACCAGCAGGAACGCGCGGCCGGCATCCAGCATATTGCCCCAACTAGGCGTCGGCGGCATCGCGCCCAAGCCGAGGAACGACAGCGCCGCCTCCGCGCCGATGATCCCGCCGATTCCGAACGTCGCATTCACGGCGACGGGGCCGGCGATGCCCGGCAGGAGATGGCGGAAGAGCAGGCGCGATTGGCTGGCGCCGAGCGCGCGCGCGGCGACTACGTATTCGCGCTCGCGCAGCGAGAGAATCTCGCCGCGCACGATTCGCGCATAGCCGGTCCAGCCCATCGCCGCCAGCGCGATTACCAAATCGATCATGCCGGGACCCAGAATCGCGGCCAGCGCGATCGCGAGCAGGATGCCGGGAAACGCGAGCACGATATCCACCGCGCGCATCGCGACATCGTCGATTCTGCCGCCCGCGAGCGCCGCCGCACCGCCGATTAGCGATCCGGCGATAAGCGAAAGCGCCACGACCGAAATCGAGACCGCGAGCGACAACCGCGCGCCCCAAAGTACGCGCGCCAGAACGTCGCGCCCGAGCGAATCGCATCCGAAAGGATGGGCGCGGCTGGGACCGGCGAGCGAATTGGCGAGGTCGATCGCGATCGGATTGGCATGAACCATAAACGGCCCAATCGCGGCTGCCACTACGATCGCCGCGACGACTGCAACGCCGATCGCCAGCGAGGGATTGCGCGCCGCGCCGGTCACGAGACCCTCACTTGCGGATCGACGAGCGCATAAAGCAGGTCGGTCGCGAGATTCACGATCACGTAGGTCATCGCGAACGCCAGCACGCATCCTTCGACCAGCGGATAATCGCGCGCGCCGATCGCGGTGATGAGCAGGCGGCCGATTCCCGGCCACGAAAAAATTACCTCGGTGATTAGCGCGCCGGAGAGCAGCGCGCCCATCTGCAATCCGATAACGGTGATGACCGGCGTGAGCGCGTTCTTGAGGCCGTGGCGAAGGAGCGCGGCCCGTTCGCTCAGCCCCTTGGACACCGCCGTGCGCATATAATCGCTCTGGCGCACGCGAATCAGGCTCTGGCGGAGCATCCGCGCCAGAATGGCGGCCAGCGCGGTTCCCAGCGTTACGGCGGGCAGGATCAGATGGGAAATTCCGCCGCGCCCGGTCAGCGGCAGCCAGCGCAGATCGAGCGAAAACACGATCATCAATAGCGGGCCGAGATAGATGTGCGGCACAGAGATGCCGGCGATCGCGAAGCCCATCGCGCCCAAGTCGGCCGCGCCGCCCGGATCGGCGCCCGCGGCGAATCCAAGCGGGAAGGCGAGCAGGATCGCGACCAGCATTCCGGCGGCGGCCAGTTCCATCGTGGCGGGATAGCGCGCGGCGACGATCGCGGCGACCGGCTTGCGGTACGAAATCGATTCGCCCAGATCGCCGTGGGCAAGTCCTTCGAGGTAGGAGGCGTATTGAACGATCAGCGGCCGGTCGAGGCCCAGCCGATGGCGCATTCCCTGTATATCGGCGGGGGCGGCGTTCTCACCCAGCATCGCGACCACCGGATCGCCGGGGACCAGATGAATTATTGCGAAGGTTAACGTCGCGACGCCGAGCGCGACCGGCACGAGCGCCACGATTCGGCGGATTAGATACGCGATCACGGCGCGGCCTCCGCGGCGGCGGGTCCCGTGAGCGTGACTGTCGCGAGCGATCGCAGGCTGCCGTTGGGATAGGGCGTGAATCCGGCGATTCTGCGATTCGTCACGACGACGGTATCGTTCCACCACAGCGATACGTAGGGCAGGCCGGCGGCGGCGAGTTGCTGCACCTGCGCGTAGATTTTCTTTCGCGTCGAAGGATCGAGCGTGACGGCGCCGGCCTCGACCAGCTGGTCCATCGCCGGGTTCGAATAGCCGCCCCGGTTGTAGCCGTGCGGCGGCGTCATCTTGGAATCGAAAATGAAATAGTAGTGATTCGGATCGTTGATTCCGACCCAGTCCATCGCGGTCAAATCGAAATTGCCGCGCTGGATGTCGCTGTAAAACGTCGCGAAATCGTTGACCCGGATGTCCATCGAGATTCCCACCCGTTTCAGCATCGCCTGAATCGCCACCGCGAGTTGCGAATTTTCGGGCGTCGTTTTGTACACGAAGCGCAAATTGCGCATTCCATCGGCGCCCGCCGGATATCCGGCCGCCTCCAGCAACTCGCGCGATTTGGCCGGATCGTACGGGTAGGTTGTCACCTCGCCGTCGTAGGCCCAATTCTCCGGCGCGAGCATCCCGGTCGCGATTCGCGCCGTCCCGCGCATCATCGAATCGACGATCGCCTTGCGATCGATTGCATACGCGATCGCGCGGCGCACCCGGAGATCGCGCAAGCGAGGATCGCGAAAATTGAACTCCAGGTAAGTGTAGCTGCTGCCGGGCGATTCGCTGACGGACAGCCCCGGCCGCCGGTTCAGGTAGGGCAGCACGCCGGGCGGCAGATTATTCTCCGAAAAATCGCATACGCCCTCCGCCAGTTCGAGCGCGCGGACGGTCTGGTCGGGAACGATTTTGAAGATAATCGCCTTCGGTGCGCCGGCCCGATGCGGCGCGAACGGATTGCGGTCAAGCCGGAGCGATTCATCCGGGACGAAATTGACCATTTTGTACGGCCCGGTTCCCGGCGGCGCGGGCGCACCGGCTCGCGCCGGTCCCGGAGTACCGTAGGGTACGATTCCCTGCGCCGCCATCTCCAGCGCCGGGGCGTACGGTTCGGCGGTCGTCATCGCGACGGTGTAATCGTCGGGCGCGGCAATCGACTTCAACTCTCGCATCCCGGCGCGCTTGGCCGAGAGGTTGGCGGGATTGAGTATCCAATCGTAGGTGTATTTCACGTCGCGGGAGGTGAAAGGGCGGCCGTCGCTGAACCGAATTCCGTGGCGGAGATGGAAAATGATTTGCGTCGCAGACGGACGCTGGACGCTCTCCGCAAGGTGATTTTCAAAGTTCCCGTTGCGCCCGGCCTTTACCAGCGAATCGAAGATTAGTTCGTTGACCCGCGACGAAACCGCGTCGGTCGCGATGCGCGGATCGGCCGAGGCGGGCGAGTTCTCAAGGTCCACCTGAATCACCCCGGGTGCGCGATGCGGTCCCGGAGACGCGCACCCGGCGAGCGCGGCAAGCGCAATGGCCGTCGCGAATCGCATCGCCGCTTGTTTCCGTAACATCGCAATCGGGGGATAATAGCAAAAATCGCGGGAGTCAGCCGATGAGTTCCGAATGGCGGAAGAAAATTATTCTCCGGCGGGGCGATCTCACCGAAGCGGACGCCGATGCGATCGTGAACGCCGCCAACAACGATTTGAAGCTGGGTGGTGGCGTCGCCGGCGCGATCCGGGTCAAGGGCGGGCCGCCGGTCCAGGCGCAATGCGATCGGATCGGCCCGATTCCGCTCGGCGAGGCGGCCATCACCGGCGCGGGGAAGTTAAAGGCGCGCCACGTGATCCATGCGGCCAGCATGCGGCTTGGCGGGCGCACCACCGAGGCGAATCTGCGCGCCTCGACGCGCAATTCACTCAAGCGCGCGGCGGAGAACTCGCTCAAGTCGATCGCGTTTCCCGCGATCGGCACGGGCATCGCGGGCTTTCCAATCGGCCGATGCGCGGAAGCGATGCTGGAGGAAGTCCGCGAACACCTGTCCGGCCCCACCTCGCTCGAACGCGTCGAATTCGTCCTGTTCGACACGAACGCGCTCGCCGCATTCGAGCAGGCGTTCGCCGCGATGCGGATCTCCTTCCCCTGATTGGGAGCTGCGGGTTACTACAGACTCGGGCCCGTTTGAGTATGCTGGCGCGGCCTGAGCGGCGCTGTTAAAGCTGGGGCGTAGTTATTCTAATGGGCAAGCCAAACCGGAAGTTCGAGAGGGAAGTCCAAAAAAGCCGAGAGGAAGCGGTGAACAAGAGACGGTCCAAAATCGGGTGCGCCGCTGCTGTTTTGCTCGCCATGGCGCTCTTCGCCGCGCCGAGCGGAGCGGCGGCAGGAGGCTCGGGCTGTGGAACCGTCGCGCCCGCCGCATACGCCGATACCCTCGCCGTCGCGGGGATCGGTACCGCCACCGACATGGGCGCACCATGCGCCGATCTGGCGTGCAATAGCGGTGACACCTGCGATTGCACTACGGAAAATGGCCGCGCGCATAACTCCGGCTCTTTGCACGCAGAGTCGGTCAGCTATGAGTTGAGCGTGGACGAGTCCGCGGCGGTGGACGGCGGCGTCGCGGGCGGACAATGCATGCCGGCAACCGGCAAGGGTGTCATCACGCTCAAGGACAAATCGACGATCGACTTTGCGATGTCGGGGCTGAATTGCACGGTGCCCGGAGTTGCGCCGCACGGGTTGTTCAATGGAACATTGCGGCTCGGCGGCGGCACGGCTCACCGCGGCAAACTTCACGGGTTGGGATCGATGCAGATCGGCGATACCGGCGGCGCCACCACCGAGGCCGGCGCAACCACGCCCGCTGAATCTCAGTACGAAGAGATGTGGGCCCAAGATGCCGCCGCGATGTACGGATACGCCGGTGGGGCAGGGGGAAACTGAATCCCGTCCGAAGGCTGTCCGGCAATGCCACTACCCGCTTGGTCCGCGATTTTAGTTGGCGCTCTGAATTCGCTAAAGCCCTGAAGCCCTGCCGTAGCCGGGATAATCCGCTATTGCAAAATATGCGATTCAATCGCATATCTTACATATGTGGATTCCGCCGGCGACACGGTAAACCTCGATTTCGTGCGCAAAGCGGTGGGCAAATCCCGAATCGCCGGCGCCGCGGTCGTGTCGCGCACTCCCAACGCCTTTCCGCTCGGCGACGGATTCCGCGCCCTGCCGGTGACGGAATTGGCGTAGGTAAAGCCGGAACCGCCACCGACGACGCAGCCTTGCGGACATTACTACAGGGATCGGGCGATTTGAGAGCCGAGCAAGGGCGTTGCTGCGATGGACTTGGCGGCCCTGCAGGGCTGTTGCGACTCGCCGAACCTTAAACCGCCGTATAAGATGTAGCATTCGTATGTCAGGGATTAGAGCTGCGCTTTGGAGGAAAGTTCGAATGCGTCTATTCAAATCGAAACCCAAAGAACCCGAGCCGTCGCTTGAGGAAATCGCCGTGCAACTTGCCAATCCAGATAAGTTGCCTCAAACGCCGACCGAATTTTTCCTATCCGTGATGGAGATCATCTCTGTCCGCGAGCAATACCTGCGAGAAAATCGCGAGCGGTACAAGCGAACGTGGGGTTACTGGCTCAGAGGCGCTGTGAATGGCTTATTTCTCTCGCTATTCGGGGTGTTTTGGGTGGTCGCTTTTCGGGGCGCGTCCCTAACCGCAGGGTTCTGGTGGTTCTTTGCCGGATCGGGGTTGTTGTTGCTTCTGATGGAAATAGGCCGGGAGCAACCTGCTGATCTCAATACGGAATATAAACTAAAAAACTCTTACGAGAAGAAGATCCCTCCAAGGTGAATAGTCGACCGACCTTAGACTTGAACCCATGAGGCGGATTGGCAAGATCAGCGTCTCAAATTAAAAGTCCACAGCGGCCGCGTGATAGAATTCGGCCCCAAAGCCGTGGGCAACTCAACCGCTAGAAGCGGGGTATTATCCGAACCCTGAAGCCCTGACCAGCGTGACCGAGGCGCTTCTGCACCGCATCAATCGTCGAAGCTTCGTGCTCCGGTTGAATGTTGTTGACGTAGAACCAGGATTCACCAGGTGGAACTTTCGTGCGGCGCTTCTCCCACAGCCAGTGCTGATACGCAGGCGGGCTGTCCGGTCCACAATCCGAAAGCAGCTCGCCAGAGAAACCCATTCTAGCAGGGTGCGGAAAAATGATCGCTTTTCGCTCCGCACCGAGGTAGATAGATAGGTGACCGTTGTGGGTTGAGGAGGAAGCGGGGATGCGCGGGACGGACGAGCAGCAGAGCGGGATGTTCAG
>JBOHWK010000161.1:0-19298 GCA_050736715.1 Binataceae bacterium (SeqCode) | reverse complement strand
GCCAAGAATGTAACGCTGACATTCGAAGCGAGGAGGGTCCGAGATGGAGATTACAACGATTGGGATCGATTTGGCAAGACTGAAAAGGTGTTAGGTCACCTTACGTTTTAGCGCGGGCAATTTCCTGCTCATATTTGTGAATCTCCTTTTTGTGCATGTAGCGGCGCGGTCAAGGCCGCTTGGGCGGATGCGGTTCGAGGTCGATCTTGCCCGCGATGATTTCCTGTTCCGCCGCGTTCGCCTTCGTCATCGCCGCGGGCGGAATTTTCGCTTCGAGTTTCGGGTTGTACACGAGCTTCACCATTCCGTCCTTCATTCCCATCTCGATCATTGCGGGATGAAAAGTTCCCGCCTTTACTTCGCGCGCGATCTCCAAAAATGCGCCGGGGATGTCGGTGACGGCGCTGGCGATTACGACCCCCGGAATGACATTGTTCTGATTACGATTCGCGCCGAATGCGTAAACGTGGGCTTGCGCTGCCGCTTGGAAGACGCCCAGGCCGGCCGCGTCGGCGTTATGGTAGAGGAAGTCCGCTCCTTGCCCGATTTGCGCGAGTGCCGCCTCCTTGGCCGCGCCGACATCGTCGAAGCTGCCCGTGTAGCTGACGGGCACGCGCCCCTTGGGACGCACGGAAAGAAAGCCGCGCTGGAAGCCGTCGAAGGTGAGCCGGACCGAGGGCAGTTCGATTCCGCCGACCGCACCGACGACACCGCTCTTCGACATTTCCCCGGCCAGGACGCCTTCGACGTACGCGGCCTCCTCGATTCGGAAGGTCAGCGAGGCGACGTTCTTCGCGTGGCCGCTGCCGGAGGTCACCACGAATTCGGTCTTGGGGAACAGCGGGGCAATTCGCAGCGCCGTGTCGGTGTACTCGAAGCCGTGGGCGAATACCAACGCGAAGCCGCGGCTGCCGAAATCGCGGAAGGCGTCCTCGAAATCGGCGGGCGAGGTGGTCTGAACGAGCGCGGTGGTCGCACCGAGCTTTTTCTTGATTAATTGCAGGCCGTCGAATGCTGCCGCGTTCCATCCGGCATCGCTGACCGGGCCGGGAACCATCAGCGCCACCTTGAATCGCGCCGCGTCCGGCGTGGCGGCCTGGGTGCGGACCCCGTGATGGCATCCGGCGGCGATAAGCATCGCGGCGAGAGCGCCAACGATCGCGGCGCCAAGGCGGATAGGAGAGGTTGTCCAGTATTTTCGTGCGGTTGCCATGTTTTCACCTCAAATCGCGATGTTCCCCCGGGTTGACTGACGAAGCAATCGGAGTTAATTCATATATTAGTCCGGCTTACGATTGAGGCGGTCAGCCGGGAGTGGAAGCGGGGATCGATCGCCGTTCGAGGGGATAGAGGAAGTGGGAGGCGCACAACCATCAGCCAGCCGTTTTGGAGCGATGCTCGCCGGGGCCGTCGTGGCCTTGGCGATGACGCTGGTGGCCGCGCCGGGCGCATCGGCAGGCAGCGCGCAGGCGGATTTTCCCCGGCCCGCCGCGATCGAGCCTAGCGTCGAATTCTGGGTCAACGTTTTTAGCGCCTATTCGGATCGCGACTTTATTGTCATGGACCGCGGCCAAGTGTCGCGCATCTACCAAGTCTATCATCTGCCCGGCTACGGACCGCCTTCCCGCCACGACATCGAATGGATCAACGCCTACATGAAGGCCAAATATGGCGACATCCTTAATCGCCTCGCCACCGGCGAGCGGCCGGCGACTTATCAGGAACAGCGAATCGCGGAATTGTTCAAGGGCGAACCGCCGTCGGCGTATGCGGCGGCGGCGGGAAATCTGCGCGTGCAGGAAGGGCTGCGGGAGCGGTTCCGGCGAGGACTGCTCCGGGCCAAGTACTATTTGCCCACGATGGAACGGATTTTCCGCAACGCCGGATTGCCGCCGCAACTGGTGAACCTGGCGCAGATCGAGTCGGGCTTTCAGGTTCGCGCGCGCTCGGGCGCGGGCGCGGTGGGAATCTGGCAATTCACTCGCGGCACCGGCCGGAAGTACTTGCGAATCAACCGCTATCGCGACGATCGATTGAATCCGGTGCGGGAGACCGAAGCCGCCGCGCGGCTCCTGCGCGCCAATTACGATGAGTTCGGCGATTGGCCGCTCGCGATCACCGCCTATAATTACGGGACCGGCGGAACGGCGCGCGCGGCGTCGATTTACGCCGGCGACTATTGCAAGCTCGTCCGCCAGTACGACGGGCCGCGTTTCGGCTTCGCGGTGAAGAATTACTATCCCGAGTTTTTGGCGGCGCTGCAGGTCTATCGCTACCGGGGCCGCTACTTCCCCGGAATCGAGGACGAACCCGCGATTCGCCCGGCGCGCGTCGAATGGATCCTCCACCCGCGCCACCATCGCAGCGACCACCATTCGCGGCTGCGGCGTACCTCCTCTCATTCGCACTGGGTCCGCATCCGTGACCATCGTATTTCGGCTAAAGTCCACCATCGCCACAAACCATCCGGCCAAGGCGCCTGACTGCGGCGCTTGCTCGGATGCAATCGCTCCATCCGCTCAATCGCGGCTTCACTTGGATGCCGGTTCGCGGACCGTTCCGGCGCATTACCGCCGAGCAGGCGCGATCGTACAATGAACTCGGATTTTTTCTATTCGAGGACGCGATCGACGCCGCCACGGTGGACCGCGTGCGTGACGCCATCGATCCGTTTGAGGCGCGAATCGAGGAGACCCTGCGCTCGGCGCCCGGCGGCAAGATGTTCATCGCGCAGGCCGGCGGGATCACGTTTACGACCCACTTGGTGCAGCTTTCACCGGTACTCCGCGACTTCGCCGCCAGCCCGGTTTTCCAGGATCTGTGTCACGACTTGATCGGTCCTGAGGTTCGCCTTTACTGGGATCAGGCCGTGTACAAGAAGCCCGAATATCCCAAGCCCTTTCCGTGGCATCAGGACAACGGCTACACCTACATCGAACCGCAGGCCTATCTCACCTGCTGGGTCGCGTTGACCGGCGCGACTCGCGACAACGGATGCCCCTGGGTCATTCCTGGCGGCCATTTGCGCGGCACCCTTGCGCATCGCCTCACGGGACTCGGCTTCGTATGCCGCGAGGAGGACGGGCCGGAGGCAATCCCGGTTCCCGCGCGCGCCGGGAGTATCGTGGTGTTCTCCTCCCTGATGCCGCATCGCACCGGCCCGAACGTCACCAAACAGGTGCGCAAGTCCTACATCCTGCAATACGCACCCGACGGCGCGCGAATCGTACAGCAGGACACGTTGTGCAACGCTCCCGATCGCCAGTTCTCGGTCTTGAAGGACGGCAAGCCCGTCGCCCCGCCGCCGCTCCGCTGAAGCTTCCGCGGACGTTTACTTCCGATCCTCCGCAACGTGGAATTTGTGGAGCAGGCGATGCGCCAGCGGGGTGAATAGAATTCCGGCGGCGCCGATCAGCGCAAGCCCGGAATACAGCGCGTAGAACGACGCGAACAGCTTGCCGGACGTGCTCCGAATCGGATCGACCGGCCCCATTCCGCCGAGAATCATCGAAGCGTTCAGGATCGCATCGGTCCACGGCAGGCCGGCGATAAAGTGGTAGCCGCACACGCCGAACGCAAGCGAGCCGCCCACCACGGCGCTTGCGGCCGCCGTCCATCGCGCGATGCGGCGGACGAACAGCCGGCGCGGCAACAATGGTTCGTGCAGGCGCTCGAATCTCACCGGCGCGATTCTACACCACGGAAGGCACCCGCGCCCGCGGTTTCTTAACGTGCGTTAAGCCGCTCTCTCCGTTGATGTTTTGAATTCGCTGGGGATTTTCGATTCGTGTAACCCGCCGGCCGCCGGCGGCGTCTCCAGAGTCAGGAGACGCCGCGGCGATGAAGGCTTCAACCGCAATGCCGATGGCTCATCGAACAGCGGCGCAACCGATTTGGAGGTGCAAGCTAATGAATTCAAAACAACGGCTGATTTCGATTCTGGCGGGAATTGCGATGCTCGCGATGCCGGCCGCGGCATCGGCTCGCGATCATGGCCAACATCGCGGGTTCAAGGCGCGTCCGGCGCATGAATTCCGCGTGGCCCGCCCGGCGCACAATTTTGCCGCGCCGGTAGCCGTCCGCCGGAACTTTGACCGGCGCGCGGCCCGCGTCAATCGATGGCACGACGGCTACCGGCGCGGCGATTGGGCCCAACCGTATGCGGGAGGCTATGGCTACAACTATGTGCCGGCCGCTCCCGTCACGGGATACGCCGCGCCGTACTACGGAGGATCGGCCTGCGGTAACGCGCAGCGCACGATGAACCAGGTGAGGTTGGATCGCAGAACGGGCCATCCCGCGGCCGCCAACGTGCTGCTGCGCAGGCATAGGGGAATGGTTCGGAGTTGCGGCTACGCGGGACAGGCCGATAGCGGACTATTCAACGGACTTGGCGCCGCGCCCGGATATGCCGGCTACGGTACGCCATACGCCGCCAATCCTTATGGCTACGGAGCTGCGTCGGCACTTACGCCGCTAATTCAGCAATTCATCCGATAGCGGCGCATTCATGGGCGGGCCGGAAATTCCCCCTCCGGCCCGCTCCTTCCTAAACGCGAAAATGGATTAGATGCGGCCGCCGGATTCGAGCCACTTGCGGCAATCCGGCGATAGCGCGCGGCTCGCGGCTTGTTCGTATTGCGCGAGTTCATCGACGGTCAGCGCCTCCCGCCAGCGTCCGTTGGTTCCCTGGTGAAAGAAGGTCCGCGCGCCGCCCTTCCAAGCGATGCCCATCGATGGCGCGTATTGCTCGCCCTTCGCCTTCATTCCTTCGAAGGTGCAGTTGCGGACGAGCTGCGGCCAAGCTGTTTCGGAGACCGCGATGCCGAGAAACGCGGCGATCCGCCGCATCTCCCCTTCCAGGTCCGCGAGCAAATCCGAGTAATGAGCGAACAGGAAATTCGGCAGGTGCCGGAAGTCCCAATACGACTGCGCATGATAGAAATGCGACCAGTACGGGTAGCCGTCCGATTCCCACGGGAAGCTGCCTTTCGATATCCAATCGCTCCAGAAGTCGTGGATATCCTTGTAGAGGCGCGGAAGATCGCCGGTCCGGCCGGGAATTCCGGCCAACAGCGCGAGCGTCTCCTGGGTATAATTGCTGTGATGGTTCCACAGCGAGACGAAGACATCGCGCGGATCGCGCCCGATATAGATGTATTTCAGCCGCCGATCGAACGGAAAGCCGTCGAGCGGCAGGTGCGTCTTGATGAACCTGCGATGGGTCTGTCCTTCAAGCTGCGTCAATTCGATTTCCAGCGGCATCCCCCGCGCTTCCAGAAACGGCGACAGCACGCCGACCGGAGTTGGCGGCTCACCGCCGAAGATCAGGTTGGCGACGATTCCCTGCATCCAAGTGGTGCCCGCCTTGTAGGAGGTCGTGATGACGATGTCGTCGCCGCGAAGGCGGACAAAATTCCAGCGCAGGCCGTCGATCACCCAATTCCGGTACAGATGCGTCCGCCCCGGCATCTTGCTCTTAATGTTCGCCGTGTTCGCCATTACCGGAAAGGCTCGCGTCAATTCTTTAATGTTTCAAGTCTGCGAGGAATTCGAGCAGCGCCAGGTTCACTTCGGCGGGCTTTTCCTGCTGCGTCCAATGGCCTGCGCTTTCCGCCGCTCTCAAAGAAATTTGGCGCCTTCGCGCAAGGCTTGGTTCATGCGGGCCTGGTAGCCTCTTCCTGTGGCGCAGTAGGCCGCCAGCACGTCCCGGTCGATGCGAATCGAGATGGGGACTTTCTTCGGCCGTTTCTGCGGTCCGCGCTGGCCCCGCCGCCGCACGGCCTGATAAAGATCGGCGGGAAGCACCTCCTTCGCCAGCTTCGACCGGGCGAAGTCCTCCCGCGTTGCTTCGAACGTATCGGGATCGCGCGCGATTCCCCGATCGATCTTTCTATCTTCCGCTTTGCTGGGCGGAAGCAGTTTACTCGCCATATTGCTCAACCTCCCGCCGGTTGGCCCTGCGAAGACTGATGACGCGGATTTTCCGGCCGCGCACCGAAAAAGTTACGCAATGGAGCCGATCGCCAATCGGGCCAAAGGCAAGAAAGCGCGCCTCACCGTAATCTTTCCGCAGGTCCGGGATCGCCTTGGCTTCTTCCCATCCGAAAAATTCCATTGCGGTGAAATCGACGCCATGTTTGGTCAGGTTCGCTCTGCAAATGCGCTGTCAAGGCTTCCCCACGGCACGGTGTACCGACGGCATCAATGCTTCAAATCCGCGAGGAACTCCAGCATCGCCTGATTCACCTCGGCGGGCTTTTCCTGCTGCGTCCAATGGCCCGATCCTTTGACCAGCACCGTCTTGCGCAGGTTGGGGACGAACGCCTTCATTCCGTCGGCCATCTCCGGACGCAGCACGGGATCGAATTCCGCCGTGATCATAAGCGCCGGCTGATGGACGAGCTGCTCCTGTCCGGCGCTCTCCTCCCAGTTGCGATCGAGGTTGCGGTACCAATTCAACCCGCCGCGAAAGCCGGACTTCGTGAACGCGTTCACGAAGACCTGAAAATCCTCGTCGGTCATGAATTTGCCGTGGGGAGCGTCGGGCAGCCGATCGAGGATTCCCCCGCCCGCCGGCCCGAACACGCCCGGCGGCGCCTTGCGCAATTCTCCGAGCGCTTCTTTCGGCAATTCCTGGTAGAAGCCGCGCAGCGATCGTGCAACGTCACGCTCGAGTTCCGCCTCGGCGACTCCAGGAGTTTGGAAGTAGAGCATATAGTGGAAGCCGCCCGCCGCCATCGCACGCATCAGTTCAGTTGGCTTCATGGGCGGCCGCGGAAAGAAGGGCGTGTTGACGCCCACGACGCGCTCGATGCTTTCCGCCGCCATCATCGCGGCGCTCCACGCGACCACCCCGCCCCAATCGTGGCCGACGATAACGCAGCGGCCGATTCCGAGCGCGTCGAGCATCCCGACGATGTCGCCGACCAGCTTGCTCATCGAGTACGCCTCGATCGGCTGAGGACATTCCGTGTCGCCGTAGCCGCGCTGGTCGGGCGCGATCGCGCGGAAGCCTGATTCGGCGAGCGCCTTCATCTGATGGCGCCACGAGTACCAGATTTCGGGAAAGCCGTGGCAGAGGACGACCGGGAACCCCGCGCCGGCCTCGGCCACGTGCATTTTAATCCCGTTCGTCCGGACGAAGCTATGCTTGATTTCGCTCATGGCGCGGTTCTCAATGCCCCGCCGGGGTTGGCGCCGCCGCGTGCGCCGCGGGGGCCGCCTGTGGTTTCGGATGCGGCATCATCGGCGGCATGCCGCGGCGGAATCGCGACATCGGACGCGCCTGCTTCGTGTAGCCGGCGGGAATTTCGAATGTGCTCAGCGGCAGGTTCTTCGCTTCGATCTTGGTCACGGTGGTCGTTCTGATCATTGGCGGCCGCTTGGCCAGCATTGCGTTCAGCTTCGCGAGCCGATCGGGCTTCATGCGCGGGTTCTTGAGCGGTCCGTACTTCACCTTCGCCTCCATCAGGAGGGGGATTCCTTCGGGGAGCTTGCCCGCCGGCATCTTGGCGCCCGTACCCTTGAGCTTGGCCGCCATCGCCTGTTGAAACGCGGTGAAAGTCTTGGCTCCCGGCGCATCTTCCGAGAGGCATTCGGTAATCGTGACCTGGCGGATGCCCCGGTCCTCGCGATTCACGTAGTCCGCGCACTTATAACCCACGACCGTGCGCGTGGCGCCGCTCTTTTTGAGTGCCATCGTCGATTTTAGGCTGGTCATGAGACCCATAGCCTGCGGCATCGGCGGCGGAAATTTCACTTGAATGTAGGACTTCTTGGCGGGGTCGAGCCGGTACATCATTCCCTTGTCCAGATTGACAATCGAAGTGTACCGGCTATCGATCATCTTTTGCTGGTGCCCCTGGATCATTATCGTCTGCTGCACTTGCTGTGCGTGGGGCGTCCCGGTGCCGGCTTGCTGCGTCTCGGTGAGTACGACTCCCGAGGCGCTGGCGCAGCCGGCAGCCGAAGCGATTACGAACCCCGCGAGCAGGACGGTCAATGTTCTCATAGCGATTGTTCTCCTTGTACGCGCTGCATCTCCATCATTTCCCCCGGTGAAACGGCGCCGCCAGCGCGTTCCGCGGCCATCCGGTGGATTGCCAGGCACGCGAGCCCGGCGAGTACCCATACCATTTCTTTGATTCGGCGTAAAAACCCGATTGCGAACCCGATTCCCGCGGGATAGCCCACCAGCGACAGGATCAGCGCCTTGCCGCCTTCCTGGCTGACCAGCTTCGCCGGAATCAGGAACATCGCCCGTTCGATCAAGAGGCCCAGCGCTTCGACCAGCAGCGCCACCGTGATCGATGCGGGCTGGTGCAGAAGCTTGAGCAGGATATAAATCTCCACCGGCCCGAGGCTCCACGCGGCGGTGTAATAAAGGCAGGAGAGGAGGACGCGCCGGCGATGGCGGGAGTAGATGTCGAGCAGGAGGGCGTCGGCCTCGCCGGCGGACTCCCGCATCCGCTCCGCATCGTCCCGCGTGAAATCGAACTTCTCGGCCACGCTCCGCAGATGGGAAAACGGGTGCTTCATCTGGACGAAAAAGAATCCCGCGGCAAGCGCCACCGCGAGCGCGAATCCGCCCGCGATCGGCCGGTACAGATCGGCGGCGGCCGGAATCAAACGCAGCGAAAAGGCGAGCGCTGCCGCCACAAACACGATCTGGCCGATCGACTCCGCCAGCGCCGCGACGATCGCCGTCGCCAGCCCCACCGCCATCCGCAAATCCCGCCGCACCATCAAGGCCATCACGAATTGCCCGCCGAGTTGCGCCGAGGGCGTGGTGTAATCGACCGCCTCGCCCGCGATTCGCGCCGCGAACAGGCGGCGAAACGGAAGCCGCGGCGGATAATTTTCGATTGTCACGCGCCATCCCAACGTGTTGGCGATTCGCGCGAACGCCTCCAGCGAGATCGTAAGCGCGAGGCCCCATCCCGCCAGCCGCACGTACCCCAAAATTTTGCCCGGCCCGAAATGTGACAAGAACCAGACATAAAATCCGATCGCGACAACGACAAAGATGGTCTCGACGCGGCGCATGGGCGGGATAGTTGCCGCCGCGAAACCGGCAGCATCCGATGCATTCTTTCAGCCACGGCGCGCCCGCGCAACCCGCGCGCGGC
Source organism: Binataceae bacterium (SeqCode) (assembly GCA_050736715.1). Classification (GTDB taxonomy): domain Bacteria; phylum Desulfobacterota; class Binatia; order Binatales; family Binataceae; genus Binatus. The sequence goes on along the minus strand of JBOHWK010000161.1, from coordinate 10,167 downwards.
GGCCGGTCATCCGCGATCTGCGCCGGTAATGGCATTGTCGGCGGCGAACCAGTACACGGCGGCATATCCGGCCAGCAGCGCGAAAAAGCTGCCTTCCGCCATCAACGCCAGCGGGAACGGCGCGCCGATCCGCCACATCGGCAGCGCGCCCAGCCGGTAGCGGTTATAGAGCCAAATCGCGAGCGCCGCGCCTGCCCAGTTTATCGCCGCCATCCAGCAGGCACCCGCGCTGGCCCGGCCCGAAATCGCCGCCCGCGCGATCAGCATGAACGGCAGAATGAGCAGCGTCATGTAATGAATCCATGCGACCGGCGACACCAAAATCGCAGTGGCGATCCAAAGCGAATAGCAGCGAAAATCCGGGCCGTGCTCTTCGCCCCGCTTCATCGTGACGCGGACCGCAATCGCGATTGCGGCCAGCTCCGCGACTATCTCCGCGAGGCGGTAGACGATGAATCGCGCGCCGCTCAATTCCGGCGTGAACCAATAATAAAAGAGGCGGGTCAGGAACGCGGTCATCGAAATGTCGAGGGTCTGATGGACGAAGGCCGGCTGCGTGAGCCATCCGGCGTCGTGCGCGATGAAACTGAGGGTGGGCGCGATGCCGGCGATCGCGATCGTCGCGATGCCGCCCGCCGCAATCGTTGCGATTGCCGCCGCGAGCGCGCGCCAGCGCTTCGCAACCGCGAGATAGCCGAGCAGCGCGATTGGATATCCGCGCAGAAGCGTCGCGATACCGAGGACAACTCCGGCGGCTCCGCTGCGCTCGCGCTTCAAATACCGCATCGCGAGCGCGAACATGAACAGCATGATCGATTGCGATTGGCTGAACATGAAATCGCGCGATAGCGGAAGGTAGAGGAGCGCAAGCCCCGCAAGGCTCGCGCGCATCGCCCATGACAGCTCCGGCATCTCCGCGAAAATCAGCGCCAACGCCGCGATTAGCGCCGCCACGCTCAGCGCAAACCAGCCCGCGTGGGCGGCGTACGGCGAGAGCATCGTGAGCGGCTCGAAAATCATCAGGAAGAAGGGCGTCTCCGCCGCTCGGGTCAGCACCCCGAGCACGAGGCCGAGATGGCGCGCGATCGGAGTGAGGCCCGTGACGTAGGGATCGATTCCGTGCCGGAGCGCCAGGGCCTCCGTGTAATGGAGGCTGAAATCGTCGAGGTTCCAGCGCGCAAACGCCGCGAGGCTGAATCGCACCGCGTTCGCAACGCCGAGCGCAAAAAGAATTATTGCGATATTGGACCGCGAGAGGGTCTCGGCGATGTAGCCGCCGGGCGGCGGCGGATTGGCGCGGCGGCCGCTCACTTCGAGAAGCGGACGTGGATCATGTCGCCGTCGCGCATCGCGTAGTCGCGTCCTTCAAGCCGAAGCTTGCCGGCCTCTTTGACCTTGGCGTCGGACTTGAACACGGCGAAATCCTCGTAATTGAAGACTTCAGCCCGGATGAATCCGCGCGCGATGTCGCTGTGAATCGCCGCCGCGGCCTCCAGCGCGGTCGAGCCGCGGCGAATCGGCCATGCGTGCGCCTCGGGCTCGCCCGCCGTGTAGAAGGTGATCAGTCCCAGATGGCGGTACAGCGCGGCGATCAGCCGGTCGCGCGCGGGCGCTTCAAGGCCGGCGGCCGCGAGCATCTCCTTGCGCCCGGCGTCGTCGAGTTCCCACAATTCGGCCTCGAACGCCGCCGCGATCCGAAACGCCTCCATACCGTGAGCGCGGACGGCGGCGCTTTCGGCCTCGGCGAGTCCCGCTGCCGCGCGATCCATCTCGCAATTAATCGCGGCCAGCGCGGGCTTGCGCGAAAGAAACCCGAAGCTCGCAAACACCGCCATCTCCTGCGCCGGGATTTCCAGCAGCCGGAGCGGGTTGCCCTCGCCCAGCCAGGCGACGATCTTCTCCAGCGCGGCGCGCTCGAAAGCCGCCGCGGAATCGCCCGCCTTCTCCTTTTTCAGCCGTTCGAGGCGGCGTTCGGCCTGCTCGTAGTCGGCGAAGGCCAGTTCGGCCTCGATACTCTTGAGCGTGGCGACCAGCTCTTTTTCCATCCCGGCGAATTGCGGAATCACGATAAGCAGCGCATCCATGTCGCGCACGAGCGGGATTAGGCTCGTATCGAGCGCGGCGCCCTCCTTTTGCTCCTTGGGATTGGGCGCAAAGTCGGCAATCGTGAGTTCGGCGGGAACCTTTTTCTTCGAGCCGTAGGCCGCCTCCATGAAATCGAGCCGCACGTCGGGAACCTTGATTTGCCCCGGGCGCGCGCGATTTTTTCCTTCCGCGACGCCGGGAAGCGGCGCAAGGCCGGTAAGGGCGTGGAACACGCTAGATTTTCCGGCGCCGCGCGCGCCGATTATTCCAGTCTTCAATTTGGGATGCTCCGAATCATGCAGGGTTGCACAACGCGCGCACTCGCGAAAGCGCCGCCCGCGAGTCTTTCCCCGCCGCGCCCGCCGCGCTAATCTTCACGTTCCACGCTGAGGAATTCGCGGGGACGGGGCCACCCTAGCTCAGTTGGTAGAGCAGCTGATTCGTAATCAGCAGGTCGTCGGTTCGACTCCGACGGGTGGCTCCAGCGTCTGGCGCTTGCGGCGGGAAGGACTATAATTTCAACGCGGCTTTAACCGGAGGAGCTCCGGCGAGCGGCGTAAAATTAACAGCCGACAAGGCAAAAACGGAGGAAATTGTGAGATACTGGCTAATTTTGGGCGCGGCCGCGATCTGGCCGCTGGCGATGGCGATCCCGGCGGGGGCGCAACCGTTCGGCTATCCATCGAACTGCGCCAACGCGCAGCGCGTGATCAACCAGGCGATTCGGGATCGCAGAACCGGCCATTCCGGCGCCGCCGCCGATCTTCTGCGGACTCATTCCGCGGAAATCCGGCGCTGCCGCAACTCTCCTGCGGTCGGGGGATATTTCCGGAGATATCCGGGCGACGGCGGGACCTGGTATGGCCCGGCCAACCGCGGCTTGGGCGCCTATGACGAGCATCACCAATGGCGTGACGCCGATTGGTGGAGAAAAAACCGCCCCGCTTGGGTCCATCAGCATCATCCCGAATGGGCGAAAGCCGGCGGGGAACACCGAACTGAGCGCCCGGCGTCCGGGCGGGTAGCGCCCCATGCCTTCGGTCACGAGGGATCGGCCGGTGGCCACCACGGATCGGCGGCGACGCATGATGGCGGCCATGGTCACGGTGGCGCTCATTCCGAGGGCCATCACGCCGAGGGCCATCATGGCGAGGGCCATCACGCCGAGGGCCATCACGGCGAAAAGAAGCCCTGACCGCGACCGCATGCCCGCATCCGGTGGAGCGCCCGCCTCGGGCGCTCCACCGCTATATTTTCCCCGGTCCGCCGCAACGAATTAGCCGGCCGCCGGATCGAATCTGGGGGATGATTCCGAATCGAGCGAGCCGGTCGAATCGTTGCAACAATCGAGATTTAAGGCGATCGGCGTTTCAACGATTTCGCCGGTTCCTCCTCCGCATCGCCGAAGCCGGGAGGTAGCGGCGAATTGGACTCATCGTCGGCGGAAGGGCGGCGGCTGCGGAGGCGCTCGACGAGACCGAGTGCCATCGCGGTCAGCGCCGAGGGAAGTTCGGCGAGCGCGGCATCGTCGAAGCTAAGATTCAGGTATTCCAGTGAAAGGCTCGCGACCGCTTCGCCCTGCCTGAAATCGCGCTTTCGTTTCATCGGATCGCGAGTCGGCTGAAGCGAGAGCCAGAGCTTGTGCAATGCAAAGACGCGCGGATCGGGCACGACGAATCGCACCGGGTAGCCATTTTCCGCGATGACAATCCGGGTCATTTTTGGCGCCGCGGCGATCCATTCCAAGCCCTGCAACGGGTCCGCGATCAGGTCGCCTCGCCGGCCGATGCTTCCCGGTCCGGGAGATTCAGCGATCGGCGCGCGCAGCAGATCGACCATAAAACCCTTCGCGTTCACGGCGCGGAACGATCGTTGCCGGGCGAGCCGGAAACTCTTGTCGGCCTTTTGAATCAAGCCCAACAGTCCGGCGCTGCGGACCTCGCCCGCAATCTCAAGCTCTTTTTTGGTATCGAGCAGCGTGTCGAGATCGCCGGTCTGAAGAAGTCCCGCCTTGAGATGCACTCCGGCGGCCATCTCGTAAGCGTAGATCGCGTGGCTGCCGAGGATGAGCAGATGCTTGCCCAGCAGTCCGCTCGCATCGAGCAATCTTACGATGTCGGCAGCAAGCCGCGGGACGCGATTTACTCCGGCGGCGACGCAGAACTTTGCCTGCCGTGAAAGTTCTTCCTCGACGGATGCGAGTTGTCCCTTGAGTTCCTTTTTCTTTTTCGTGAAGTGTTGGAGCAGCGCTTCGGTTTTAGCGGAACGTGGACCAAGCGATTGCTGGTGGCCCATCCGATCGATTGTCTTGATGAGATATTCTTTGGTGCCAACAGGTTTCCAATGAAGCCCGCCGCGGAATTCGTCGTACTCTGCGCGAAGATCGAGGAAGTGCTGATAGAGCTGGATCGCATCGACGGCTATCCTCCGCTGCTCGGCGGTGAGTTCCTTCGCTTTCAAGCCATTTTCCTCTCAAAAGTCACTATGGTCGATTTTGAAAGGAAAAGCAAGGTATATAGCGGGTTTATTGGCCATTCGTGTCTTGTCAGAGCGGCTTTCTCCTTTCAAATCGATGCGACCGGCATTTTGAAAGGAAGACCCTCGTAATCGCCGCGGCCCCGGATCGATTCCAACCGCTGCGGTGGACGTCGGCGGACGGCGTGCGCTAGTAACCTAACCCGATGAACTGGTTCAACACCGCGCGGTTTGGGATGTTCATTCATTGGGGGATCGCCTCCGTCAATGGATGCGAGCTCTCGTGGCCAATGGTTGGCGGCTTGGGCGCGCTGCCGAGCGCGCAGAATATTTCTATTGCCGACTATTACGCGGCCGCCGAACGATTCAATCCCGCGAGTTTCGATGCGCGCGAACTTGCGCGGCTTGCCCGGCGCGCCGGGATGCAATACGCCGTCCTGACCGCGAAGCATCACGACGGCTTCGCGCTGTTCCATTCGCGAGCGGCGGGCGCGTTCGGCGTGGAGCAGGCCCCAATCAAGCGCGACCTCGTCCGTGAATATGTCGAGGCGTTCCGCGCCGAAGGACTTCGCCCCGGCCTCTACTACTCGCTGTCCGACTGGCATCATCCCGATTATCCGGCGTTTGCCGAGGAGGATAAGCCGTACCGATGGGGCGCGTGGCGGCGCTCGTCGCCGGAACAATGGGAGCGCTACCGCCAATTCATGTTTGCGCAGATTCGCGAACTGCTCACGAACTACGGCGCGATCGACGTGCTCTGGTTTGACGGCGGATGGGAACGCACGCCGGAGGAATGGCGCGCGGCCGAGTTGATGCAAATGATTCGGTCGCTCCAGCCTGCCATCGCCGTGAACGATCGGCTTCCCGGATTCGGCGATTACGAAACTCCCGAGCAGGCCGTGCCCGCGCGTCCTCCCGAACGGACTTGGGAGACCTGCATGACGATGAACGATAGCTGGGGCTACAATCCGTCCGACGCGAATTACAAGTCCGCGATTGCGCTCGCGCATTCGCTCGCCGAAGTTGCGGGCAAGGGCGGCAACCTCCTGCTCAACGTTTCGCCGCGCGCCGACGGCTCATTGCCAAAAGAACAGGCCGAACGCCTCGATGCGATCGCGGGATGGATGGAACGCGGGGCGAAGGAGGCGATAGTCGATACATCTCCCGGCCTCGAACCGTGGCAATTTTACGGACCTTCGACGCGCCGCGGCGAGCGCGTCTATGCGCATCTGCTGATGAAGCCGTACGAAGCGGCCACCATCCGCGGCATCCCGGTCCGCCACGTCAAATCGGTGCGGGCGCTCACGGCGGGCGGGCACGAATTGAAATTCCGCCGGCGCATCGCGGCGTCGGACATGCTGTTCAATCGCGACCCGATCGGATCTATCGAGATCGAGGTTCCCACAGAGTTGATCGATCCGATTGCGACAGTGCTCGCGATCGATTTGTCGGCCGCGCCGCTGTAGCCGCGTCTCTGTCCGCAAAGAAGTCGCGCCAAAAAAACGGCGGATCGGAAGCTCCGACCCGCGAAAAAAAGTCATCCAAGAGGTTTGGTCAATATATACGAAAATCCGCAACGTTGACAAGGATTTCGCCGGCGTGAATCGTTACGCGATGGGGCGCGCGTTTCGATGAGCGGCAAAGTCAGGGCGGTGGGACTCGATTTCGGGACCACCAACAGCGCGATCGCGATTGTCGGCGAGGACGGCGCGCCGCGCCTCGCCCAATTTCCGTCGGAGGATGGCGCGCTTATCGAGACCTTTCGCTCCATCCTTTTTTTCGAAGCGGTCGAGGAGACCGGCTCCGGCGAAGCGGTGCTCTCGGCCGGCAACGACGCCATTCGCCGCTACCTGACCGCGAGCGGACAGGGCCGGCTCATCCAGTCGCTGAAATCGTTTCTCGCCGACAGCGGGTTCGAGACCACCGAAATCATGGGCGAACAATATTCGCTTGGCGACCTGATCGCACCGATTCTCGCCGAACTGCGCCGCGCCGCCGAAGCGCAATTCGGTGAATTGCCCGAGCGCGTCGTGGCGGGCCGGCCCGTTCACTTCTCCGGCGGCGATGCGGCGGGCGCCAACGAACTGGCGCGCCGGCGGCTCGATATCGCGATCCGGCGGGCGGGATGGAGCGAGGTCGTGTTCGAGTACGAGCCGATCGGCGCCGCCTACGACTATGCGCGGCGGATTGCGCGCGCGGAGCTCGCGCTGATCGCGGACTTCGGCGGCGGGACGAGCGACTTTTCATTGCTCCGCCTCGCGCCCGGCGCCGATTCGCGCCGCCACGAAATCCTCGGCAACGATGGGGTCGCGATCGCCGGCGACGCATTCGACGGCTCGATCACGCGCCATCTCGCCGCGCCCGCCCTCGGCCGCGGATCGATGTATCGCACGCCCTATGGAGAGGTCCTGCCCGTTTCGACGTGGCCCTACACGAAGCTCGAACGATGGCATCTATTGTCGCTCCTGCGCGCGCGCGAGACGATGCACAAGCTGCGGCGGCTGTGCGACGATGCGCTCGAACCGGAGAAGATCGCGGCGCTCGTCCATATCGTCGAAAACGATCTCGGCTACTACCTGTTCCGTTCGGTCGAAGCGGCCAAGCTCGCGCTATCGGACCGGGAGACGGCTACCTTTCATTTTGCCGATCCGCCAAACGTTGAAATCGAGTCACCGATCGCGCGCCGCGAATTCGAGGATTGGATCGCGCGATATCTGCGTGAGATCGCGGAATGCGTCGATGGGCTGCTGGCGAATGCCGGCGTCGGTCCCGCGAAAATCGACAGCGTGTTTCTGACCGGCGGCTCGTCGTTCGTACCCGCCGTGCGAAGAATTTTCGCCGACCGCTTCGGCGCGGATCGATTGCGGATGGGCAACGAATTCACGTCGGTCGCGCGCGGCCTCGCGCTCCGCGCGCTGGACGGCGCTTGACAAGCCGCCACTGTCCGTCCGACGCTGGTAATCGATGGGATCGATTCACGACGCCTTCATCCCGGACGAACAAACCATCTTTGGCTGGATCGAGACGGTATTCTCGCGGGGCGTGCGGCGGCCCGGATACGCCGCCGATCTTTGGACCGAGCAATTTTGCCTCGAACGATTCCGCGAGTTCGGCCTTGAGAATGCTCGTCTCGAACCGGTGACGCTTCCATATTGGGAGCCGATTGAGACGGCGCTGATCGTGAAAGGCAGCGGCGGCCGGGAACTAAGCGTGCCATGCTTCGCGCTGCCGCATTCCGCGGCGACCGGCGGACTCGACGCTCCCCTTGTCCCGTGGCGCGACGGCAATCCCGAAGCGGTGCGCGGCGCGATCGCGCTCGCCGATGTGCCGTTGATTCGGTCGCCCGCCGACTTTCCGCTTCTCCTCGCGAGCCGCGGCGCGTCCGGCAACGAATGGCGCCGATGCGATCCGGGCGGCACGCTCGCCAATTCGATTCAGGTGTTGCCGTTCAGCCCCCATTTTATGACCGTGATGGATGCGCCGATCGGCGCGGGCGCGGCCGGGTTCGTGGGCGTGCTGAGCGGCTATCCGGGCGATTCGCATCGATACTACGTTCCCTACGACGGTATCGCGCGCGCGATTCCGGGAGTTTGGGTTAGCGGCAGCAACGGCGCGCAGTTGCGTGAACTGGCCGAAAAAGGCGGCGCGAGCGCGAGGCTCGTGAGCCGCGCGGAGCGGCGCGAAATCGAAAGCCACAACGTCGTGGGCGAATTGCCCGGCGCTGACGATGAGATCGTGATCGCCGGATCGCATCATGACGGCCCGTGGGCATCGGCGGTCGAGGACGGCTCCGGCATCTCGATGGTCCTCGCACAGGCGGCGTATTGGTCGAAAATTCCAAGAGCGGAGCGGCCGCATCGGATGGTCTTTCTGCTGAACGGCGGACACATGACCGGCGGCGCGGGAGTCCATTCGTTTATCGAGCGGCACCGCGCGGAGTTGAGCCGGGTGGTTCTGGAGGTTCATCTCGAACACGCCGCGAATGAATTCGTCGAGCGCGATGGCAAGCTTGCCGCTTCCGGACAGCCCGAACCACGATGGTGGTTCACGAGCCGAATCGCGCCATTGGAGGCGATTGTACGCGAGGCGCTCGCGGCGGAGCGCATCGGCCGTTCGCTGATTCTGCCGCCGGAAGTGTTCGGCCAGCATCCGACGACCGACGGCGGGCCGTTTCACTTGGAGGGCGTGCCGCTGGTGAATTTCCTAACCGCGCCCTTTTATCTCTTCGATGCGATCGACACGCTCGACAAAATCCATCGGCAAAGCCTCGTCCCGATCACGCGCGCCGCAATCCGAATCATCGCGGCGACGGCGGGAATCGGCGCGACCACGATGCGCGCCGCTTGCTTCCTTTAGCAAGCGGCGTGACGCGGGGGTGAGGGACATTGAAAAGAAAATTATATCGATTGCGGTCCCTCACCGGTCCGTCACGGCTCTTGCTGGAAAGAATCGCAAGCGCCGCGCCGGCCTTCCCTTCGGCAGGCTCAGGGCAGGCTCTCTCCCGATCCGGGAGAGGTCCGGAGAAGAAGCCGGCCGACACCTCGAATACGACTTCATTCTCCATCCCGGCGCGGCGCGCGATGGGTGAGCGGTTGACGGTTTGCTCATTATTGTGCGATAAAATTGGCCAAGGTAAAGCTCGCTGGTTCTTAGCGGCTGATTTCTTTATTGTGGGGACACCGCACCGATGAGTTTGGAACCCGCCCGTAAAAAAGGACCCCGTTTCCACTGGTTCGCGGCCGCCGCGGTGGCGGGAATGATTGGGCTTGCGGCAACGATCGTGGCCGATACCGGGAGGCGCCCCGCTCCCGCAGTTCCTGCCCAGGCAATCTCCGGCGTTAAGGAGCTTCCCGCCGCAAATTCCAAGGCTCCCGCCGAAAAAGCCGCCGCGAAGAGCAATGCGCCCGCGATCGGCCACGCGCGCATCGCCGCGCTGTTCGGCGGTCTACCGCTCGCGTTCGAGGCGAATCGCGCCCAGACCGATAATCGCGTCAGATTCCTCGCGCGCGGCGAGGGCTACACGTTGTTCCTGACGAATGATGGCGCAACCCTCGCGCTGCACCAGCCGGGCAAGCAGACGGACACGATTGCGCCCGTTGCGTCGAACAGTTCGGCGCTGAAAGCGCCGAAGGATATTAGCCCAGGGCAACGCCCTGGGTTTAGGAATTCATTAAATGGAGCGTGCCCTGTAGGGGCGCGGGGATCCCTCCGCCCCTACAGGGCGGATAAAAATTTTGATGCACCAAAACCCAGGGCGTTGCCCTGGGCTAATATGCTTCGCGCCGATGGCGCGAGGAGTAAGACCCGGCGAGACGCGGCGGTGGAGCACGAACAAGTCCTCCGCATGGAACTCGTCGGCGCGAATCCGCACGCGCGAATCGAGGGCGTCAATGAATTGCCCGGCAAATCGAATTATTTCATCGGCAATAATCCGAAGCAGTGGCACACGGACGTCCCGATGTACGCGAAGGTCCGCTACCGCAACATCTATCCGGGCATCGATTTGGTGTTTTACGGGGGTAGGTCCGCTGCGCAGCCCTTTCCTCTCCCGGATCGGGAGAGGTCCCGCGGCGCGGCGCTTGCTTCTTTTAGCAAGCGGCGTGACGC
>JBOHWK010000160.1:0-26264 GCA_050736715.1 Binataceae bacterium (SeqCode) | reverse complement strand
GCCATGGACTGCACCCACAAAGCACTTCAACTCTGAGGTGTCGGTTGGTTTGCCGATTCGAAACGGCATCGAATCAATTCCCCCTGCCCTGCAAGAAAATCGCAATAGTCTCCGCCCTTTCCCGCTTCGATGTCGCGGCCGGAAATCCGTTCCCCCTTTCCTAAAGGAAAGGGGGAACGGAACTCGCCCCGGGGAAAGGGGGAAACTCAAGCGCCCGAGGAAAGGGGGAACGGAACTCGCCCGAGGAAAAGGGGAAACTCAAGCGCCCCAGGAAAGGGGGGAACAGAAGCGCCCCGGGAAAAGGGCGGAACGGAACTCGCCTCGATCCGGTCGGAGGCCAATTCTGCAAACACTATTCCGCAAGCGCGTGGATCGTGCCGCGCCCTGCCCGCCTAGTATTAAGGGAATCTAGCACGGTGCCGACACATCACCGACACGAGAGACGCGCGCGGCTCGCGACGCCGACAATTCGGCCTTGCACGCGCATTGATTGTGCGGGGCGAACCATGCGAGCGCCATCGCGGTCACGAGCAGGACTATCGGCAGCGCCACGAGGATGCGGCGCCATCGCCAGAGGATTGCGTAGCTGCGCGAGGGTCGCGATGCGCCGGCGATGGTCCCCTCTCCTACCATGATTGCAAATTTTCCATCTCCGCGCGCCGCGCCGCAACCCGGCCCCTCAGACGCGGCGCACCGCTAGTGCCGCTGCTCTTGCGAATCGGTCCCGCCCGCCGCGACGACCACCTCAACTCCGGCATTCAGCAGAACCTCAACAATACCGGGCCGATATCGCCGATGTCGATCGATCCGATCCCGCGGACTCTCCCCCGATGCGACGTGCCGCCGCTGAGTTGAATCGTGCCGTGGAACAGCCCGTTATCGGCGGGACCGGGCACGGTGCAATTAAGCCCGGACATCGCAAAGTTAATCGTCGATTTATCCTTCAGCGTGATGACGCCATTGCCCGTGGCGGGAGAGCATTCTCCCCCCGCGGCTCCATCGTCCAGCGCGACGGTATCGTCCATGCTCAATTCGTAATTCAAGGTTTTTATCTGGGCATCGAAGTAAGGCCCATAAAAGTTGTTGGGATTCCCCGTTGGATTACCCAATGGACTGGCCACGGATACCATGCAATCGCAGGTATCGCCCGCCTTGCACGCGATATCGACGCACGGCGTGTGGGTGTCGGTCTCCAGGCCAATCGCCGCGGCGGTGAGATGCTCCGGCTTCGTAGTGACAAACGAGGCGCTGGCGCGCGCCACAATTAGCGCGACGATAAACGTCGCGAGTGGAACCACGGCCAGATACATGCGCATCCGCCGGAGCATCGAACTGCCGATTTTACGGTTCGTATTCATGACGCCGGATTCTGCATGGCGGCGCGCCGCGCCGCAACCATTCTGGGGCTGAACCGGTTCATCCTTATGAGCGGCGCGCGGAGCGCATATAATTAAGCTGGCCGTTTTTGGATTAGGAAAAAATTAAACCGAAGACGCGTGTCGCGGTGAAAGAAAAATTGTCAAACGAACCCAATTTCTCCAATGATTACCCGCATTTTTCCCGGATGACATGCTCGAATCGCCAAAATCCGGACCCGGAAATGAGCTTACTTCCGAACTTCGACGCGCTTGAACCGCAGGGTGGCGCCGCATCGCCGGCAGGTAATTTCCAGATGCGGATTGGCCGGAAGCTCTCCCAGAACTGCCGGATTTTTATTGCCGCACTTGGCGCATGGAATTTCGAGGGTTCCCTCAGCCATGCCTCACTCCTTTACGATTCTTGTTGCGAAATGTGCGGTTCGCGATCCTGCGAGCTTCGCCTTGCACGCGCATTGATTGTGCGGGCCGAGCCATGCGAGCGCCATCGCAATTGCGAGCAGCGCGATCGGCAGCGCCACGAGGATGCGGCGGTATCGCCAGAGCATCAAGTCGCCGGAGGATGCGTGGGACGATGCGTGGGACGATGCGTGGGACGATGCGTGCGGCGCGCGATCGATTGCGTCCCCGCCTTCCATGACTACGAATTTTCCATCTCCGCTTGCCGCGCCGCAACCCAATCATTTAGGACTACGGGATTTCTCGCCGCTGCCACCCGAAATGACAAATTGAGAGATGAGGCCGCGCTGGCTCCTCACCTCTGTGCGCTAGGTTCGCTCGGTGAGTTCGGGGCTGGTCGCGCGGGCCATGCGGGTCTCGATTTTGGGCGAGTACCACCAGAAAAATCGTGTGTGATACTCGATACCGTCCGCGCCGCCGCGATAGGTGACCATCCCGTAGATACCGAGGCGCTTGGTTCCCCCGTCCACTGCTTCGCGGCCGTCCGCCGTCCAGTCAACCGCGATCGGAATTTCGCATTCTCCCGGCTCTCCAATCGCCATCGTGGGAGACGGAATATCGCGTTTCGGGCCGAGATCGAGCGCACGCCATCGAGGCTCCTTCCCATCCCGCCACCAGTCGAATATCCCCGTGATGGCGTAGATCTCGGTTATTTCAGCCGGAGATTTTCCGGCATTGCGCAGGCGAATTCCGACTGTCGAAATCGGGATGACGGTATTCGTGGCCGGGTCTTTTCGGGCTTGCGCGCGAATAGCAATTACGTGAACAGCCGGCCGGCCGGCATTGACCGCGGACGCGGCCGCCCCCGCACCGATTTGCGCCGGGCCGGCCATCTCCGTCGTTCCCCGGAGGAACCTATAGGCGAGGTAAGCAAGCAGCCCGATCAGGACGGCAAGAAGCAAATGGAAAGTCATATCGCCCGCGCCGCTCCCTGCGATTCCCCTATTGCGTTCCCATCTTCCATGATTTTCACCCTGCCATACCGCGATGGGCGCGGTAAATCGCGATGCTCCGTGAAACTTCGGAAGCCGCCGATTGGTCGATTACGGCATCGAGCGGCAGGTTGGCCGTTCTCCCCCTGCCCTAACTCGGGCGCGCGCCCTTAATACTCCGGCTTGAAGTCGAATTGATGGATCGCTTCGATGAAGCGGGTGGTGCGGGTCTTCGAGCGCATCATGACGCTGTTGGTCCGCGCGCCGCCGGAGAAGAACCGCACGCCGTGAAGATAGTCGCCGGTCGTGACTCCCGTCGCCGCGAACATCACGTTCTCCCCCGCCAATTCCTCCAGGGTGTAGCGATGGGTCAGGTCCGTGATGCCCATCGCGAGGCACGCCTCGGACTCCTCGCCGTTTTGCGGCACGAACCGGCATTGCATCTCGCCCCCCACCGAGCGGATCGCGGCGGCGGCCAGGATGCCCTGATGCGCGCCGCCGATGCCGATTAGCAGGTCGATTTCGCTCTCGGGGCGGGTGGTGGCGACGGCCGCGGACAGGTCGCCGGCCGAGAGCAGCTTGATTCCGGCGCCGGAGCGGCGGACCTCGTTAATCAACTTTTCGTGGCGGGGGCGATCGAGGATCGCGACGCGCAAATCCTCGACGTACACGTGCTTAGCCTCGGCGAGCGCCTTCAGATTGTCCGCCGGCGAGCGGTCGATGTCGATAATTCCGCGGCCCAGCGGCCCGCACGCCAGCTTGTCCATGTAGGTGTCGGGGCAGCGCAGGATGCGGCCGCGCTCGGAGAGCGCCACGCACGAGAGCGAGTTGGGGCCGCCGGTCGCGCAGATGAGCGAGCCTTCCAGCGCGTCGAGCACCACGTCGACTTCCGGCCCCGCTCCGGTGCCGACGATTTCGCCCTCGTAGAGCGTGTCGGTCTGATCGCGGGTGCCCTCCCCGATTACGATTTTGCCGTCCATCGCGACCGAGTTGAGCGTCTTGCGCATCGCGTCGCACGCCGCCCGCTCGGCCATCCGCTCGTCGCCCTTGCCGATGAAGCGCGCGGCGGCAAGCGAAGCGGCTTCGGTCGCGCGTACTACTTCAAGGGCAAGGTTTCGTTCCATCGAATAGCCTCCGCGTCAGCCCGCGATTTCCCCGATCGGGCGTCCGAAGAGCGATTCTATCAGGCGATAGCCGTCGCGCACGACCACGCCCGCCGCCGTCCCATCAGCTTCCGTGTAGCGGCGCTTCTTTCCGCCTACCGCCTTGAACGCCGCCCGCGTCATCAATGCGAACGGAACCGGCTCCGGTGAATGAGTCTTAAGTTGGCACGGGGTCGCATGGTCGGGCATCAGCAGAATCGCAAAATCGCCGAGTGCATCGAGTCCGGCAATCATCGGGCCGATAATCAATTCGTCGATTCGCTCGATCGCCTCTTTTTTCAGGTCGGCGCGCCCCATGTGTCCGGCTTCGTCGGGCGCCTCGATATGGAGCAGCAAAAAATCGCGCGACTTGAGCGATTCCAGCCCGTAGCGCGCCTTGGCCGCGTAGTCGGTGTCGAGAAATCCAGTCGCCCCCGGAACCTTGATTAGTTGCAAGCCCGCAAGCCGGCCGAGGCCGTTGACCAGATCGACCGCGGAAATCGCGGAGCCTTCGACGTGGAACCGATCCTTGAGCGCCGGGACCGCCGGGCGCGTCCCCTGCCCCCAAAACCATGCCGAAGTGGCCTCCGTTTTTCCCGCCGTGCGCCGCGCGAGATTCACCGGATGCTCGCGCAGAATCTCCATCGAGCGGGTCATCAGATCGCGGATCCGTTCGGCGCCCTCCCCTTTCGGCAGATGCGGCTCGATCGGCTTGCCGGTGATGTCATGCGGTGGCGTGAGTTGGGTCGTCTTTATGCCGTTGCGCCAGACCATCAGGTGGCGATAACTCACGCCGTTGAAAAATTCGATTCCGCCGCCCGCCAATTGCTTGCGGATGTCCGCGACGATCTGCGCGGCCTCCTCGCTCGTGATATGGCCGGAGGTGAAATCGTTCATCGCGAGCGCGCCGCCCTCGATCGGCTTGAGCGACACGAGATTCATGCGGAAGACGACATCGTTCGGCCCGACGTCGATTCCCTGGCTCACTGCTTCGATCGGCGCGCGTCCGGTGTGATAGCGCGCGGGATCGTAGCCGAGCATCGTCATCGTGCCGACGTCGCTTCCCGACGGCATCCCCTTCGGAATCGTCGCGACCATTCCGAGCGTGCCGCGCGCGGCGAGCAGGTCCATGTTGGGCTTGTGCGCCGCTTCGAGCGGAGTCCGCTTGCCCAATTCGTCGCAAGGCCAATCGGCCATCCCGTCGCCGTGAATAATGACGTACTTCATCGCGCCTCGTGACCAGCCGTCATCGCGGAATCTCCGCCGTTCTTAAGACAATTCAAAAATTTGTGGAAGCTTGGGCTTCTCGTAGCAATGCTTATCGGCTTCACGAATGCTGCGATTTCTCCAGCGATACGTGCCGTATAGGGCGCGCCGAGCAGGTGCTTCAGATGGAGTTTAGGGTTTGTAATTTCGTCCGGCCGCGTTGGGTCTATCGCTCCTAGGTCTCGATGCAGAAAACTTCGTAGCGCTTCAGGGTCGCCGAAGAACCAAGCTTCGAGATGCCATTGCGCCGATGTAACGAGAAACGTTACCGGGAGGTCCTTCAAACTTTCACAAGCCGCCTTCAATGGGGCCTCTCGTTCGCTTTCGGAACGGCCGTCAGCATCAACAAGCACCACAAATTTGTCGGGTGGGCAATTTTTTAGCTTCATTTCCCACCAAGCGGCCCTCGCCAATTTTTCGATTACGCTGGGCATAAGCGCGTTTCCACCGCGCGGAATTCGCACCTCGATTGCCGCTCCTTCGGTGGAGCAGAATTCTCGTGTAAGTGGGCGAATAGCTTCCTTTTCGGTGAGACCTGAAGCAATCACAACAATGTTTTTCCCCATTTCAGGCTCCGAATCCCTTGGTTTCCAGCAAGTCCCCCAAGCCAAACCCGGATTCCTCCAGCGCCTTACGAACCGCATCCGGATTGTGCTCTCTCTCGACCTTCGTTCCGTCAGGCGTTCGACGCACGACGCATACCGCCTCGGGCGAATCCAAATAATTTAGCAACAGAGGGGAATGGGTGGTTACTAAAATTTGCACTTGCTCAGCCGCCTCGCGCAGGTACTGAGCGAAGGCTTGTAGCGCGCCGGGGTGAATATAATTTTCTGGCTCTTCGATGCCAATTAAGTTAGCCTCTGTGTTTCCCAGCAATGCTGTCATCAGCGCGAGCATACGCAACGTTCCGGTTGACGCTCCCTTTTGATGAATTCTGAAAGCGAGGCCCGCTTCCCGCTGAAGCAAAAAAATCTCCCCTTCTTGAGTTGATTTCGCCTCAATGGATTCGGGTACACCCAGAATGTCGCGGACCGCTCGCGAAATCCGAGCAAACACTTGAGGGGCATTGTTTTGAAGTTCCAATAATCTGCCGGCCAAGTTTCGTCCCCAAGAGTCAAACATCACGCCCTCGTTTTGTGCAGGTGTGGGCATGCGCAAGTAGGATGGACTGGGATCGCAAAACATCCAACCGAGGACGAAGCGTGCTACGGCTGCTCCCGGAAAGGCTTCATTCGGCGCGGCGGCCGCCAGGGCGCACTTCGTCGGATCCATCTTCAGGGGAAACTTTTGACCGTCTTCTGTATACCAGAACCCTCTGCCGCTATTTGCCGTCAGCAACATTTGAGGCAAAGCTCCGGTACTCATGCGATGAAGTGACTCTTCGATCAGAAAATCACGTCCCTGCCTGAGGGCCTGCACTGACCACTTAAATTCCTGAGCGCCATCTTCAAAAAGAGTTTCCAACTGGATCCCGTTTGCAGCTTCCCCTTTCCAAGCCAGTTGCACGATGTTTCCGCGCGAAAAAATGGCCGGGGTGAAGTCTCTGTTCTCCACCGCTTCAGACAGAAATTTTAGCGCATCTAACACGTTACTCTTGCCAGCCGCATTCGCTCCGATCAAAAGGTTGAGGTCACGCAGCGGTAGAGTCAGTTCGCGCAAGCTTTTGAAACGGTGAGCCTGTAATTGCTTGAGTTTCATATGCGCTCTCCCCGCTGCAAGTTATCCGGATGTTCGATACTACCGTACCCGCTTTTGGAGCCGAAAGAAGCCGGGCGCGTCAGTCGCGCTCCACAAGCTTCATAATTTTCTCGACGTCGGGTTCAACCACGATCGTGGTGCTCAAATTTTTCAGCGCGGTGTCGGGGTCCTTGAGGCCGTGGCCGGTGAGCGTGCAGGCGACGACGGCGCCCGGCTTGAGGCCGCCCGTCGCGGCATACTTGATCAGTCCCGCGACTGACGCTGCCGATGCGGGTTCCGCGAACACGCCCATCGCGGCGATCTCGCGGTAGGCCGCGAGGATCTCCGCGTCGGTCACCGCATCGATGATTCCGCCTGACTCGTCGCGCGCGGCGACGGCCTGCCGCCAACTGGCGGGATTGCCGATCTTGATCGCGGTCGCGACCGTGTGCGGATCGTCGATCGGATGGCCCTCGACGATCGGCGCCGCGCCCGCCGCTTGAAATCCCATCATCTTCGGCAATCGCTTCGACAGCCCCACCGCTTGGTATTCCTGGTAACCGGCCCAATAGGCGGTGATGTTGCCGGCGTTGCCGACGGGCAAAAAGTGATGGGTCGGCGCATCGCCGAGCGCGTCGCAAATCTCGAATGCGCCAGTCTTCTGCCCCGCGATGCGATCGGGATTGACGCTGTTGACCAGCCGAATCTTGATCGGGTCGCGTTCGGCGAGGTCGCGCACGACCTTCAAGCAGATGTCGAAGTTTCCGATCACCTCGATCACGCGCGCGCCATGCATCACGCTCTGCGACAATTTGCCCAGCGCGACCGCGCCCTTGGGAATCAGCACACAGGCGCGCAATCCCGCGCGTCCCGCGTACGCCGCCGCGGACGCCGCCGTGTTGCCGGTCGAGGCGCAGATGACGGCCTTGGCGCCCTCGCCCAGCGCCTTGGAGACCGCGACCGTCATCCCGCGGTCCTTGAACGAGCCGGTGGGGTTGGCGCCGTCGAATTTCAAGTAAAGCTTGATGTTGAGGCCGAGCCGCTCCGCGATCGCGGGCGCTTCGATTAGGGGGGTGTTGCCCTCGTTCAGCGTGACGACCGGCGTCGAATCGGTCACCGGCAGGAAGCGCCGGTAATGTTCGATCAGCCCCGGCCATCGAAACAGGCGCGGTGCGGCGGATGCGTTGGCGGTTTTCGCGGCCATCGTTACAACCGCTCCTCGATTCTAAGGAACACCGGCGGCGCATTGACGATCCGGCGGCGGCGAATCTCGGCGAGCGCGCTCCGCAGGTTGCGTTCGGGGGCTTGATGCGTCCGCATTATGATTGGCACCGTCCGCGCCGCGGCGCGTTCCTTCTGGATTACCGACGCGATCGACAATCCGCTCCGGCCGAGCACCGTGGCGATCGCGCCCAGCACGCCCGGCTTATCCCGCGCCGCAAACCGCAGGTAATATTCGCATACCACGCCACCCATCGGTTTGACACGGGCGGGCTTGATTAGTTTCAGCGGCAATCCCAGCGCGAACGGACGCGCGGAACTCGCGGCGATCCGATGGCGCGCGAGGTCCAAAATGTCGGCGACGATCGCCGTCGCGGTCGGCATCCGGCCCGCGCCCAGCCCGGAGTACATCGTGGCGCCCAGCGCCTCGCCATGAATGTAGATCGCGTTATAGGCGCCGCCGACGCCCGCCAGGATGTGGCGCAGCGGAATCATCGTGGGATGAACGCGCGCTTCGATCGCGCCGCCGTCCTCCTTGGCGATCGCGAGGAGCTTGATCGCGTAGCCGAGCTCGCGCGCGTAGGCGATGTCGGCCTGCGTAATTCTCGTGATGCCCTCGGTGTGGACTTGCGCCGGCTTGACCATCGCGCCAAACGCCAGCGCGGCAAGCAGGCAGAGCTTGTGGGCGGAATCGTGGCCCTCCACGTCGAGGGCGGGATTCGCCTCGGCGAGTCCGTTGTTTTGCGCATCGGTAAGCGCGGCGGAAAATTCGATCTCGCGCTCGCTCATCGTGGTGAGAATCGAATTGCAGGTGCCGTTCACGATTCCATAGACCGCTCGATTGCGATCGCCGGCCAATGCGTCGCGCAGGGTGCGGATTATCGGGATTCCGCCGCCGACGCTGGCCTCGAAGCCCACCGTCAGCCCGCGCGCCTCCGCCGCGCGGAAGACCTCCGCGCCATGCTTCGCGAGCATCGCCTTGTTCGCGGTGACGACGTCCTTGCCCGCGGCGAGCGCCTTCAAGATCAGCGTGCGCGCCGGCTCGTAACCGCCGAACAGTTCCACGACGATATCGATATCGGGCCGCGTGGCCAATCCTTCCGTGTCGCGCGTGACCAGCCGGTCCGGGATCCCCAACTTGCGGGTGAGCGCGAGCCGCAGTTCCGCCACGCCCGCCAATTCGATCGGCGCGCCGAGCTTGCGGGCGTAAAGCGATGCATTGCGGCGAAGAAGCGTCGCCACGCCGCCACCGACGGTGCCGCATCCGAGCAAGGCCACCCGCACCGATTTCAATTTTTTACCCCCAATCCCGCCCGCGCGCCCGGAATCGATCAGGCGCCGCCCGCCGCGCGGCGCGGAGTTTCAACCATGCCGCGGCTGAGGGCATGGCGAATCCCGCGAATCGCCTGGCGGGTGCGATGCTCGTTCTCAATTAGTGCGAAACGCACGAAGCCGTCGCCGTCGGCGCCGAATCCGATTCCGGGCGACACGGCAACTTTGGCCTCGGCGAGCAGGAACTTGGAAAATTCGAGCGACCCCATCGCGCGAAATGGCTCGGGAATCGGCGCCCACACAAACATCGTCGCCTTCGGTTTTTCGACCGGCCATCCCGCGCGGTTGAGGCCATCGACGAGGACGTCGCGCCGCCGCTTGTACGTCGCGTTGATCTCCGCGACGCATTCCTGCGGGCCGTTCAGCGCCGCGATCGCGGCGACTTGGACCGGTGCGAACATCCCGTAGTCGAAATACGATTTGAGCCGCGCGAGCGCGCCGATCATTTCGCGATTGCCGACCGCGAAGCCGACGCGCCATCCCGGCATGTTGTAGCTTTTGGAGAGCGTGAAAAACTCGACGCCGATGTCCTTCGCGCCCGCGGCCTGCATCATCGAGGGCGCTTGATAGCCGTCGAAGCAGAGGTCGGCGTATGCGAAATCATGCGCGACCATGATTTCGTTCTCGCTTGCGAATTCGACCACGCGCTTCATGAATTTGAGGTCCACCGTCGCGGTGGTCGGATTGTGCGGAAAATTAAAAATCATGAACTTGGGACGCGGCATGCAGCGCTGCACCGCCAGCATTAATTCGTCGAAAAATTCCTCGCCGCGCCGCAGCGGCACGCCCTGCACCTGCGCACCCGCAATGATGCATCCGTATTGGTGAATCGGATAAGTGGGACTCGGCGCGAGCACGACGTCGCCCTGATCGAGGATCGCGAGCGTCATGTGCGCGATTCCCTCTTTCGAGCCGATCGTCACGATCGCCTCGGAATCGGGGTCCAGTTCGACGCCGTAGCGGCGCTGGTACCAATCGCAGATCGCGAGCCGGAGCTTATAGACGCCGCGCGAAACGGAGTAGCGATGGTTGGCGGGCTTGGCTGCGGCCTCGACGAGCTTCGCGACGATGTGCGGAGGCGTGGCGTCGTCGGGATTTCCCATGCCGAAGTCGATAATGTCTTCGCCGGCGCGGCGGGCCTGATGGCACAACTCGCCAATCACGTTGAAGACATAAGGAGGCAGCCGCTTGATCCTTGGGAAATCGGGCATTTTCATCGCTTTGAAATCGCGTGCGGACTCCCGCCGCGCGCACCGTTAAGTTTTAACGGACCCGCGCCCCCATCGCTAGTGGGCGGGCGTGGGTGGACGATTGCACGATGATTCTAATTGACTGACGGTTACGCGAGTCCGCTTGTACCGAGCTGTGCGAAGCAGGATAATCGTCCCCAGCGGAACGTATCGATACTGGCCTTTGCCGTGAGCTTGGGGGAATCATGCGAAACATAGCGATTGCGGCGGCTCTGGTGGCTACTCTTGGGTTGGCCGGGTTCGTGGCGGCGGTACCGCGCGGCGGCAAGTTTCACTTTCTCTCCAATCAGTCTTACGTTCGACGGCGTCGCGCTCGGCACGACCTCCCCGCCGCAGACGGTCACGATTACCAATCGGAGCGGCGTTGCAACTCAAATCGGTGGTTTCCAGTTGTCAGCTGGTTTCACCATCGTAAACGACAATTGCAGCGGGACAAGCCTCGCCCCGGGCACTAATTGCACGCTGGGGGTGACGTTCACCGCGTCGCAGGCGGGGACGATAAGTGGAGAATTGGCGATCGATACGACCCCTCCCCCCAACCCCCTCCCCATAAATGGAGAGGGGGAGAAAATAAATGCAGAAGGAGCGTCCGCATTTCCCCCTTCCCATTCATGGGAAGGGGGTCAGGGGGGTAGGTCCAACAACCGCCGCACCCGCCATCGGCGCAATCGAGGCGTCGTCCAATTGACCGGAACCGCCGACCCGCCGGCGAGCGGAATATATGTCGCCGATCCGTACAACAACGGCGTGATGGTCTATCCGATCGGGGCGGTGGGCGATGCGGGGCCATCCACGACAATCTTCGGTCCCGCTACGTTCCTGGATTATCCGTTCGGAATCGCGGCCGGGCCGGGCGGTGAAATCTACGTGGCGAACTACAGCGCGAATAGCGTCACGATCTATTCCGCAGGGAGCGGCGGCAACACGGAGCCTATCGCCGAGATCGGTGGGCCTTCCACTAGGCTTGCGAATCCCGAAAGCATCGCGCTCGATTCGAGCGGGAACATCTATGTCGCAAACCAAGCGCCCGGCTTCGGCAGCATCGCCGTTTACGGTTCCGATCAACAGGGCAACGAACCGCCGGCGCAAACGATCGCGGGCGCATCGACGGGGCTGGCGTATCCAAGCGGCGTCGCGCTCGATTCGAGCGGAAACATCTATGTGGCGAATTACGAGGGCGGAACCGAGGGAACGGGGAGCGTCACCGTCTATGCGAACAGCGCGAACGGAAATGTTGCGCCGATTGCGACGATCGTTGGTCCGAACACTCGGCTGGGGCAGCCGGCCGGAATTGCGATCGACTCTGCCGGACAGATTTACGTCGTGAACAACAGTTGCGGTCCATCCACCAGCGGATGCATCGCGATCTACACGCCGCTTGGCGGACGAACCGGGAACCTCGACCTCGCACCGACCAAGACGATCGGCGGGCCGGACACGAAGTTGAACGAGCCTGCGGGGATCGCGGTCGATTCGGCCGGCACGATGTATGTGACGAGCTTCGCCGATCCTGGCGAAGTTGCAATTTATTACGCGTGGGCGAATGGCGACACTCCCCCGGCGGCGGTAATCGCGGGCGGCGATACGGAACTGATGGCGCCGCGCGGAATCGCCGAACTCGGCATCCGCCCGACCCCAACCGTCACCGTAACGGCCACCCCCACGGCTACCGTCACCGCCACGCCGACCGCAACCGTCACCGCGACGCCAACCGCGACGGCCACCGAAACTGCCACACCGACGGCGACGGTGACCGCCACCGCCACGCCAACCGCCACGGCAGCCCGCGTGCCGGTTGTGATGTCGCTCATTTTGGACAAGTCCGGCTCGATGACCGCAAATGGCGGATCGGTAGCGCTCCCCAGCGCGGTCCAGGATTTCATCGGCAATTTTGACGATTCCACCGACCATGTCGCGGAAATCAGTTTCTCGACCGTCGCGTCTGTGGACGTCCCGATGACCATGCCGTTCAAGAGCCAGATCGACACCGCTGTCGCCGCGCTGCAATTTGGCGGCGGAACCTTTTCTCAACAAGGATTGCTTTTCGGCCAACAGCAGATCGAAACCATACCGGTCTCCAGCGGTTCGAGTTTCGTCAGGGCGGCCGTCTTCTTCACCGACGGATGGGCCAATATGGAGGAACCTACTACCCCGCTGCCCGCAACCGGGGAGTCAGCGTGCTGCCTAAAATATTATGGAGAAGGCACTACGATTATCGGCGGGGGCGCGTCCGGGGACAGCGGCATGTTTTTCTCTCCAAGCAACGGCAGTAATTATAATTGTGCGTTTTTTGTGCCAACCGGCCAACGTTGCGCCCGCGGGGGCGGGGGCGGTGGCACTTGTTGCGATGCGACAACGTTTACCTCTGCGGAATATGGAACGAGCGAGGCGTTGACCGAAACCAATGTTGTGACCGACGCTACGTGGCTGGCAGTCCAAGCAGCGAACAATATGCGCACTCAAGACAATACCGTGGTGTACGCGATCGGCATGGGCGACGATGTCAACGAGGTATTCCTCCAAGAGGTCGCCAACGACCCCGCCTCTCCCACTTTCGATCCCAACGAGCCGGTGGGAGAGGCCGTCTTTGCCCCCACTTCAACCCAGTTGGATCAGGTCTTCGAGAATATCGCGTCGAAGATGCTGGCGCCCCGTACCCCCTAAAATCGCCGCCCTATCCGGCAACCGGTGCGGATCGCCACCATCGTTCGGGCTGGATTCCCACCGAGTCGGCGATCCTGCCGTCCGCTACTTCGTGTGATTGCGCGGATCGTCACCGGGGTTGACGTAAACGACTTTCCACGGGCCGATGCTGCTCAGTTGGAGAATCGACTCGCCCTTGATCCACGCGTAGTGCGCCATCTTCGGCGCCATCGAACTGTAAGTTCCCGCGGTCAGCGGCGTGGTCGCCTTGGGATCGAATTTATCGCCAACGCCGAGATTCACTGTTCCAGAAATCACCGTCAGCCGCTCGGTCATCGGATGCCAATGCGGGTAAACCTTGTACCCGTCGGGCATCTTTAGCCGCATCGTGAAGAATCCGAGCTGGTTCGGATCGCCTTCGAGGATCGCCATCTGCGCGCCCGGCCATAACGATGTCGGCCCCTTTTGCCATTTTTCCTGGCTGGGGCGGACGAGAATCCATTTCGCGGGCGCGGCCGCGTTATCCGCCGGACTTGCGCTCCCGGCGAAGACGGTCATGGGAACCGCCCAGAGAACAAATAGCGCCACGATGAAATTGATCCGCCGCATCACGAGACCTCCGTTCCAAGTTTACGAGAACCTTGCTTTTCGCTGTCGCGCCGAAAATTAGCACATAATGCCGTTCGCGCGAACCGACTAATCCGCCGGGCTTGCGGCCGCCGCGGCATGGGCCGTTCGCGACCTCGCCGCAACATAGATCGGCGCGGCGCACAGCGAAATCATCCCCGCGATCAGCCATTCGAACGGGATGCCCGCCGAGTCGGCGATCTTTCCCGCGAACAACAGCCCAATCGATCCGCCCATCGTCTGGAACGTGGTGTTGAACGACAATAGCGTCGCGCGCCGCGTCGAATCGATCCGCTCGTTGAACCAACTCTGCACCATCGGTACCGTCGCCCCGGTGCAAAGATTCATCGCGAACAGCGCCCCGAGCGAGGCGATCGGGCGCGCTCCCAGCATTCCCGCCGCGAACAGCGCGGCGCTGGCCGCTGCGGTTAGAATTCCAACTAGCGCGGCGCGCCGCTCCTCGTCCATCGCGGTTCGCGCGCTCCATTCCGCGCCGATCATCCTGGCCACCGACAGCCCGCAATAGATGTATCCGACGACCCACACGCCGGCATTGAAGCGCGCATTGAACAGAATCGGCCATTCGAGCCAGTACGGCGCCCAGGCGGCGAAGGTAATCGCACCGGCCGCGCTCAGCATCAGGATGGTCCGCTCGCCCAACCCGGCGCGCACGCCTTCAGCCACGCGCTTGGCCATCTGCGCGCCGATCGGTTGGGGATGCGCCTCGATAGCGCGCGGCCGCTCACCGCGCATCAGGAACCATCCCACTATCATGCTGATGAAATAGCCGGCGGCGCCGAGCAGCCACGGGTAGGCGAGGTCGATGTCGGCGACCTGGGCGCCGATCAGCGCCGACACCATGAATCCGGCGCTGGTTAATTGCGCGATGCGCGAGAAGAGCCGGTCCTTGATTCCCTCGTAGCCGGCTTCGTCGAGGGCATCGACACCCCACGCGTCGATCGCGCCGTTGCCGAAGGTGGTGCCGATCCCGTCGATGCATTCGGCGATCAGGAAGACCACGTAGCGATGCGCCGCGAAGTACAAAAGGAACGCGCAAACTCGCAGCGCCGCACCCAGCACGAACGAGCGCCGGCGTCCCAAAAGATCGGCAAAAGCGCCGGTGGGAACGTCGGTCAGGAACAGGACGACGAAGTAGGCCGCGAGGACGCTATTGATCTCGAACTGATTGAGTCCGCGCGAATGCAGGAAGATCGGATAGACGCCGAACAGAAATCCGCCCGCCAGGGAATAGACCGCCCACACCGCGTAATAGCGGCGCAGGATGCCCCGGATGGTGCCGGGATGCGGCTGTGAAATTTCCGCTCGCATTGCGAAATTCGTTCTCTCGTGCCATAACGATTACAAGAAAAAGCCCCGAGGCTCGGGAAGCCTCGGGGCTTTGTGAGCCAAGTATCGATCTCCGCCTCAATTCATCGGGAGGATACGAAATCGCATCGAATTGGGGACTAGACGTACACCGTTACCCAGCATGGGTAAACATTTATTCCAAGCGCGCGATCCAGTCAAGCCCCCCACCCGTCTCTGAAGCGCCGCGAAAATGCTAAGGTTTTTTGACACATGAGAATCATTCCCGGCGGATTCGCCAGATAAGGAACACCAATGGCCAGCCCCAGCCCTAATTTCAACACCGGTTTCCGGCCCGAAGAGCCCGAACCGAGCCTCCCCACGCGAGTGTGGCGCTTCGGCAATGTCGCCAAGCTCGCGGCCGACGCCTACCTCGGCTACAAGAGAACGCAGCTTTGGTCGCGATTGTCGGGCGGCCGCAACAAGCGGGAGTTGTTTCGGCGCCAGGATTTACGCACCGCGCGCGCCCTTTATGGGACGGCGGTGCGGCTGGAAGGACTCTTGATCAAGGCGTCGCAATTCATCGCCACCCGCGCCGACGTGTTGCCCGACGAATACGTCTCGACCCTACAGGGCCTGCAGGATCGCGTGCCGCCCCGCTCCTTCGAGGTGATCCGCAATCGCGTCGAGAGCGAACTCGGCCGCCCACTCAACGAAGTTTTCTCTGAATTCGAGCCGGCTCCGCTTGCCTCCGCCTCGCTCGCGCAGGTGCATCGCGCCCGCCTGCGCGATGGCCGCCCGTGCGCGGTCAAGGTGCAGTATCCCGGAATCGAGGGCTTGGTGCGCGCCGATCTGCGCAACCTGATGATCGTGCTGCGCGTGATCGGGCTAATCGAAAAAGATTTCGATTATTCGGTACTGATGCGCGAGGCGCTGAAGTACATCCCGATGGAACTCGATTTCGAGCACGAGGCCGACAACGCGACGACGGTCCGCCGGAATTTCGCCGGCAATCCGAACGTCGATGTCCCCGAAGTGTTCCGCGAATTCACCACCCGGCGCGTGCTGACGATGGAACTGGTGGACGGCATCAAGATCAGCGACATCGAGGCGCTGGAGCGCGCCGGGATCGACAAGCACAAGGTCGCGCAACTGCTGATCGAAACTTTTTGCGATCAGGTGCTGCGCGACGGCTTCTTCCACGCCGATCCCCATCCGGGCAACATCCTGGTCCAGCCGGGGCCGCGGCTAATCCTGCTCGATTTCGGGCTGGCCAAGGATTTCCCGCCCGCCATTCGCGACGGCTTCGTGCGGCTGACCTATTCGATTTTGACTTCGAATCGCGAGAGCATCGTCAACGCCTTTCGCGACTTGGGCTTCCGCACCCGCACCGGAGATTCAGACACGTTGCTCGCATTTGCGGATTTGTTTATCGGCGACGCGATCAAGGGCGGTAAATCCTACGCCGACCCGGAGCTGGTCCAAAAATTCAGCGAGGAGTTTCCGCGCGTGATGCGCGAAAATCCCATCGTCGAAGTCCCCGCCGACGTGCTGCTGGTGGGCAGGATGCTGGGACTATTGAGCGGACTGGGCAAGACGCTCGACTCGCAGGTAGATTTGCTCGCGACAATTCTGCCCTACGCGCAACGGCTCTTCGCCGAGCAGTCGGCGGCGGCAGGCGGAAGTTGAGCGGCGCGGCCACCCTTCGCGCCATCTGAAATATCGTCCCATGCCCGATGAAATCGAACCAATCGCGTTGCGCGCCGCGCGCGCGGCGGGCCGGATTCATCTCCGGCGCCTCCGCCACATCACGATCGGTTCCAAATCGACCCCGATCGATCTGGTGACCGAAGCCGACCGCGAGGCCGAAGCCGCGATCATCCGCATTATCCGGCGCGCCTTCCCCGATCACGCGATTCTCGCCGAAGAGAGCGGCGCCAGCGCGGGCGCAAACGCCCGAACCAACTCCGGAACAAACTCCAATCGCTGGATAATCGATCCGCTCGACGGCACCACCAATTTCGCCCACGGCTATTCGCCGTTCTGCGTCTCGATCGCCTACGAGCACCGCGGAATCGTCCGCCTCGGCGTCGTGCATGACGCGGTACGAAAAGAAACCTTCGTCGCGATTCGCGGACGCGGCGCACGCCTCAATGGCAGCCCGATTAGAGTGAGCCGGATCGGATCGCTCGATTCCGCGCTTTTGGGAACCGGCTTTCC
Organism: Binataceae bacterium (SeqCode); assembly: GCA_050736715.1. Classification (GTDB taxonomy): domain Bacteria; phylum Desulfobacterota; class Binatia; order Binatales; family Binataceae; genus Binatus. The sequence continues at coordinate 8,814 of JBOHWK010000160.1, read as the reverse complement.
CTACGATTGCCGCGAGCGGCGGCGCTATTACCTGTGCTTCTGGGAGGAGTTCATGAAGCACGCGCAGGGAATCCGGCGCCTGGGAGCGGCGGCGCTCGACCTTGCCTATGTCGCCGCGGGACGCATCGACGGGTTCTGGGAATTCGGGCTTAAGCCCTGGGATGTCGCCGCGGGCGCGCTGCTCGTCCGCGAGGCGGGCGGGCGCGTGACCAATATGGACGGCGCCGCGCTCGATCTCGCGGGCGGCAATCTAATCGCAACCAACGGACGCCTGCACAACTCGATGATCGCGGCGATCGCTCGCGCTCGCCCGGAAGCGGAACGCCTCGATGCGGCAGAGATTCGCGCGCGCCGGCCGATTAAATCAAGCTGACCACCCATCCTTGCCCGGATCGATTCCCTGCTATATTGCTTGAGGTTCACTTCGCCCCGGTAGTGAAAAGGACATCACGGAGGTCTCCGGAACCTCAAGTCCGGGTTCGACTCCCGGCCGGGGCATACCAAAATCCCTATTATTTATGGGGATTTTTCCGTCCGGCGGTGACCCGATGTCCAAACTGCACCGGCTCTGCCTCCATTTTGGACATTTCGCAGTCGTCCGCCTGCGTGGAATGAATGAAGCGGCCATAGTGTTTAAGCATGGTTGGAACGCCCACCCCGGTCTGCTCGGACCGCCATGCCTTCGAGGCCGCGTTTATCGCGCCGCCGCCAACCCGCCCCGGCGCGCCAGCGCGCTTGTTTCCGCCGGCAAACTTTACCGTTCGGACGGCTAATTCCCGCTCGATTTGCAGTGCGGACGATCCAGCGCTCCTACCACCAGGTCCAAGGCAGGCTCTTACCGCCGGCTTTCTTACCACGCTGCGCTTTTGCGCTCGGCCTCCGCTCGCGTCAAAGCGCCCTTCCCGTTCGGCGCGCGCTTGACGGCATCGCGGCTCCTGTGGAAAACTCCGGCACAATACGGCAGGGAGTGCGAAGCCACACCGGCGTCGCGCCTTTGACCCGGAACATCGCGATCTATTCGGAGGATAATCATGGCCGAACAGGCTCAACCGATTGACACCAGCCCGCAACCGATACTCCCGTTCCTGAAACTCGCGCCCAAGCCTCACTTAGAGGGCCAAAAGTGCGTCTGCGGAGCAATCTATCTCGATCCCAAGCGGATCGCGTGCTCGAAATGCGGCGCGGCCGGCAAGCTTACGCCGATTCCGCTCTCAGACCAAGGCAAGGTGTACGTTTTTTCCGTCGTGCATCAATCGTTCCCCGGCATCAAGACTCCCTACATTACGGCGATCGTCGATCTGCCCGAAGGCGTGAGCGTCCGCGCGAACCTGATCGATGTCGATCCGGCGGGCGCGCAGAAGGAACCGAAGAGGTTGTTCAATATGCCGGTTGAATTGGTCACCGGCGTGGCGGCCAAAGATCGGCAGGGGCGCGACGTGATCGCCTTTTCGTACCGGCCGTGCAAAAATTGATCGAATTCACCGCATGAGAGAAACAACCTCACCCCTAACCCCGCTCCCTTCTGGAGAGGGGAATCCGGCAGCGGCAATCGCATCATGTGCCCCCTCTCTTGAAGGGAGAGGGGGACCAGGGGGTGAGGTCTATTAGAATGGCGCGACAGGAGGATTTGCGATGAGAAACGTTTATGTGCTCGGAACCGGAATGATCAAATTCGGCCGCTATCCGGAAAAGACCGTCCCCGAACTCGGCGGCGAGGCAGCATTGATCGCGCTGAAGGACGCCGGAATCGGCATCAAGGATGTCGAGACGTTCGTCTGTGGCAATCTGTATCAGGCCAACGCGATGGTCGGGCAGCGGATTTTGCAGCAGATCGGCCAGACCGGAATTCCGGTGATCAATGTCGCCAACGCTTGCGCCACCGGATCGACGGCGTTTCGCGAGGCGTACCTCTCCGTCGCCTCGGGAATGTGCGACATTGCGATGGCGGTCGGCGTCGAGCAGATGGGCAAGGCGGGCCTGCTCGGCGGAGGCGGAGGCGCCGGCAGCGACCCGGCCTACTCGCCCGAGGGCAAAGTCGGATCGGGCCTAATGCCCGCCGTGTTCGGCCAGGCCGGCATCGAGCATATGCGCAAGTACGGCACCACGCCGGAGCACTTCGCAAAAATCTCGGTGAAGTCGCACAAGCATGCGACCAAGAATCAGTTCTCCCAGTACCGCAACGAGGTCACGCTCGAAGACGTGATGAATGCCCGGATGGTCGCCTATCCGAACACACTTTATATGTGCTGCCCGACGGGCGACGGCGCCGCGGCCGCGATTGTGGTGTCCGAGGAGAAGCTCAAGCAGTTGGCCGGCGGGCGCAAGCATCCGCGCATTGCGGCCTCCGTCCTGACTTCCGATCCGTGGACCGCGCGCGACCTCACGCTCCCCGATGTCAGCACGCTCACGCGGCGCGCCTCCAAGCAGGCCTATGAACAGGCCGGTATCGGACCCAAGGACATTGCACTCACCGAACTGCACGATTGTTTCGCGACCGCTGAGCTGGTGCATTACGAGAACTTAGGCCTGTGCGGCGACGGCGAGGCGGGCACGTTCATCGATTCGGGCGGCGGCGTCCATCCCGATCTCGGCGGTCACGATCCCGTGAACGTCTCCGGCGGTTTGCTGTCGAAGGGCCATCCCTTGGGCGCCACCGGCGTCGCGAACATCTGCGAAGTCGTGTGGCATTTGACTCAGGACGAGCGGGTCAAGGCGCGGCAGGTGCCCAACGCCAAAGCCGGACAGGCGCACGTGATCGGATTAGGCTCGGCCTGCACGATCAATGTCCTGACGATTTGATCGCGGTTACAAACCAACCAAGGGCCGCCTATCCGGCGGCCCTTTTTCTTTGGCGAGCATGGCTGTTTACTCAGGCTATGCTAAAGTAGGTGGGGATGGATTAGCGGGACATCATCACGATCGAACCCGGCAAACGCGGGGGGCGCCCGTGTGTTCGCCGGATGCGCATCGCAGTGGCCGACGTGCTCGGCTGGCTCGCCGCCGGCATGTCGCACGAGGAAATTCTGCGCGATTATCCCGAACTGACCGAAGATGACATCCGCGCCTGCCTTGCTTACGCGGCCGACCGTGAACGCCGCGTGACGACGGCGACAACTTGAAGCTGCTGTTCGATCGGAACCTCAGCCTCAGACTTTGCGCTCGATTGGCGGTCTCTCGCCGGACGGCCCTTTTCCTTTGGCGGCGGGGCCGATAAATTTGTTAGTTCGAGGGCGGTGAATCCAATGGCGCAAAGCGGCAACAAAACCCAAACATCAACGGCGGCTCGGCTCGGCTATCCGGCCGATGCGCGCCTGATGATCCTGAACGCCGACGATTTCGGCATGTGCCATGACCAGAACGAGGGCGTGATCCGGGGCCTCACCGATGGGGTATTCACCTCATCGACGATTCTGGTGACCTGCCCGTGGTTCGAGGAGGCCGCCGAGTTCGCGCGCGCGCATCCCGACGCCGACTTGGGCGTGCATCTCACGCTCAACGCCGAATGGGACCGCTACAAATGGGGCCCCATTCTCGGCAAGAACGCGGTGCCCTCGCTCAGCGACGAGCGCGGCTATCTGTGGAAAGACGTCATGCAGGTATTCCAGCATGACAAAATCGACGAGGCCGAGGCGGAACTGCGCGCGCAAATCGACAAGGCGCTCGCTGCCGGAATCGACGTGACGCACCTCGATTCGCACATGGGCCCGCTCCATTACCATATCGATTATCACGAGGTTTACGTCCGCCTCGCGCGCGATTACCGGCTGCCGATCCGGCTTGCGGCGCGCTCGCAAATCCACGAGCAAGGGATGGATTCGATTCTCGCCCAGCTTGGCGAGTTCGACATCCTCGGACCCGATTATCTTGAATTTCAAGGCACTCCCTCCGCCGAGGCGACCGAAAGCTATTGGACGGGGCTGATTCGCGGCCTCAAGCCGGGGATTACGGAGCTTCTGTGCCATCCCGCAGTCGCGCGCGAGGAGCTTAAAAGTTGCGCCGACGACTACCGCCAGCGCGAGGCCGACCTCCGCTTTTTCACCTCGGACCAGACGCGCCGCTTGATCGAAGACGAGGGCGTCATCATGCTCGGCTACCGCAAGCTGCGCGCCGCGATGCACGGTAACGGATAACTCCACCGATGGAATCGACGCGGCTGCGCGGCTTCCAGGATCTGTTCGGCGCGGAAGCGCGCGCGATGAGTATCGTCGAGGATCGCGCCCGCGCGCTGATGGAGCGGTACGCCTTCCGCGAAATCCGCATCCCGGTCCTCGAACGCCTCGCGCTTTATCAGCGATCGACGGGAGAAACGACAGATATCGTCGAGAAGCAGATGTACGCGTTCCCCGACCGCGACGAGGCCGAGACAACGGTCGCGCTTCGCCCCGAAGGCACGCCGGGCGTGGTCCGCGCCTATATCGACGCGGGACTGGATCGGCGCGATCCGGAGCAGCGATTTTTTTATTCCGGCCCGATGTTCCGGCGCGAGCGTCCGCAGAAGGGGCGTTATCGCCAATTCTTCCAGTTCGGCGTCGAAGTATTCGGTCGCGCCGATGCCGCGTGCGATGCAGAATTGCTCGTAATGATCGATGATCTCACCCGTTCACTCGGACTCAAGGTGCGGATTGACATCAACTCGATAGGATGCCCCGATTGCCGCCCCAGATTCCGCGCCGCTCTCGTCGAATGGGGTCGCGCGAATTTGGCGAAGCTGTGCGAGGATTGCCACAACCGAATTGAGCGGAACCCGCTGCGGCTCCTCGATTGCAAGATCGATGCGGAACTCGCGAAAGCGGCGCCGCAAAGCCTCGATTATCTGTGCGGCGCCTGCCGCGCGCATTTCGAGACGGTTAAGGAGTTGGCCTCAGCGGCGGGCGTCACGTTTACCGTCAATCCGCGGCTGGTGCGTGGGTTGGATTACTACACGCGCACCGCCTTCGAGGTGACGGCGGACGGACTCGGCGCGCAGAACACCGTAATCGCGGGTGGCCGCTACGACGGACTTGTAGAGGCGATGGGCGGCGCGGCGGTTCCCGGAATCGGCTTTGCGATCGGCGTCGATCGGCTGGCGCTCGCGCTGAACGCCGTCGGCATTGTCGCGGAGCGAGCACCCGACGCCGCGATAATCCCGATTGGCGAAGCGGCGCGCGGACAAGCGATGGTAATCGCGCACGATTTGCGCGCATCGGGTCAGCTTCAAGTCGAACTGCTGTCGCCGGATCGCAAGGTGAAGGCGCTGCTTCAGCGCGCCGACAAGATCGGAGCGCGATACGCGATAATCTTCGGCGATGACGAACTCGCCAAGCGCGTCGTGCAGTTGCGCGATATGAAGGCCGGCATCCAGCGCGAAGTCCCGATCGATAGCTTGGCCGCCGTTTTGACGCAGGGCGCAAAATAACTGCTATACTGGCGTTCCGGGGGTTAGGGGCATCATGCAAGGGTCGATGGAGTTCAAGCTTCCCGCACGGATACGCAAGCGGGGAAATTGCTTCATCTCGTCATGCGACTTGCTGGACGTGCATTCCCAGGGCCGCACTCGTTCGCAGGCGGAGCGCAATTTGAAAGACGCTTTGGGGACGTTTCTGGGGAGTTGCTACGAAAGGGGAACTTTCGAGGAAGTTTTGCGCGGCGCCGGCTTCGTAATCGCGTAACCGGCTTATATCCGATGCCGGAAGCCGCTATCCTTCCACCGGCGGGCATGATGGACACCACCGAACGATACTCGCCGCTCCCGCCGTGGGCGCGGACCGATTACTGCGGCGCGCTCCGCGCCGCCGACGCCGGACGCGAAGTGGCGCTCTGGGGCTGGGTCAACTCGCGGCGCGATCACGGCGGCCTCATCTTTATCGACCTGCGCGATCGCGAGGGAATCGTGCAATTGGTCGTCAATCCCGAACGCAACGCCGTGGCGCACGCGGCCGCCCGCGACGTGCGCTCGGAATTTTACGCGGCTGTGAAAGGCAAAGTCGTCCGCCGCGGCGAGGGAACCGTCAACGCCCAGATTCCGACCGGCGAGATCGAAATCGCCGTGAGCGATTTTGCGATCGTCGGAGTGTCGGACCCCCTGCCCTTCCAAGTCACCGACGGCGAGACTAGCGAGGAGGTTCGCCTCAAGTACCGCTACCTCGATCTCCGCCGTCCCGCGATGCAACAGAATCTCCGCCGCCGCCATGCCGCGCTCAAGGCGGTGCGCGATTTCCTCGATCGCAATGGATTTATCGAGGTCGAAACGCCGATCCTGTTCAAATCCACGCCCGAAGGCGCGCGCGATTATCTGGTGCCGAGCCGCGTCAATCCGGGGAAATTCTACGCGCTGCCCCAATCGCCGCAGTTGCTCAAGCAAATTCTGATGATCGGCGGACTCGACCGCTACTATCAGATCGCGCGATGCTTCCGCGACGAGGACTTGCGCGCGAACCGCCAACCCGAGTTCAGCCAGATCGACATCGAGATGACCGGCCCGCGCCCCGAGGATGTTCAATCGATCGCCGAAGGGATGATCGCGCAGGTTTACCGCGACGTGTTGAGCATCGATGTGAAACCGCCGTTTCTCCGCATGACGCACGCCGAGGCGATGGAGCGGTTTGGTATCGACAAACCAGATATGCGCTTCGATCTGGAACTGAAAAATCTTACCGGCGCGTTCGCCGGCACGGCGTTCAAGGTCTTCGCGGAAATCCTCGCGCGCGGCGGCGCGATCTACGGAATCAATCTGCCGGGAGCGCATCAATTGGCCCGCCGCGAACTCGACGAGATGATCGAATCGATCAAGGCGCGCCACGGAATGGGGCTCGCCTGGATCAAGGCGGCGGCGGGCGGATGGCAGGGGCCAATTGCAAAACATATTGGCGATTCGGAACGGACGCGCGCCGCGGAACTTGCGGGCCTGAGCGGCGGCGGCACGCTGCTGATGGTCGCGGGAACGCCCGCGGCGGTCCGTCCCGTGCTGGGCGAAATCCGCCTTCAACTTGCGGAAAAATTCGGCCTGGATCGCTCCAGCGAATTGAAGCTCGTGTGGATCGTCGATTTCCCGCTGTTCGAGTACAGCGCGACGGATAAGCGGCTCGCCGCCGTGAACCATCCGTTCACCGCGCCGAATCCCGGCGATCTCGCGCTGCTCGATTCCGAACCGCTCAAGGCGCGCGCGCTCGCCTACGATCTGGTGTTGAACGGACAGGAGTTGGGCGGCGGCTCGATTCGTATCCATAGCCGCGAATTGCAGTTAAAGGCATTCGAACTGCTCGGACTCTCGCGCGAGGACGCCCTTGACCGCTTCGGCTTTCTGCTCGACGCGCTGCGCTACGGAGCGCCCCCGCACGGCGGGATCGCCTTCGGCGTGGATCGGCTGTGCATGATGCTGTGCGGGACCGATTCGCTCCGCGACGTGATAGCCTTTCCCAAGACGCAGAAGGCCGCCGATCCGATGAGCGGCGCGCCATCGGAAGTCGATCCGCGCCAACTCCGGGAACTTTCGATTAAGGTGACAATATGAAATCGCTTCGGATCGCGGCCGCCGGCGCGGCGCTGTCGATGGCGCTGAGCGCGGCCGGCTGCTCGGCGATCCTCGCCGGCCTCTACCACGATTCTTCCGATCGAATCTCAAAGGCGGTCAACTACGTGAGCCCGACCGGAATCCAGACCCACGCGGTCGCCTCGATCCACGCGGTAAGGATCGATCGGATCGCGGTCATGCCGATTATCGAAGCGCCCCTGCCGGGCGCGCCTCCGCTTACGCCCGGAGGCGACGAAGCGGTGACCGCCGAGGTTTACAGCCAGGCCGCGATGGCGGGCGGATGGACGGTCATTCCCGAGCAGGACGTGAGCGCGGCGATGCAAAAGCTGCCGCAGCCGACGCCGAACAATTTGGATCGAGTGGCGCTTCAATTGGGGCGCGAGGTTTCCGCGGATGGCGTGTTGTACGGCACCCTGATTCGCTACCGGGAGCGGGTCGGAACGGATTACGCCGCGGCCCATCCGGCCGCAGTGGCGTTTCAATTGAAGTTCCTCGACCTGGCGAGCCGGCAGGTGGTGTGGACCGCGAAGTTCACCAAGGAGCAGGCCGCGCTCACCCAGAACATCTTCGACCTTTCGAGGTTCGTGGAGCGGCAGGGACGCTGGGTACGGGCGCATGAAATCGCTCGCGAAGGCGTCAAGGAAGCGGTTGCCGAACTACATGGCGATCTGAATCTCGAAGCGAACGTGAAGCGATTCGAGACCGGCACCTACGGCCAACTCAAATCGGGTTCGCACCGCTACGGCACCGGCCCGGCGGGAATCTACTGACGCGGCCGTTCCCCTGCGGGGCCGCGATGGCCGGCGCGGGGCAGCCTTTGCTTATCTGCTTATCGTTCCCGGCCCGCATCATTTCCCGCTCCCGTACAGGTTGATGGTGTGCGGGCTGGCGCCGTCGGGACTGCCGGTCACGATGAACGTCGCGTCGCGCGTCCCCGTCCCGCCCGGCTTGAATAACACGGTGTAGAAGCAACTCGATTTGCCCGTGAGAGTGGTGCCGCAGGAGCTTATGAACATCGAGTAGTCGCCCGGAAAGCTTCCGCCGAAAGCCGGGGCTGAGAACGTCAGCGTCTGCGGCTCGTTGTTCGTCACCGTGAACGTGGCCCCCCCGCCAGAGTCGCCCACCGTGACCGCGCCGAAGTTTTGGTTGATTGGCGTCACCGTCGGCCACTGGCCGATTCCCACCGCCGTCACTTTGCGCGGGCTGTACGGATCGTTGCCCACGTTCACCAGAATCGTCCCGGTCCGCGTTCCGCCTTGCGCCGGCACGAACTTGATGTCGTAGGTGCAACTCGACGACGGCGC
>JBOHWK010000159.1:0-51824 GCA_050736715.1 Binataceae bacterium (SeqCode) | reverse complement strand
GCCGCCGTGAAGGGTGGCGCCGGTCCACGGCAGATATACTAAATTGATGTTCGGATCGATTTGGTTGTTGTAGGTGAACCCGCTCAACCGGTCCCATCGCACCCCAAAATTGGCGTGGAACTTCTCGGTAAGCTGCCAGGTGTCTTCCAAGTAGATACCGGACAGCAAATTGATCTTGTTGGCATTGTTGATCGCGCGGACCGGGGTGTAGGGAGGTCCCGTCTGATTGCCGGCCGAGTCAACTTTGAAGACCAGGGAATTGTCATCGGCCTCCACCGCATATTCGCCAAGATAAAAACCCGCGCCCAGCGTGTGCGCGCCAAGCTGCCAGGTCAGATCGCCTTCGAGCGTGTTGTCGAGGTCGCTGTGAAACGCGGTCGAGGCGATCCCCTGGTACAAAAGTTCTCCGGTATCGTCAGGCTCGAATTTCTGCGAAATGTAGTGGGCCGCATACGCAAGCTGATAGGAGAGATTCGGCGCGAGCGAGCCGTTGAGCGCGAGTATGCCCAGATAATCGCGAAAATCCAGGTACGAATCGATGTTGGCCGATGGATAGTAGCCCGCGCCCGTCAGTTGATACTGAGGGGCGAGGTTGGCCTGATTGGGTAATTGATTGTTGCTTGCCGCGACCGAAGCGATGAGGCTCAGCCTGGTGGTCGGATTCAGTTCGTAAGCAAAGAAACCGAATGCCTGGCCTTGATTAGTATAATCATGAATGGCGTCCGGGGCGGGGGTGGCGGAACTGAACGCGGTGTTGCTCTGGCTGTACAGCCCGCTGACGTAGTAGCTGAAATCGCCGTTGCAGCTCCCGTACTGAAAGCTGGGCTGGACCGTATTGCGCTGCCCGCCGTACATGCTGGTGCTGCCGCCGGGTTGCTCGCATCCGTCCTTGGTCTGGATGTTCACGATGCCGCCGGTGGCGTAGCTGTAGCGGGACGGCAGGATGCCATCGAGCAGGCTCAACCGCTTGACGAACATCGGATTGATCATGGAGATGAACGGCGGGTTGGTGTTGATGTCGAGCGGGACCATGACGCCGTTGATCTGGTACTGGAATTGAGGTCCTTCGGTGTTGCGGATGTGAATCTGCTGATTCTGATCGATCGCGACACCGGGCATCTGCGCCAGTACATCGGTCATCGCGGTGTTGCTGCCGCGCGGCAGGTTGGAAATGTCCTGTGCGGTTACGGTGTATTTGTTCGCGCCGGTGGTGGAGACGCCGTTCTGCGCGCGAATCGCGCGGACTTGGACGGGGAGCGTCACCGCGGTCTCCGCTGCAAGGGTGATGGGCATCGCGGTTGCGGCGCCGCGCGGAAAGGCAACGGCCTCCTGTGCCGGTTTGAATCCCGGTTTTGCGGCCACGAGCAAGTATGTGCCCGGCCGTGGCGGCGCGATCTTGAACCGCCCGCCCTTGTCGGTGCCGGCATGAGCGACTACGCGGTCGGATGCCTCGCGCAGTTCGATTCGGACCTGGGCCAGCGGGCGGGACAGGGCGTCGGTGACCGTTCCGGATATCGGCCGAGCCGCCGCCAAGCCCGGAGACGCAAGCCCGATAACGAGCGAGCCGGCCAGCGCGAGCAAACGCCATCCCGGCGCCGCGAACCACCCGATGCGCCGATTCGCCGGCGGGGGATCGCGATGCGACCGCACGACTGCCGCATCGTATCCACACGGATGTTGATTCAGCCAAAACTTTGCGCCGTTCATGGCCGCTCGCATTCTCCCGGATGCCGTGCGGGAGTGCGGTGGCGCGGCAGAGTTCGTGCTGGTGTTTGGTTTGTTTGACACAATTGCTCGACTCTCCTGATAATGAGAATAAGTCTCAATATCGTCTAGATCGTGATTTGTCAACCCCGCGGAGGGGTGCGGGTTTTCGCATCCGCGCCGGCCAGCCAATTGAAAAATTCGCCGTGCAGCTTGAGTTGGATCGCCATGACTTGCGGGATTTCGATCGTTCCCACCAGAAGCGCGGCCGCCACGGACCGGCCCGTGGTGGTGAGGTTGTAATAGATTTCCCTAAGCGGAGTGGAAAGCGTCCAGCCGTACGCAATCGACATGAACACGCCGTCGGCGGCGCCCGTCAGCGGCATCCCCGCGCCGAACATAAGCGCCAGCGGGATCGCCCCCAACGACGGCACGGCTTGTGTTGCGACTCCCGCCGCGAGCTTAATGCGGCAGCAACAGGTAGAGCGCGCCGCCGGCCAGGACCAGCACGCCCGGATTGACGTGGCGCCACAATAGGATCGCGAGCACCACGGCCGCGATTGCCAACGCCGGCAGATCGACGATGGCCAGCTTCGCGATCGCGTACGTCCCCGACATCATCAGTCCAATCGCCAGCGGCGCCAGCCCGCGCTGAATCGACACCCGCCACGGCCACCCGGCCATTCGCACCCACCATCGGTTGGCAAACAGCGTGAGCACGCAGGTTGGCGCGAAGAACGCGATCGTCACCACCGCCACCCCCAGCCATCCCGCGAGTTGGTATCCAATCAGCAGCACCATCAGCATATTCGGGCCGGGCGCAACCTGCCCGATGCTGTAATCGTTTCGGAATTGCGCCTCGGTGAGCCAGTGATGCGTATGCACGGTCATGTGCTCCATCGCGGGCAGGACGGCGGTGCCGCCGCCGACGGCGAGAATGGAACATAGGCCGAACACCAGAAACAGATTGATTAGCCGGGTCATCGCGAAGTCCGCCTAGCGCCTGAAGCGGAAGTGAAAGCGATTGCGAGCGAAGGGGGGCCGCTCGCGCGGCCCGCGCGCCGGGGCCGCGCCGGGGCGGTAGAGCCAAATTCCGAGCGAGCCGATCGTCAGCAGCACGGTCGGCAGCGAAAACTTGAAGAAGCTGACCGCGGCAAAAGTCACGATGACGATCGCCAAGTCGGGCGGCGTGCGGAACTGCTTGCGCCCCAGTTGCAGCGTTACCGCGGCGAGCAACCCGGTGGCGGCCGCCGCGATTCCGATGAGCAGCCGCCGCCCTTCGGGGTTGGCGTGATTGGATTCCCACAGGATTCCGAGCAGCATCACCACGATCGAGCCGGGCAAGAGCATCCCGATGACCGCGGCGATTGCGCCGGGTACGCCGCGCAGATTGTCCCCCACGATGATCGACATATTGACGGCGTTGAGGCCCGGCAGCGTCTCGCTGATCTCCATCGCGCCGAGAAAGCCCTCGTCGTCGAGCCAGGCTTCCCGATTGACCAGGTACTCGCGCAGGTAGGCAACGGCGCCGCCGCCGAAACTCAATCCTCCCGCCAGCAGAAAGACCTTGAATAGCTTGAGGAGCGTGGGCCGCGGTGGGCCGTTACTCCCGATGTTTGATTCCGGTGCTTCCGAATCCATAGATGAGAGCGGTCTTGGTGGTTCCACGTTGCACCCAATCGGAGGCCCGCGATTGCAGGCCGGTGTAGAAGAATTCGGACAACTCGCGCCGTTTCCTGCGCACCTCCTCGGGACTCTCGAATTTGAGTTGATAGGCGAACTCGGCGACGAGCGGCTGATTGGTGGTGCGCACCCGCCATACCGCAAGATTGGCCTTGGCCGTAAGCGGGCCGCCGAATTCCAGGACGCCGAGTTCGACCAGGTATTCCTCGATCGAAATTCCGTGGACGATGCCCAAGTTCGCCTTGGGATTGGCGTCGATCGTCTTGAGCGCGGGAAAGGCGGCGGCGGTGGTCTCGAACTTCTGGGTCAGGATGATGTTGGGGGTGTCCAATTCGCAGTTGTGCGAATAGACCAGCCGCATCCCGAGCGCGCCGTCCTTGGGCAGCAGAATCTCTTCCTTGAATTTGAGCGTGTACTTGCACGGCAGGAGCGGGCGCGGATCGACGGCGAGCGCGGTCTGGCGATCGGGATGGCGGAATTTGAGCACCAATTCATGTTTGGGATCGGGAATTCCATGCCGGTAGAAGGTGCGTTTTCGGAGGATAAAGCCGTGATTGTAGAGCTTGAACTGGGGCGTGTCGTAAAAGACGACCTCGCGGATGTGCGGCTTTATGTCCTCGTCCATCTTGCTGAACTTGATGCCGAGCGATTTGGCGGCATGATGGGCGATTTTCCAGAACTTGTGGAAGCTGTGCCGATCGGGAAACCGCGCCGGGTCCAGCAGCAGCTTGTATTCACGGAACTGAATCGGGTCGCGCGGCGCGATCGGTTCGTAAAACTTGTCGGCCGCTTTCGCCTGTATGCTCATCGGTCGTTATCGGACCTATCAGGCCGAAGCATGGCGGTCAATTCCACCGGCATATTGCCGGGCGGCGGCTACAACCCTTAAGATTACGCGGAGCGCAATGGCCTCGAATCGTTCGCCAAGATTGCCCGACTTTATCGGCATCGGGCCGGGCCGCACCGGCACGACCTGGCTCCATCAGGTGCTCGAGTCGCGTTGCGATCTGCCGCGCGGCGTCAAGGAGACGCAATTCTTCACCACCTACTACGCCAAGGGGATCGGTTGGTATGCCTGGCATTTCCGCCATGCCACCGGCGCGCGCAAGGTGGCGGAAGTCTGCCCCTATTTTTCCCGTCCGCTTGCCGCTGAACGGATTAAGCATCACCTTCCGGACTGCAAATTCATCGTCACGCTGCGCAATCCGGCCGAGCACGCCTATTCGCAGTACAAGCTGATGATCCATTACGTGTGGGCGCGCGGCAGTTTCGAGCAGGTGCTCAACACGCGTCCGCAATTGGACCGATCCCGCCGCTACGCGGACCACTTCAAGGGATGGTTCGCGCATTTTCCGCGCGAGCGGTTCCTGATAACGCGCTACGAGGAATTGCGCGGCGACCCGCAAAGCTACATCGATCGGATTTGCGACTTCGTGGAGGTCGAGCGAATCCGGCTCTCCGAGCTCGGTTCCATCCGCGACGACGTGAACAATTTTGCTCGCGCGCCCAAGAACCGCCATCTCGCGCAGAACGCGCGCCACGTTCAATTTTGGCTCCTGGAGCATCGGGCCTATGCGGTGGTCAATGCCCTGAAGCGCGCGGGCGTGTGGCAATTCTGTTACGGCCGCGGCGAAAAATTCCCGCCGCTGACGCCCGAGCAGGACGCAATGCTGATCGAGCGCTTCCGGCCCAATGTCGAGGCGCTCGAAGACCTTTTGCGGATCGATCTTTCGGAATGGAAACGGCCGCGCGCCGAGCGCCCCGCCAAACCGGGTCTGCCGCGCGACGACGTTCCCCGTCCCGGCATCGCAGCGGCCATTTCTCAAAGATAGGCGAAAGTACCGGCTACGCCGGGCCGGGGGCGTCCGACTTGCGCCAGGTGCGATAGGCGCGCCCTTCGGACATTCCGTACCGGTTCAGCATCCGGTAAACCGTGTACCGCGATACGCCCAGTAGCTCGGCCGCGCGATGGCAATTGCCGTTGGCCGCCCGCAATGCCCGCACGAGCGCCGTTTTGGAAGCTTCATTGATGGCGGCGTCGAGGGAATAGGCCGCGTTGCCGCCGGCGCCGGATGGGGCGGCGCCGCCTTCGTCCTCTTCGGGCGGCAGTTCCACCCGCTCCGGCCCGCCGCCTTCCGCCATCTCGACCGGTTCGCCGTGACCAGGTGCGCCTTCGCTGAGATAGGGGGGCAGGTTCTCTGTGCCGATTCGATCGTTCTCGGTCATAAGCACGGCGCTTTCGACCGCGTTCGCCAGTTCGCGGATATTGCCGGGCCATTGGTAGGCGCAAAATGCGTCGAGCGCGCGCGGCGAGACGAGTTTGATGCTCTTGCCGAAGAGGCGGTTGTAATGGCCGATGTAATGCGCGATGAAGGCGGGAATCGCTTCGCGCCGTTCGCGCAACGGCGGGACATATATTACGGCGGCGTTGAGCCGGTAAAAAAGGTCGTCGCGGAATTGCCCCGTCTTGACCATCGCGCGCAAGTCGCGATTGGTCGCCGCGACCAGCCGGATATCGACCTTGTAGTTTTTCGCCGATCCGACCGGCTGGACTTCGAGCGTTTCCACCGCGCGCAGGAGCTTGGGCTGCAGCTTGAGCGGCAATTCGCCGATCTCGTCGAGAAACAGCGACCCGCCGTTGGCGGAGCGAAAGTAGCCGAGCGCATCCTCGCGCGCGTCGGTAAAGGCGCCGCGCACGTGGCCGAACAATTGCGATTCGGCCAGCGATTCCACCAGATTCGAGCAGTTGAACGTGACGAACGGCCCGGTGGCATGCGGTCCCAAGGTGTGCAATGCGCGCGCGACCAGTTCCTTGCCGGTGCCCGATTCGCCATGGACCAGGACGGTCGCCTTATAGGGGCTGAGCCGCGCGATAGTCTTGAGCATCTGGCGCATCTGCGCCGACCGCACGACCATCCCGCCGATTCGCTCCGCCCCCTCCGCGAGGCGATCGAGTGTCAGCCAAGCGTCATAGCTTTCGACGGCTTCCACGCCGGATTGATCGGGCGCGCCGATTGTTGCGGCGCTGCTCGCGATTTCCTCCTTCGGTGACATTTTCAATCTCTCACGCGACTTCCGTTGGCGTCTATGAGCTTAAGAAACCGTCATCGTTCATTGCAATATAATTAATATCAGCATCGACGGGAGCGGTGTCAAGCTGCAATGCAACAAGTTTTCCCTTGAGATTCAGGCACTTTTTTAGACAAATGCAATTTGATCGGTCTCAGTGCGGACCTGCAACGATTTCTTCAAACCGGATTTTGGAACTGCGGATTTATGTTTCTAGAATGCCACAACGGCAATTCTTAGCCGATCATGCAACTTCGCCGCGGGCCGGTGTCAATTTGGGTCGCGCGGCTCGAACAAATCCTTGACCCGCATCTGCGCCACGAAAAATTTAGCTCCCCACACCGCCCGCCGCTCGATCGCGACGATCTCCCGAAATCCGATCTCGGTGGCAAGCTTAAGCAATTCCGGAGCGTTGCCGTCCACGACGAGGAACACGCGCTCGCGCTTGCGCAATTGCCACGCGGCGGCGGCATGGAGCAGCGCGCGATAGAGGCCCCGGCGGCGGAATCGCTCGATGACATACGCGCCGGTCAGTTCGGCTTCGCCGGGCGCGAGCACGACGATTGGCCGTTGCGCGGGAAACTCCTCGGCCCAGATAACGCCGGCCGGTTCGCCGTCCATCTCAACCATCGCGCATTGCGCCGCGCCGGTGATCTCGTCGCGCCAAAATTCGCTCGGCAGGCCGGTCCGTCCTGCACGGGCGGCGCGGAGCCGTGCGGTCGCCTCCGTGAAGATTTCCACGCCGGCCGGGAGCGCGGGCGCCGGCGCCAATTCATCGCGGCGGATCGCGAAGATATGGAAATCGCGAAACTTGAGCGCGTGAAGGGCGGCGCGGATGGACCGCCGCAATCCTCCGTACTTGACGAGTCCGCCGATTCTGGTCCAAAGCGCCACCTGGATTTCTCCGCTCGATTCGGAAGAGTTGTAGCATTCCGGCGCGGCGAACGCTTCCAATGGCGCGCGTTCCCTGCAACGATTAGAATCCGCGCAGGAATCGGTGGGGCCGTTAGCTCAGGTGGTTAGAGCATCTGACTTTTAATCAGAGGGTCCCGGGTTCGAGTCCCGGACGGCCCACCAATCAATTCAAGGACTTTTCGGCAACCTTGAACATCGCGCCGCCGGACTGTGGAGGATTTTGTGGGGACTCTCTCCCGGAATCCGCCGGCCCGATCGCCCTTGACCCGTAACGCGCGGGATGCAATCAGCGGCCGTGAAACACTGCCGCGCGCCGCTCGACGAACGACTTTATGCCCTCCATCGCATCCTCCGTGGTCAGCACGCGCTGGAGAACCGCCGGGATTGCGGCAATCGCGGCTTGTTCTCCCGCCTCGATAAATTTTCGGGCGGCCTCCTTGGTCACCTGAACGCCCAACGGAGCATTGCGGCAGATTATTCCCGCCAACTCCATGGCCCGATCCGTCTGGCGGCCCGCCGGCACAACTTCTTGCACCAGCCCGATGCGGTACGCCTCGGCCGCGTTGAATTCGTCGCACAGCATCAGGTGATACATTGCATCGCCCCAACCGGCGCGCGTAAGGAAGCGGAAATGCGCACCGGCGAACGGAGCGATACCGCGCTTCGCTTCCATCTGGCAGAAGCGGGAATTGTCGGCTGCGACGACGATATCGCCGGCCAGCATCAACTCGATTCCGATGGTGAAGACGATTCCCTGAACCGCGGTGACGATCGGTTTGCGGCACTGGTTCGCAAGCCCCAATGGATCGATCTTGCCCTCGGCCCAGGGCTTTAGCGTTGCGCCGGGACCGAAGAATTTCGTGAGGTCGAGTCCGGCGGTAAAGTCCGGGCCGGCGGCGCATAAGACCCCGGCCCACAGACCGGAATCCTCGTGGAGGAGCGTCATCGCGTCCGCCAATTGAGCCAGCATCTCCGGGATGAAGGCATTCTTCTTGGCAACATTGTCGATAGTGATCTTGAGGACATGCTCGTGACGCTCATGGTAAACGCGTCCTGCCGGGGGTTTGTCAGACATTGATTTATCTCCGTTCAAATTCGGCGCCGCCGGGCCGGTGGCGGTTTTCGATGCGATCTAAGTTCCATTTTAGAACTTGCTCTTGACTCACTTCTAAATTGGAACCTACTATCTTGTCAAGGGTCGCTTTCGACTCGGAACCCGATGCGCTGGAAGCAAATCAACACGATGACCTGCTCGATCGCCCGAACTCTGTCGGCGATCGGCGACCGCTGGACGATGCTGATCGTCCGCGATGTGTTCCTCGGCATCCGCAGATTCGATGCGATTCAGCGGGATTTGCGGATTACGCCGCATCGCCTGTCCGACCGGCTGCGCAAACTGGTGCGCGAGGGAATCCTTTGCCGCGTTGCCTACGAAAAGCGTCCGCCTCGATTCGAATACCGGCTAACGGAAAAGGGAGTTGACCTCTATCCTTTGCTCGTCGCGATGGTCGGCTGGGGCGACCGGTGGATGGCCGGCGCGGAGGGGGTGCCGCTGGAACTGGTCCATCGGCCCTGCGGCCATTCGATCGAACCGGAACTCATCTGTCCGGCGTGCAAATCGAAGATAAACCCCCGCGCGATGAGCGCGCGGCCGGGACCGGCGCTGATTGGCCGGCGCGAGCGAACACACAGTGCGCCGCATCGCGCACAGGGAGGATAGTCAAATGGCTCAGTCATCGAAGCAGCCGGTTGCGGCCGTAATCGGGGTTGGCGCGGGATTGGGCGCGGCGCTTGCCCGGCGCTTTGCCGCGGGTTACGACGTCGCGATGGTCGCGCGCAACGGCGAGTATCTCGCAACGCTGGCTAAGGAAATTGCAGCCGCGGGCGGCCATGCGGTTCCAGTTCCGGCGAACGTGGCGGACAGCGCCGAAATCGACCGCGCGTTCGCCGCGATTCGCGCCGCGCTCGGCGATCCCGAAGTGACGATCTACAACGCCGCGATGCGCCCGTTCGGGCGGCTCATGGAGACCAAGCCGAGCACCTTTGAAAATACGTGGCGGGTGAACGCCTTCGGCGCCTTCCTCTGTTCGCGGCAAGCAGTGCCGGCGATGTTAAAAGCCGGGCGCGGGACAATAATATTTACGGGAGCCACGGCCGGAACCAAACCATTTGCCACTTCGGCGGCGTTCGGACCGGCGAAGTTCGCGATGCGGGGGCTGGCGCAGGTGATGGCGCGCGACTTGGGACCGAGCGGCATCCACGTCGCCTACGTCAATATCGACGGTCCGATCGATACGCCGACGATTCGCAAGCTGATTCCGAATGCCAAGGATGAGGATTTGTTGAAGTCGGCGGCGATTGCGGAGACCTACTGGCAACTCGCGCACCAAGACCGCTCCGCATGGACCCAGGAATTGGACGTCCGCCCGTTCAAGGAAAAATTCTGACGCCGGTAGCGCCGTTAATCCGTCACCGCGCCGACGCTGGCGCTGGAGACTTGCGCCGCGTACTTGGCCATTACGCCGCGCGTGTAGCGCGGCTTCGGCGGCTTCCATTCCGAGCGGCGGCGGGCGATCTCGGCGTCGGGGACGTTGAGTTGCAGGATGCGATTATCGGCGTCGATTGTGATCGAATCGCCCTCATGCACCAGCGCGATCGTGCCGCCCACCTGCGCTTCGGGTGCGACGTGGCCGACCACCAAACCGTAGGTGCCGCCGGAGAAGCGGCCGTCGGTGATGAGGCCGACCGAACCGCCCAAGCCGGCTCCCGTTAACGCGGAGGTCGGCGAGAGCATCTCGCGCATCCCCGGACCGCCGCGCGGCCCTTCGTACCGGATTACCAATACGTCGCCCGGTTTGATTTTGCCGGCCAGGATCGCGGCGAGCGCGTCCTCCTCGCGCTCGAAGACGCGCGCGGGGCCGTCGATGCGATGGCTCTTGATGCCGGTGATTTTGGCGACGCATCCTTCCGCCGCGAGATTGCCCTTTAGAATCGCCAGGTGGCCGTGCGCATATAGGGGCTTGCTCCACGGGCGAATCACCTCCTGATTGGCGGGCGGCTCGGCGGGAATCTTCGCCAGCGTCTCGGCGATGGTCTGGCCGCCGATCGTGAGCGCATCGCCATGAAGCACGCCATTTGCGAGCAGCATCTTCATCACTTGTGGGACACCGCCCACCCGGTGGAAATCGGTCGTGACGTAGCGGCCCGAAGGCTTCAATTCGCATAGGACCGGCACGCGATTTCGGATCGTCTCGAAGTCGTCGATCGAAAGCGGCACTTCCGCCGCGTGCGCCATCGCGAGCAGATGGAGCACGGCGTTGGTGGAACCGCCAACAGCCATCACCACCGCGATCGCGTTCTCGAACGCCTTGCGCGTCATGATTTGGCGCGGGAGCCGCTGATTGCGGATGGCATCCACGAGGACTGTCCCGGACTGCGCCGCGCTCTCGGCCTTCTCCGCGTCCTCGGCCGCCATCGTCGAGGAATTAGGCAGGCTCATCCCCATCGCCTCGATTGCGGAGGACATCGTGTTGGCGGTGTACATCCCGCCGCACGATCCGGCGCCGGGGCAGGCGCGCCGCTCGACTTCGAGCAATTCCTGTTCGCTGATTTTGTGCGCGCTGAATTCGCCGACCGCCTCGAACGCGCTGACGATCGTGAGATCGCGGTCCTTATAATGGCCCGGTTTGATTGTGCCGCCATAGACGAAAATCGCCGAAATGTTCATGCGGGCGATCGCGATCATCGCGCCGGGCATGTTCTTGTCGCATCCGCCCACCGCGAGCACGCCGTCCATCGCCTGCGCGTTGCAGGCGGTCTCGATCGAATCGGCGATCACTTCGCGCGAGACCAGCGAGAATTTCATCCCCTCGGTGCCCATCGAGATGCCGTCGCTGACCGTGATCGTGCCGAACGTCTGCGGCATCGCGCCCGCCGCGCGAATGGCCGATTCGGCGCGCTCGGTAAGCTTGTTCAATCCGAGATTGCACGGCGTGATCGTACTGAAACTGTTGGCGATTCCGACGATTGGCTTGTCGAAATCGCGATCGGTGAATCCCACCGCGCGGAGCATCGCGCGGTTGGGGGAACGCTGCACGCCGTGGGTGACGGTCCGGCTTCTTTGATTGTCGCTCATTGGATCATAATGCGAATAACCGGGCGGCAAATCAATCGTAACGCGCATGATTGCGGATGCGGAAAGCGCGCGTTTCAGATACCATCCGGCGATGGCGAACGATTCGCGGCGCCCGGTGCGAAATGACGCGTCGATCCAGTATTGGCTGGTGGTCGCGGCGGTTGCGGTCACCGTGCTGGTTGGGTATGAAAATTTCGGGCGCGCCATGGTCTCAATGATGCACGGCATCAACCGCACCCTGATTGGAATATGAGTCCGCCGTTTGTGCGTCACGGCGTCCGTCGCAAACGGGGCCGAACGATGGCACACCGATGCCGCAATTCGGGACGCCGGTGGCATCGCGCTGCCGGGTAGCCGCATGAATCTTCGCCCCGCGCCAAGCATCGCCCAATTAGGATAACCGTTCAGCGCGTGTCCCGCCGCCGGGACGATGGCCCCTCGCTTGCTGTCATCATTTGTGACACGTGGAGTCCCGGTGGGCGGCTGGCGGCGAAAATCGGTGAAAGGGACGCGGGTATGCAATGGATGCGAATGGAATTATCGGAGATGGAATCGCGATTGAGACCGCCGCCGCGCCGGCGCCGGCCGGCTCGGTTACGCTCGATCGGCTGGCGTCAGGATCGGAGCGGGTCGGTGGAATGGTCGTCAGATCGGTGCAAGTGCGCAAAGTGTTCCAGGCGGTCACTCGCCTGAGCGCATACAAAGCAAGCGTCCTGATTTACGGCGAATCGGGCACCGGAAAGGAGCTGGTCGCGCGCGCGCTGCATACGCTGGGTCCGGCGCCTAACTCCCCGTTCGTCATCTTCAACTGTTCCAATTTGGTCGAAACGCTGGCCGAGTCCCAATTGTTCGGCCATGTGCGCGGCGCCTTCACCGACGCGCGCGAGAATTCCGACGGCTACTTCCGCGCCGCCAACGGCGGCACGCTCTTCCTCGATGAGATCGGCGACCTGCCGCTCAAGCTCCAGCCCAAGCTCCTGCGCGCGGTCGAAACGCTCGAAGTCCAGCCGGTGGGATCGTCGCACAGCCACAAGGTCGATGTGCGGCTGGTCGCCGCGACCAACCGCGATCTGCGCGCGATGGTCAAGGCGGGTCAATTTCGCGACGACCTGTACTACCGGCTCAACACCGCCGCGATTTTCCTGCCGCCGCTGCGTGAACGGCGCGAGGCGATTCCCGCCTTCGCCGGCTATTTCATCGAGCGCTTCGGCGTTGCGTGCGGCAAGCGCGTCGCGCAAATCGAGGCGGCGGCGCTGGAGGCTCTGTGTGTCTATCAATGGCCTGGCAACGTCCGCGAGCTCGCACACGCGATCGAAAGCGCCGTCATCCTGAGCGAGGACGAATGTCTCCGGCTCGCCGACTTGCCCGCGAACCTGGTGGACGGCAGCGGCGCCGCGATGCTGGCCGATCGCGCGGTCGCGCCGGTTGGCGGTGCGGCCGGATGCGCCGCCGCGTCCGATGGGATCGCCGCCGCGGCGCAGCCCGACTTCCTGCTCGACGACGTAATCAAACGCACGCTCGTCCGCTCGCTCGACGAGACCGGCGGAAATCGCCGGCGCGCGGCGGGCCTGCTCGGAGTATCGCGCTCGACGCTCTACCGGATGCTCTCGCGGTATGGAATCGAGGAAGCGGCCCCGCTTGGCCCGCCCGCCTAGGGGCGATTCATGCCGCGCTCGATCGCGGCCATCAACGCGCGCGCATCCGGATCGTAGGGAGCGCTCGCGAGTGCGCTGGCGCACTCTTTGCGCGCTTCGTGATCGCGGCCCAGCCGGTGGAGCAGCGCCGCGATCCGGTAATGAAGATTCGGGTCTTGCGGCCTGGCCGCGGCCGCAAGCCGAAGTTCCGCCAGCGCCTGCCGCGGATGCTTATTCGATGCCAACACACCGGCCAGCGCCATGCGCGCCTGCGAATCGGCGGGATGGCCGGCGACAAACCCGCGTAACGCATCCTCCGCATCCTTGCGATCGCCGTGCCGAAAAGCGATCTCGGCGCGCGCCACCGATGCGGCTGCCGCGCCACCCGGCATCGTGGCGGCCTCCGCGAGCGCGGCTTCGGTACCCGCGCTGTCACCCGCCGCATCGGCGAAGAGCGCAACCGTCGCGCAATCGTCCGGAGTTGGATGAGTCAGCCGCCTGAGCCATTCACTCATTTCCGCCGCCGCGGTGCGCGAATCGCCGAGCCGCTGGTCCACCAGCGCGAGGTCATAAAAGATCGGCGCGCCGATACGCGGCCTAAGCTTTACCGCGGTTTGAAGTTCACGCCGCGCATCGGCAAATTTTCCCCGCGCAACGAACGCCATCCCCAAGCCGGCGTGCGACGCTGCCGAGTCCGGTTCCTCCTCGATGCATTGGGTGAACAGGGCGGCTTCATCGCGCCAGTACCGCTGGACATAGACTAAGGATGAAGCCCAAACGACCGCGAGCGCCACTACGCCGATCCCGACCGTCTTGGCGCGTACCAGGCTCGTGCGCGCGAACTCAATTGCGAGTCCCGCCGCAGTAACGCACGGTCCGAATGACGCCAATAAGAGATAGCGGTCTTCGATCGCCCCAGGTGCGGAGAACGCAACCAGCGTGAGCATGGGGGCCAGCGCGATGAAAAACCACGAAAGGCAAAAGACATAAAGCGGCCGGCGGGTGGAGCGGCGGGCCAAGAGCACGGCGGCGAGACCCAGCAAACCGATTCCGGCGGCGGGAAAATAGAATCCGGGCGAGATAAGGCCGGTGGCGAAAACCAACCGATGCGCCGGACCTGCCCGCCACGGCATCGCAATGAGGGCCAGATAACTCGCAATCGCCGCCGGTATCCTCAGGAAGACAGCGGTAAGCGTCGTTCCGCCCGCCGATCCTTTACCGAGTCCAAGCGCCCAATATCGCAGGGCGAGATAGCCGGCCAGTTCAAGAAAATACGGCCATGCCGCGGCGAGCGGCGCGCGCGATTGCGCGCGAACATAGGTCCTTCGTTGGCTGACCAGCAACGCATACGCCGCAATTAACGGGGGAAACGCCACCGCGCCCTCGTAGCTCAAAAGCGCGGCGCCGAACAGCGCGAGCGATGCACCGCGCCGCCCGCGCAGAAACGATTCGAATGCGCCCAGTTGGAACGCCGCCGCGAGCAGGGTCGCACCCGCCGCCGGATAGGCCACCGCTTGTGCGTGGACCGGCATGAGCGCGAACAAAGCCGCTGCCAGCAGTCCGATTGCCCGGTCCTCCACCAGAACCGAAGCAACCCGATACACGAGCAATACGATGAGCAGATAGAGCGCGATCGAGGCGGCATGCCATCCGATCGCGTGCAGCCCGAATAGTTTGAAATTCAGCCATAGCCAAAGGTTGTACAAGGGACGGTAATAGCCGCTCTGTAGCGGATGGCTCGGATTGCGGTACCACAAGACGTCGCCGGTAAATCCCTTCCATACGAACCGCCAGCCGCCCAGATAGCGGTTACGAACGATTTGTTCCACGTCGTCCAGAACGAAATCGTTCGCAAGGGAAGGCGCCAGCACCAGCGCGGTGACGATGAGCAGTCCGGTGAGCCAGGTGCGCGCACGGAATTCGCCGGCCTGCCGCGGGAGCGCAACGTCCCCCCCGGCGCCGCGTCGATGCGCGTCCCCGATTATGCCGGAAGCGGTTTTGCCGGATGGATTTTTCATGCCCTGGAAGGCAATGCCTGCGAGCCGCGCCGCCAGCCAGCAATTTTATCCCGGCGGGCCGGATAAACCCAACGCATCCCGCCGCGCGTCCGCGGATCGCCCTCCGCAGGCGAATTCATCGCTCCGGCCGTATTTGATAAGCTCGTCTGTGCCGTCCGCCGATGAACACCTCCGATTCAATCTGGACGCACGCGGTCCGCATCCTCGAACGCGGCGAATCCTTCGCGCTAGCGACCGTAATCGGCGTGCGCGGCTCCACGCCGCGCGAGATTGGCGCGAAGATGATCGTCCATCGGGGCGGCCAGAGCGGCACGATCGGCGGCGGATGCGGCGAGGCCGAAGTTTTCCGAAAAGCTAAAGTAATCCTTGAAGGCGAGGGCATGGCGCGCAGCGCCGAAGTCGATTTGACGGGCGATTTCGATCAGGACGAAATCGGCGCCTGCGGCGGCGTGATGGAGGTGTTTATCGATCTATGGACCCCCGCCGGCGGCCTCGATATCGCCCGCCGAATCGCCGATGCCGCCGCGCGCGGTGTCCGGGCCGCGCTGTTGACGGCGATCGATCCGGGTCCGCGCGCGGAGGCGGCGCCGGGCGCCCATGCGTTCATCGAGCCGGACGCCGGAATTGCCGCGCCCGCCGGGTTTCCCGCCGCGGCGCTCGAAGCACTCGCCGCGTTAATCAAGGCGGGAAATCCGATCCTCCTCGAACTTGACGATCGCGGCGCGCTCGCGCCGGCGACGCGAACCGTGTTGGGCAATGGGATGCGCCTGTTCGCCGATCCCGTCGCGGGCGCCCAACGGCTGATAATCGCCGGCGCCGGCCATATCGCCGCGCCGCTGTGCGCGATGGCGGCGGCGGCGGGCTTCCGCGTCACCGTGATCGACGATCGCGCCGCGTTCGCGAATCGGGCGCGGTTTCCCGAGGCGGCGGAGATTATCGTCGCGCCGTTCGGCTCCGCGATTGAATCGCTAACCCTCGATTCGCGCACCGCGCTGGTTTCGGTCACGCGCGGGCACTCGTTCGATGAAACGGCGGTGAGGGCCGCACTCCTGCAACCGTGCGGATTCGTCGGGATGATCGGATCGCGCCGGCGTGCGGCGGCCGTAATCGAGCGGCTTGCAAAAGCGGGCGTGCCGGCCGCGCGGCTGGCCGATCTGCACGCGCCGCTGGGCGTGGCGATCGGCGCGGAGACGCCCGGCGAGATAGCGGTCTCGATTATCGCGGAAATCATCCGGGAGCGGCGCACCGGCCATCGCGACGAATTCACGCTCGGCGTGCGCGCGGGCCGCTTGAAGCGGTCGCCATGACGGAACCGCGCGTCGAGGCGATCCTGCTCGCGGCGGGAGAATCGCGCCGGATGGGCCGGCCCAAGCCGCTTATCGAGCTTGCCGGGCGGACCTTCATAGCCGCGATTTCCGATGCGATTCTTGCCGCCGTCCCCCGCCTCATAATTGTTCTCGGCGCGGATGCGGAACGAATCCGCCCCGCGATTCCCACCGATCCGCGAATCGTCATGGTGGAGAATCCGGCCTATCGGCGCGGACAGCTATCGTCGCTCAAGGCGGGTTTGGCGGCGATTTCAACCGATGCGGACGCCGCGCTGGTCCATCTTTGCGATCATCCGCTGGTGCGCGCCGAGACGTTTCGGGCCGCGATCGAACTTTACCGGCGGACCGGCGGACCGATCGTGATTGCGCGCTACCGTGGACGCCGCGGCCATCCCGCGATTTTCGAGCGCTCCGTGTTCCCCGAATTGATGGCCGCGCCGGAGGCGATTGGCGCGCGCCAAGTTGTCGAGGCGGACGCGGCTCGTATTCATTATGCCGACGTTGAAGATGCCGGAGTGGTCCAAGATTTGGACCGCCCGGACGACCTCAAGCGCGCGGGAATCGCCCCGCCGCGGGCAAAATAGCCGCGGCCGGTCCCTATCGGGAAGAATTCGGGCACCTTTCAAAACGGCTGATGGCCGGCGCGGCGGAATTGTTCTGCTCGACGTCGAGGGTGCTGGCATAGACCGGTGCGCCGTCATCGTAAAACCGTATCGTCCACATCCCAGCATTAACCTTTGCTCCGCCGGCACACGCACCGAACGGCCCCACGATGAACTCCCATTCCTCGTTTATGCCGGACTGCCATTCGTCGGCATTACCGCAATGAGAAGCGACGGTATCGCCAGCGATTGTTTCGTTCCAGCAACCGCCGAAAAAATCCACTGAACCCCCACCATAGTCGTTGATCCAAGTATATACCGGACTCCAGATAACCTTGCCGGATGACGAAGCATATGACCATTGAAAGGTTTCGCCGGACTCAAGGGAACGGGTGCGGATAAGCTGGCCTCTGAACCAATCGCCGGTGTAGGCGGGGATTGGAACCGCGCCGGTGGCGCCGGCAAGCCGTTGGCACGCCGCGCCGAAATTGCCGCACACGCGGCTGAGCAGGGTTGCCTCCGCCGCCGCATAGTCCCACGGCGCTTCGGCGGCCAGCCGATATACGCCCTCGAAAATCGTGCCGGATCCAGGGGAGTGGCTGGTCTGCGGCGCGATCCGTTCCACAGCGCCGTTCTTCGCAGGCCAGCCGCCCAGCACCAGAATCTGATTCATCGGCATTGACACCGGTGCGCCGGCGAACGCCTTCACCGGCGGCATCGCGAGGATTAGTATCGCCGCCGCCGCGATTGCGCTGAACCGAGCGTAGCGCAACAAACCCATTGGGTCTCCTCATCTCCCAAGGCGAAAAAAGAGGTTGTCCGAACGAATCGCCAATAAAATGCTCCTATAAGTTAGCGTTCTCCCCGCCGGCAATGTCAAGGCCGCATATTTGTCATCGTCAGGGCGCCGACAATGAGACCCAGCAACTCCGTGCAGAGCGCGGAATCGCCGCTGTTCCTTGGGTCTTGGTCTCGCGATGACGCTCAGCCGCCTTGGCGTGGCGCGATTGCCCTGATATTGACTGTAACCGGCGGCGAAAATGGACGTATTAACATTTGGTAATGCTCGGCCGCTCCGCATTCGGGCGGAGAACAGGTTGGCGCTTGGCGGACAAAGCTGACGAGGAACTCGTTGCGGAGGTTCTCGCCGGCCAAACCGCGAGTTTCACCGAGCTTTCCGCGCGCCATCGCACGCGAATCGAGCGGCTGAGCAAACGGTTTTTTCACGATGAGGAAATGGCACGGGACATCGCGCAGGAAAGTTTCATCCGGGCCTTCGCGGCCCTGCCCAGCTATCGGGCGGAGATGCCGTTCGGTGGATGGCTCCGCGCAATCGTGGTCAATCTTTGCTATGACGAATTGCGCCGCCGCCGCCGCCGGCCGGAAGAATTGGTCGCCGATTTCAGCGCGCCCGAGGTCCAATGGATGCGGCTCGTCAACGAGGCCTCCCCGGAGGAGCTCGTCGGCGAGGCCGAGGCGCGGCGCCAGTCATATGACTTGGCCCATCGCCTGCTCGATACGCTCCGGCCGGAGGACCGGATGGTGATGGTGATGAAAGAGAGCGACGACATGAGCGTCGCGGAAATCGCGCAGACGCTCGGATGGAGCGAAGCCAAAGTAAAAATCCGCGCGTTTCGCGCGCGCGCCGCTTTGCGCAAGAATGCGGAGCGGATGCTCGCGGCGGGACGCGCAACGGTGGCACGATCATGAACTGTTTCGAGGCAAGGCAAGAATTCGCGGGATTTTGGCGCCGGACGATCGCGGCGGAGCGCCGCCCGGAAGTGCTCGCGCATCTCCATGAATGCGCCAAGTGCGATCGCGCGTTTCGCATCTTCGCGCTGACCGCGCCGGCGCTTCATTCGGAACCGGCGCCCGATGCCTCAAAATCCGCACCGAGTTCGCCAAGCGAATTTCCGTTC
Source organism: Binataceae bacterium (SeqCode) (assembly GCA_050736715.1). Taxonomy (GTDB): domain Bacteria; phylum Desulfobacterota; class Binatia; order Binatales; family Binataceae; genus Binatus. Next base: position 32,817 of record JBOHWK010000159.1, on the reverse strand, counting down.
GGGCAAGCCGCGCGCCGAATCGCGATTGCGCCGCGTCCCGCGCCGCCGCGCTGGATGGCGATCGCGGCCGCCGCCGCAATCTTCGTGCTGTCGGGAGCCGCGGCTGGCTTGGCCACGTATGCACCTGCGCCATCGCTGGCCGACGCGATTTCCAACGCCGCCACGAATCCAGCGGCATCCGATACCGTGGCCGACCCGTTCGGCCTCGACCAATCGGCTCAGGTTAGCGGTCTTGCCGGCTAAATCGAACTTCTGGACCTATCTGCTGGTTGGCGCGGCCTGCCTGCTCTTGGGTTTTGCCGGCAGCACCATTGCCTACCGGATGCGATGGCTGGAAGTGCCCGGCTCGCCCTTCATGGCGCGGCTCAACCGCGAGCTTCAGTTGAACTCCGAACAGCGCGCGAAGATCGCGGACATCTTGCGCGATACGCGCGCCAAGATGACCGATTTGCACCATCAGTTCTGGCAAGGCCGCCACAAACTGTTCTGGAAAGGCTTCGACCGCATCCGCGCGGTGCTGACCCCCGAACAGCAAAAGATTTTCGATCGCGAATTCAAGCCGCCTCCGCCTGATCCTCCGCTTCCGCCCGGATCGCATCCGTCTCCCGCACCACCGCCGCCGCATCCGGCGCGGTAGCGTTCACTTCGCGGCGAGTTGCGCTAAGTCCCGCTTCGCTTCCGTCACTATCGTGGGATGCGCCGCGCCCGACGCGAGCGCGAGCCGCAGGAATCGAACCGCCTCATCGCGGCTGCCCTGTTGCGCCAGCACTTCGCCGATCCTGAGTGCGGCGAAGCTGTTTTTGGGATCGAGTGCGAAAGCCTTGCGGTAGTAAACGAGCGCGTCGGCGAATCGCGGCGGCGACATCGATTGGTACGCCTCGCCGATATTCAGGTAGGCGCTGACCGCCTGCGCGGGAACATTCGCGGCCTGCTTCTTGAACACCTTGATCATGTTCTCGAAATCGGATCGGGAGTTGTAGTACGCGCCCAGATAGACGTAGGCGCCGATGAGGGACGGATCGATCTCGGTCGCTTGCCAGAGGAGCTTCACCGCCGCGTTGCTATCGGTCATGTCGATGGCGGCGTTGACGAGAGCCTGGGCCTTGGCCGCGTTCGACTCGTCCGCCCGCGCGGCGGGAATCGCGGCCGATAGAATCAGCGCCGCGAGCGCGAAATATACGATGCGTGAGATGTCCGCGATGCGCTCTTTCATGGCTTTGCGTAAAGTGGGCCGAGTGCCCCCTAAAATGGTGGCATGAATGGCGCGCCTTGCAAAGCGAGAGCGCAGGGGGTTGAGGAGCGGGAAGACACCACCGCGCGAGTTGTGCGGCCGCGAATGCGGCGCGCTACCGCGTGAGCCGTAATGGCCGGGCTGGAGCATAACCGGCCGCTAATTGTTGAAGCATAGCCAAACGGACAAGGTGCCCGCGATATCGGCGGCCGATGGCACCGTCCATTGGTAGCCGTTCGCGCCCACCAGGGAGACTGGATCGACGGGAGAGATGCCGGTAGGTGGCAGCGGCGCGCTCGCCGCGAACGAAATCGTCGCGGGGGCGGTGGTAAGCGGCGTCGTATCGACGCATCCCAGCGGAAAACCGTAAGGATCGGCGTCCATGCTGTAATACGGGTAAATACAGAAGTTGCCATTATTGACGGTGCCGCCGCCGTTCCCCGTCAACTTCCATGCTCCGCCCGAGCACGCCACTTCACAGGTGTTGGACCCGCCGCCGGACGGATAGTTGCCGGCCGTGCAGGCGCCGGATTCATTGGTTACGAACCGATTGGATGCGAGACACCTCGGCAGCTGCTTCACCTTCTGGTGAATCGTATAAAAGCCCCCCGAATAGATTACCGACATGACGTACTGTCCCGCGTTTGGGGTAAGCGGGTATTGCGCCGTAGTTTCGTATCGCAAATGAGAGTTCAGGGAGAGGTCGGAGCCGGTGATATCCGCGAACTTCACGAGCCTGCCGGTTGGGCAGGCCTCTTCGGGACTGTCAACGACAGTCGATGGGCTGTCCGGCATGCGCCATCTCCAAGCACCGCCCGGCGTGTTCTGCCTGGCGTCGCTCGTGACAGGATTCAGGCAGATTTGCGTTCCTGGATATTCGTAAAATCCCGTGGGGTACGCGCCGCAGATTTGGACATAAGTGACTGCGGATGCGGTCGATGGCCTAAGCATCACGAATGCAGCGATCGCGATCGCCGCGATCATCGTCAAGCGCCTCAATCCTGACGCCATCTGCCGCGTTATTGGTGTCACTTGCCGCTTCTCTCTAACAGACAGAGTTTCTCGCCGTTCGCAGTTCGCCAAGCATCATTTGTTGAGGCACAGCCACACCGACAACTTGCCCTGAATATCGGCTGGATTCACGTCCTTCGAGTGGATGGCATACGCGCCAACAATTTCCGGAAAAGGGGGGACGGCGGGAGGCGACTCGCCCGTCGTCTGTTCCGACACCGGCGTGAGCGTGCTTGCCGAGTACGCCAGCGTTGCGGACGGGCCGGCCAACTGAAGAGTGTTAGCACACCCCAAGGGGAAACCGTATTTCGGCGTGCCGCCCCTGCCGTTATACGGGAACATGCAGAGATCGCTGATATCAGCGCCCATATAAGGATTTCCCGTCATCTGCCATGCTCCGCTCACGCAAGTGACTTCGCAACTGTAATGGGCGCCGCCAACCGGAGGGTTCCCCGCGGTGCAGTTCTGGTCGCTTGAATCGGTGATGAACCGATTGGACGCGGGGCAGGCCGGCAGTTGCGCAGTTGTTTCTTGAATGAGATAAAGGCCGCCCGAATAGATTACCGATTTGACGTACGCTCCGGTGTTAAAACCGAACCGGTACTGCGTGGTGGTTTGGTACCTCAATTGTGGGTTCAGGAACAGGTCGGAACCGGTAATGTCCCCGAACTTGACGAGGCGGCCGCTCGGGCAGGCCGCTCCGGGACTCTCGACAAATGTTGCCGGGCTGTCGGGAATGCTCCATCTCCAAGTTCCGCCCGGCGTCTCCTCTCTCGCATCATGGGTCTTTGGGTTGAAACAGGTATCCGTACCCGGAAGATGATAAAATCCCGGACCATAAAGTGGACAGACCTTTACATATCCGATGGGCGCCGCGGTTACGACCGCGATCATTGCCACCCAGGTCAAACGCCAGGCGATGGCGGAGAATTTTCGTATCTTCATTCTCAACTTTTTTCCGCCTGGCCTGCTCTTGAATTCGTTCGGAGCTTCTCAAATATCATTTATTATAGCACAGCCACACGGACAGTGTGCCTTGAATGTCGGCGGCATCGGGTACCGACCACTGGTAACCGTTCGCGCCCGCGAGGTCGGGATAATTTACTATCGACAAGGGGTCGGGGGAATACGGGTACTGCGGCGGATACACTGAGTTTGGTGCAAATGCGATCGTCGCGGGGGCGGAAGTAAGCGGGGTCGTATCGATGCATCCCAGCGGAAAACCAAAGAACTCGGGCGTTGGGCTGGCGGTCGGGGTCGCGGTCTCGGTGGGGGTCGCGACTCCGGTTGGGCTTGCGGTTGCGGTGGCGGTCGGGGAGGGCGTCTCCGTAGGGGTAACGTAAGGCCACGTTGAATTATGGGGGAAAATGCAGAAGTTGCCGTTGTTTAGGTCTCCTCCTCCATTGCCCGTGCATTGCCAGGCTCCCCCCACGCAAGTCACTTCACACTGGGTGCTGCCGCCGCCGGCCGGGGCGCTGCCGGAGGTGCAACTGGCATCGGTGTTATCGGTGACGAACCGATTGGACGCGGGGCAGGCCGGCAGTTGCGATACAGTTTGATCAATCGTGTAGAAGCCGCCCGAGAGGATCACCGACATGATGTATTGTCCGGGGGTCGTACTAATCGGCAAGTGGGTTGTCGTTACATACCTCCCGTGAGGGTCCAAATAGAGGCCGGATGCCGTAATGTCTCCGAACTTGACGAGCCTGCCCCCCTGACAGGCGGCTGCGGGACTCTGCACGTACTTGAACGGACTGGCTGGCGCCTGCCATCTCCAAGTGCCAAAGGGCGTCTGCTCTCTCGTGTCATTATGGGCGGGGTCTAAGCAAATATCCGTGCCGGGTTCATAATAGAAGTAGGCCCCGTACAGCGTACAAACCTTGAGATATTCGACTGCGTTAGCGGTGGATGGCCTGAGCATCACGGCTGCGGCAGTCGCGATTGCGGCAACGGCAACCAAGTACCGAGCCGCTGCGGAGAATCTTTCAGACCTCGTTTTCATGTCCTCTCCGCGCGTAACCAAGAAGCGTGACATGCACTCAACGAACCTTGACTATCACAATCGCGGGCAGGGACGCAAGGAAACAGATGGGGAAGGTAACGGGTCAGTTTGAAAAATGGCCCGCTGCCGAGCCGCTGCTATTCTGCGCGCGGTGAATAGACCACTTCCACCCGGTCGAGATAGCCCAGCAAATACCGCGCGAGCGCGGTGACTCCGCCCGCGTCGCGGCCTGCCGCGGCGGCTTCGAGCGAACGGCCCGCCTCGCTCATCGCGTCGAAGCCGTAGCTTGCGCCTTCCCCCTTGAGCTGGTGGGCGATGCGCTTGATCGCGGCGAAGTCGCGGCGCGGGATCGCGTTCAGGATCGCCACGAGGTCGTCGCGCTTGTGCGCGATGAAATCGGGGATTAGATCGCTCAGGTCCCGATCCGCTTCCACGATTATGCGGTCTGACATGATGCCTCCGTGGCGATAGCGCCGTTGCGGTAATGGTCCGGGGCGCCGCCCGCGTGGGTGGCGATTCGGATCGCTTCGAGCAGGGTCGCCTTTTTGACCGGCTTGCTGACGTGCGCGTCGCATCCGGCCTCGAAGGTGCGATGGACCGCGTCGTCGAGGACCGAGGCGGTCAGCGCGATGATTGGGGTGCGCGGGCGGGCGGTTTGCGCCTCGAATTCGCGGATGCGGCGGGCGGCGTCGTAGCCGTCCATGATCGGCATTCGGATGTCCATCAGTACCAGGTCGAAGCTTTGCGCGGCGAATTTCTCCGTCGCGTCGAGGCCGTTTTCCGCCTCGACGATCGCATAGGGCATCCGCCGCAGGTAGGCGCGAATCAGCGCGCGGTTATCCGGTGAATCGTCCACCAACAGAATCCGGAGCGGAGCGGCGGCCGGCGCCGGCGCTCCGGGACTCGCCGGCGGAACGGCCGCCGCATCCGCGCTGGCCTCCGCCCCGGAAACTTGCGGCTCAAGCGTGCGGGCGAGCGCCGATAGCAGTTCGGATCGCTTGACCGGCTTGACCAGATAATTTGCGACGCCAATTGCGCGCAGGCGGGCGACTTCCTTGGTCAGCGCGTCGGTCGTGAGCATCATCACCAGCACCTCGCGGCAATGCGGGCTGCTGACTAAATTTTTTGCGATTTCATAGCCGGCCATGTCCGGCATCCGCCCGTCGATTAACGCGGTGCGAAACGGCGCGTTTATCTCCCGCGCGCGCTCCAACGCCGCGAGCACGGCGGCGCCCGATTCGGCCTGCGTCACCTCCGCGCCGGCCTGCGCGAGAATTTCGGCGAGGATCGAGCGATTGACCGGATTGTCGTCGGCCAACAGCACGCGCATTCCGCGCAGGTTGGCATCGCCCGCGGCGGGCGCCGGGTTGGCTGCCGCCGCATCGGCGGGCGCCAGCCGCGCGGTGAAGGAGAAGGTGCTGCCCTGGCCGGGCCGGCTCTGAACGGTGGTCTCGCCACCCATCAGCGCGATCAGCCGCGCGACGATCGCCAGCCCCAATCCGCTGCCGCCGTATTTCCGCGTCGTGGAAGTATCGGCCTGCGTGAAAGCGTTGAACAGCGCCGGGATTTTGTCCGCCGGGATGCCGATTCCCGTGTCGGCGACCGAAAACTTGAGCATCCCGGGCGCGTCCGGCTCGATGCTGAGCAGCACCTGGCCGCTGTCGGTGAATTTGATCGCGTTGCCGGCGAGATTGACCAGAACTTGGCGGAGCCGGAACGGATCGCCGGCCACGAGCGCGGGAACCTCCGGCGCGAAGTGCGCCATCAATTCGAGATTCTTTTCGTGCGCGCGCAAGGCGAGCGTGTCGAGGGCGTGCTCGACCGTCTCGCGCAAGTCGAAGGCGACCGTTTCGAGGTGGAGCCGCCCGCTCTCGACCTTGGCGAGATCGAGGATGCCGTTGATCAATTCGAGGAGCGCGTTGCCATTACCGATAATCGTGTTCGCGTAGCGGCGCTGCTCGTCGTCGAGGCTGGTTTCCGCGAGCAGATCGGTCATCCCGAGAATCGCGCTCAGCGGCGTGCGGATTTCGTGCGACATGCTGGAGAGGAAGGCCGATTTCGATTCGGAGGCGGAGATCGCCGCCTCCCGCGCCGCGATCAGTTCGTGCTGGGTGCGCTTTAGCTCGGTAATGTCGCGAGTGACCGTCAGGCAGGCCGTCCGGCCCCGCAATTCCATCAGCGCGGCCGACACGAGGCAGGGATATTCGGTTCCGTCCTTGCGCCGGAACGTCAGTTCCATGTTGCGGACCTCGCCGTCGCGCACGATCGCGCCGGCATACGCGGCCATCCGGTCCGGGTCGGCGAAGAAGTTGAATTCGGAGAAATGGCGGCCGATTACCTCCTCGCGCCGGTAGCCGGTCGAACGCTCGAATTCGCCGTTTACGTCGAGGTAAATCCCCTCCGGCATCGCGACGATCGTCATGCAGTCGATGTTGGCGGAGAAGACCCGGCGGAAGGTCGCTTCGCTGAGCCGCAGCGCATTCATCTGATGCGCCAATTCCTCACGCGCTCCGCGCAGTTCCTCCTCGGTGTGCTTGAGTTGAGAAATGTCGCGAGTGACGGAAATCGCGCACGATTTGCCGCCGATTTCCACCTTCGAGGCCGAAATCAGATAGGGCGCCACGCTGCCGTCCTTGCGGCGGATGGCGACTTCCATGCTGTCCACGCGGCCGGATTCCCCGAACTGCTGGGCGAACCGCCGGAATTGCGCGGGATCGGCCCAAATTCCCAGTGCCGTCGCGGTTCCACCCAGTAAATCCTCGCGCGAATAGCCGCCGGCCCAGGTGGGGTGGTTGGCCAGGATGAAGCGGCCGTCGGCGAGGTTGGTGACCGCCAGCCGGTCGGGGAATGCCTCGACAAATCTGTGCAGTATCTCCTCGCTTTCCGCGAGGCGGCGGCGTTCCAGTTCGTGTGCGGCGGCGATTTGCTTTCGTTCAATCACCATTTCGAGCAGATGGCGGTGGCTGTCGGCCAAGGCTTGCCGCTGTTGCTCCATCTCCGCCCGGACCTGCGCGCCATGAATCGCGCTCAGATGGGAAATCGCCGCGGCGGCGATAATCGCGATCCACTCGAAGCCGAGCCGCGGCAGCGGCGCGGCGGTTCCCTTCGCGGCGAGCGCCATCGCGATGAGCGCGATCGCCGTCAGCGCCGCCTGCCATCGCGGCGACCACGGGACGAGCGCGCTCGCGCCCAGGATGAACAGCACGGTCATCAGGGCCAGCGGCTCGCTGGAGCCGTCGAGCGCGGCGAAGCGGGCCAACAGCACGATCGAGATCGCGGAGATCGAGAACGCCCACCCCCGCCAATGCGGCAGCGTGGGCGGCAGCACCGTTACGATGAAGGCGGCGATGCAAACCAACGCGATGCCGCCGTGAAAGACGACCACGCCGGGCAAAGTGTAATCGTAGCGTCCGAGGTCAAAGAGAATGTGCATGGCCTCGAAGACGGCGATGGCTACCAAGCCGTTGCGGACGATTCGCGGCATCCCATGCTGCGCGCCGCTCCCGGTACGGAGCAGCGTGCGAATATCCGCTAACGCCGGCGATGCCGGTGCCGGGGTTTCAAGCTCAAGCGTTGTGTCTGACATTTGATTCCTCGCTTCGTGCGGCGCTGGGAGCGCGCGTCATACCCGATCGAGTTGCAAGCGCGATGCCCGCGAAGTCCGCGCGATCGCGGCAAGAACGAATCAATATGAGACGCAATTTCCGATTGGCGGACGGTTCCGGGTTCGGCGAATGTCCGGGATTGAAACACGCCTTTGGTGCGCGGGGTTTATCGCAATCGCGCGCGCCGCTAAGCTCAATAGCAATGAAGGCGATCGTAATTGGCGGCGGCGTAATCGGCGCCGCAGTGGCATGGCGGCTGGCCGCCGATGGCGCCGCAGTCACCGTCCTCGAGCGCGGACGGCTCGGCCGCGAGGCCTCGTGGGCGGCGGCGGGCTTGATCGGCCCGCAGGCCGAGGCGCAGGAACCGGGCGGGTTTTTCGATTTGGCGATGGCCGCAAAGCGCGCCTTCGACTCGATCGTGGACCGGCTCGCGCGCGAGAGCGGTGTCGATCCCGAATACGACCGCGACGGCGTCCTGTACGCGGCGTTCGACGATCGCGCCGCCGCGGAGCTTGCGGCGCGCGCGAAATGGCAGCGCGCGGCGGGGGGCGAGGCGATCGAACTTTCACCGCGCGACGCGTTGAAGCTCGCCCCGATGCTCTCGGACAAGGTCGTCGCCGCTCTGCACATGCCCACTAATCGCCGCGTGGAAAATCGCAAGCTGGTTCAGGCGTACCTCAATGCGGCCGGCGCGGCGGGCGCGAATTTTCGCGAAGGCGCGCGCGTGACTGCGCTGGAAATTCGCGGCGGCAAGGCAGCGGGCGTGCGCCTCGACGGCGGCGAATTGCTCCCCGCCGATCTAATCGTCAACGCGGCGGGAGCGTGGGCGGGCGGGATTCGCGGCCTGGAGGACGACGCGATCCGGATTCGTCCCGTGCGCGGACAAATCGTCTGTTTCGAGGCGCGCCCCGGCCTGATTGGGCCGTCGCTATTTTCCGGCGACGGCATCGTCGTGCCGCGCCGCGACGGACGGATTCTGGCCGGCTCGGTATTCGAGGAGGCGGGATTCGACAAGAGCGTCACGCTCGGCGCGATGGAAAAGATTCTGCGCGCGGCTTTCGCGCTGGTGCCGAAGCTGGAATCGATCCGCTTTCGCGAGGCGTGGGCCGGCTTGCGTCCCGCCACGGACGACCTGCTGCCGGTGCTCGGCTGGTCGCCGTCGGTGCCCAATGTGTTGTACGCGGCGGGCCATTTCCGCAGCGGAATTCTACTGTCCGCGCTGACCGGCGAAATTATCGCGGACCTCGCCGCGGAGCGCGACCCGCCGATCGATCTGGCGTCGTTCTCACCGGCGCGATTCCGGGAGGGCCGCGCGCAGTCCGTGGCGATTGGGAAGCCGCTATGAGCGCGAAGCCGGCGCTGGGCCTGGTCCGCGATCTGTTCTTCCGCACGAAGATCGATGCGGTCGCGTCGGCGGTGGGCGTTGAAGTCGCCTACGCCTCATCGATCGAGGCGGCGGCAAAGCAATGCGCGGCGCTGAAACCCGCGATTATCTTCGCCGACCTGTCCGACGCGTCGTTTCCCGCCGCCGAGACCGCCGCAACGATTCGCGCGAGCGCGCCGGGCGCGCGTCTAATTGGGTTCGCCTCGCATGTCGATCTCAAGCCGCTCAAGGCAGCGCGCGAGGCCGGATTCGATCTGACGCTCTCGCGCAGCGAATTTACCGAGCAATTGCCGGAGTTGCTGAAGCTTTGAGTTGGGCTGGACTGGGAACTCGGCCGTTAACCGCTCCTGCGGGAACGCCCAGCAGCCAATTGGCGAGCCGCACCATCCACGGGTTCACGAACAGGAAGCGGCGCGGCCAAAGCGGCGAATGGCATTGTTCGGGAAAGAGCTTGCCGTCCAGAATCTCCGCGACCGCCGCGGCTGAATATCCGGCGAGCTTGTCCAGAATGCGGTTGCCGATCTCGGCCGACGCTCCGGCCGGAGCTCCAGAGTAGGTTTCAACGCTGAAGAAGCGAAGGCCGTTGCGAAGCTCCTTCAGCATCTCGAAGATTCCCGGTGCCCCGCCATTTTGGCTTTTGGGAACCGGCTCGCCGTTTTTGGCGAGCCAGGTTTTGACCGTTTGCCGCGGGAGTTTAGAATAGCCGGAATCGACCCAATCGGGATGGAGCGCAAGCAACTGCGCGGTCTCGACCAGCCCGCCATGAATGTCGCCGATAAGATCCTCGCGATTCACGCCGGGCAACTCCCCCAGTACCTCGTATAATTCCTTGCTGCCGCCGGTCAGCCGGGAAAGCATCAACGAGAAGACGCACACCATCCGGATGCCGCAGTCGCGGCTGACGCGATCGCAGGCCGTCTCGATCGCGAGGAAATGGCGCGGGCTGCCGTGAAAATTCGACACCAGCACATCGCGAAATCCCTGACTCGCAAGGCTCCGGCCCAAATCTTCCAGCACCGCGATTGTCGTCGAAGGACGGAAGAAGAGCGAGCCCGGCTGCGGGACGGTATCTCCGGCGGCATAGATAAACGGGAGCTTCAGGAAGATGCGATCGCGATGGCGTTCGGGCAGCATTTGCACCGTTCGATCGAGCAGCCCTTCGCCCTCCAGCGCATCCGCGCCCAGCGGCAGGTGCGGCCCATGCACTTCCATGGGCGAGCAGGTGACGAGCACCACGCATCGCGAGCGGTCCAGTTCGTCAAACTTCCGCTTGTTGAGCGTCTCCCACCTAAGCGGGACGATTTTGCCGTTGGTGTCGGCCATCTGCGGCTCCTTAAGGGTCGATAGTTTGCGCGGTACCACGGATCGCGCTCTCGGCGCAACCGAGCCGTCACGCCCTCTGGCGTATCCGTGATATAATCGCATCATGCCGTCCGTTCTCGACGGATTCCATCCCGCCGTTCGCGATTGGTTCGCTCGGAGCTTCGGTGCGCCGTCGAAGGTGCAGGAATTGGGCTGGCCGGTCATTGGCGAGGCCGGTTCAGGCTCCGGTTTCGACGTCCTCCTGTGCGCGCCGACCGGCAGCGGCAAGACGCTGGCGGCCTTCATGTGGGCGGTAAGCGGCCTTGCGATGGACGCGATGCACGGACAACTCCGCGACGAAGTCTCCGTCCTGTACGTCTCTCCGCTCAAGGCGCTCGCGAACGATATCCGGCTAAATCTTGAAGTACCGCTTGAAGGTGTGCGCGAGGCCGGCGCCGGGTTGGGTTACCAACTCGCGGGCATTCGCGCGGGTCTCCGCACCGGAGACACGCCCACCGGCGAGCGCGCGGCGATGCTTCGCCGTCCGCCGCATATCCTCGTCACCACGCCGGAATCGCTCTTTATCCTGCTGACTTCGCCGCGCTTCCGCGAAAAGCTCCGCGCGGTCCGCCACGTGATCGTCGATGAGCTCCACGCGCTCGCCGGCAATAAGCGCGGCGCGCATCTGATGCTCACGCTGGAGCGATTGGAACGGTTCGTGATTCAGTCGCGCGGGCGGCGACCGAATCGAATCGGACTGTCGGCGACGCTCAATCCGATCGAAACGCTCGCCGAATTCCTCGCGGGATTCGATGTGGCTGCGAATGGCGCGCGAACGGTGCATCCCGTGAAGATCGTCCGTGCCGATGTGGGCGCGCGCGCGATGGACCTGCAAGTCATTGCGCCGGGGCCTGATCTTGGCCCACTCGCGACCCATCCGAATTGGGACGCGATGTATGACGAAGTCGCCAAGCTCGTGGGGGAACATCGCACGACGCTGGTATTCACGCTGTCGCGGCGATGGGCCGAGCGCGTCGCCCTCAACCTGCAAAAGCGCCTCGGCGCCGATGCCGTGATGGCCCATCACGGGAGCCTCGCGCGCTCGGAGCGGCTGCTCGCCGAACAGCGGCTCAAGCGCGGCGAGCTTAAGGCGATAGTCGCGACCGCGTCGCTCGAACTGGGAATCGACGTCGGCACGGTCGATCTGGTGGTGCAACTCGATTCGCCCAAATCGATCTCGGCGGCGATTCAACGGATCGGCCGCTCCGGCCATCGACTCGGCGCGACGCCGAAGGGCCGGTTATTCGTGCTTACGCTCGACGATCTCCTCGAATGCGGCGCGGCGGTCCGCGCGATTCGGCGCGAGCATCTCGACGAGGTGGAAATCCCGATGGGATGCCTCGATGTCGCGGCGCAGCAAATTGTTGCAATCGCGGCGGAGGAAGGCGACATTGCCGAATCGGAACTGCTTCGAATTATTCGCGGCGCGTACAATTTTGCCGAAATCGACTCGGCGCGGCTGCGTAAACTAATCGAACAGATGGCGGCGGAGTTGCCCGAACGAATCCAAGGCGCCGCGCCCAAGATTTTTTTCGACCGCGCGAACGGCCGCGTCCGCCCGCGCCGCTCCGCGCGCCTGTCTGCAATCACCTCCGGTGGAACGATTCCGGAAGCCGGCAATTACGACGTCGTGATCGAATCGGAGGGGCGCAAAATCGGCGACGTGGAGGAGGACTTCGCGCAGGAATCGTCGCGCGGCGATATTTTTTCGCTCGGCTCGATGCCGTGGCGAATCGAGCGCGTCTCGCGCGGCCGCTTGATGGTCGAGCCGGCGCCCGGAATGGCTCCGACGCTGCCGTTTTGGCAGACCGAGGCGGGCGGCCGCTCGCCGGCGCTATCGGCGGAATTGTGTGAATTGCGCCACGAAATTGCGGCGCGCCTCGAACGCGGCGAGAATCCCGCCGCATGGCTGATGGTCGAATGCGCGATGACCGAACGCGCCGCGGCGCAGGCCGCCGATTACGTCCGGCGGGGAGTCGCCGCATTGGGCGCGATTCCGGACGAAAAGACCGTCGTCGTCGAGCGCTTCTTCGACGGCCTGGCCGGCACGCAGATCGTAATTCACACGCCCTTCGGAATCCGCCTCAATCGCGGGCTGGGTCTCGCGATTCGCAAGCGCCTTTGCCAATCGTTCGATTTCGAGATTCAGGCCTCCGCGATCGATGACGGCGTGCTGCTCGCGCTGAATTCGCGCCACAGCTTCCCGCTCGAATCGATTTTCACAATGCTCCGTGCGCGCGACGCGCGCGACGTGCTGGTTCAGGCGCTCCTTGCCGCCCCCATGTTCGAGGTGCGCTTCCGCCACGTCGCGGCCCGCGCGCTCGCTGTTATGCGCTCCGCGCACGGCAAGCGCGTTCCGGCGTGGATTCAGCGGCTGCGTTCGCAGGAACTGCTCGCGGCGATTTTTCCCGGCCAGCAGGCCTGCTTTGAGAATCGCCCGCCCGCGATCGAATTGCCCGATAATTACCTGATCGACGAAACGATTCGCGAATGTCTTGAAGAATCGACTGACGCGCCGCGCATGACGAAGACGCTGGACGCAATCGAGTGCGGCGCGATTCGCACCGTCTTCGTCGATGCGTCCGCGCCGTCGGTCTTTACCCATCGGCTGTTGCTCGCGTGGGACTACTCCTTCCTCGATGACGGCGAGCGCGCGAACCGGCGCTCGCGCACTGTCGCGATGAATCGCGGGATGGCCGAGGACGTGTTCCGCAACGAGCAACTGTCGATGCTGCTGCCCGAAGCCGCCGTCGATACGGTGGTGCGCGACGTGAACGGTCGTGCCCCGAATCGCCGCCCGCGCACGCGCGACGAATTGTATGAATTGATTCGCGCGCACGGCGCGATGACATGGAGCGAGATCGAGGAACGCGCCGGAGAAAAATCGCGCCCGCTCGTCGCGGAACTTGACGCGGAGCATCGCCTCGCCCGCGTCGCCGATGGCGCAAATCCCGAATGGATTATCGCCGCCGAAGACGCTTCGCTCTTTACCGCCGTGTATGCGACCGCAGACCTAACTCCCTGTCCCCCTTCCCCTTCTGGGAAGGGGGAACGCGAAGCGATCGAACGAGGGGTCTGCGGTCAAGACGAGGCCATTGAAGACCTCGTGCGGCGCGCGCTCAAAACGTCGGGGCCGGTTACGATTGGCGAGATCGCCGCGCGGCTTCGCATCGCGGAGAAAGAAATCGGAATTGCGCTCGCGGCGCTGGAAGGGAAGGGGGCGATCTTCCAGGGACGGTTCACTCGCGCCGACACGCTCCAATGGTGCGAGCGCTACAACCTCGAACGAATCCATCGGATGACGCTGGCGAGCGCGCGCGCCGAGATCGAACCGTGCGAGGATCGCGAGTACGCCGCCTTCCGGCTGCGCTGGATGCATATCGGCGGCGCGAATCTTCCACCGGGCGCGGAGGGCGTCGCGGTTATTCTCGAACAACTGTCCGGCATCGCGCTCGCGCCCGAAATCTGGGAAAGCGCGATCCTGCCCGCGCGAATTCCCGGCTACCGGCCCGAGCTGCTCGACCTCGTATGCATGAGCGGCAAGATGGTCTGGCTTGGGATTCCGAACGGCGGCGGCGATTCGGTAAGTCCCGCGCGTGTCACGTTCGTGCCGCGAATGGCGCGCGCACTGGTTCCGCGCGCGGAGGACGAACCGTCCAATCCCAAAGCGCGCGCGATTTTGGAAGTGTTGATTTCAGGCGGCGCGCAATACCTCGACGAAATCTCCAATCGCGCGAATCTTTCCGAACGCGACGCGCTCGCGGCGCTGTGGCGATTGGCGGCGCAGGGGCGCGCTACGAATGACAGCTTCGCTCCGCTGCGGATGTTCGCAGCCGATGCGAACGCGGAGCGGGCGCTTGCGGCGGTCTCGCGCCGCGGGGCGCATCGCCACGACGCGGCGGTCCGCGCGCGCCTCAAATCGAGCGCGGCGGGAAGATGGTCGATCGTAAACCTCACCCCTAACCCCTCTCCCTTCAGGAGAGGGGAACTGGATGGCGACGATGGTGTTGCGTTCCCCCTCTCCAAGCTTGTCCTGAGCGAAGCCGAAGGAAGGGAGAGGGGGACAGGGGGTGAGGTAGCGATCGCATTGCTCGAGCGGCACGGAATTCTCGCGCGGGAGATGCTTGCGGCGGAATCGAACGCGCCGGCTTGGGGCGACATCCTGCGCGCGCTTCGCCGGATGGAATACGCGGGGACGATTCGGCGCGGATGGTTCGTGCGTTCGCTTTATGCCGAGCAGTACGCATTGCCGGAAGCGGCGGATATGCTCCGCGCGATGCGCAATCCGAATCCCGCGCGCGAGAAGCCTTTCGCGCTGTGCGCAATCGATCCGGCGAACCCTTACGGCGCGATTTTCCCCGGATGCGGAATCGCGCGCGAGCCGTCGAATCTCGTCGTGATTCGCGCGGGCCGGGTAATCGCGGGGCTGGCCGGGCGCGCATTGATAATGCCCGAATCTCAAGATTCGGGGTCGCTCGGCGCGGCGGTTGCCGCGATTCTTGAAGTAAGATCGCGCGTGGTAATCGAATCGATCGATGGCGTCCCCGCGCTGCAATCGCCCCATGCCGCGACGCTCGCCGCGATGCGGTTTCATTCCGACGGCCGCGCGCTAATCTTTGACGGCCTCCCCGGCCCGCTGCCATCGCGCGCGGCGCGTTAGAGACTATCGAAAGATTGGTCCGAGATCGCGATGGCCGTGCAGTACGCGCGTCACTTCGATGCCGCCGGCGCCCTCGCGGTAGAAGATCACGTAGTTGTCAGTCGTGAAGCTGCGCACGATCGGTCCAACTCGGGACGTTTTCGGCCGGCCTTCGGGTTTGCCGCCAGCATCCGGGATATTTTATGAATCCGGTCAATGAGGCGGTCAGCGGCATTCGGATCGTCCTGCGCGATAAAGACCCAGATATCGATCAAGTCGGATTCCGCCGCATCGGAAAGAATTACGCGCTTCACCGCGCGCGGGCCTTGGCGCGCGACGCGGCGAGCCGCTCGCGGCCCGCGCGTTTGATGCGATCGAGGGCGCGATTGTCGAAGGGCCGGCCGCGTCCCCGGTCGAGCTGCTCCAATCCGATCCAGACGTCGCGGCGCAATTGGCCAAGCCGATCGCGTTCGTCCAAGAGCCGGAGCGCCTCGCGGATTACTTCGCTGGCAGAGGCATAGCGGCCCGAGGCGACTCGTTCCGCGACCCGCTTTTCCAGTTCAACGGTAAGCGAGACATTCATCAGGCGATCGTCCTCTCCGCCATAATAGCGAAATTTAGCATTCCTTGGTATTGCCGCGATGCGATTCCATTCCGGCGGCCGCGCGCTGGTCGTCGGCGGCCTCCCCGGTCCAATGCCGTCGCGGGTAGGTGGCGTATTTCCTTTTCCAGCCAGCACATGATGGGATGTTAGCGATGACGGATAAAGTTATGTTCGTCGTTTTCACCCTATGGTTCCTCGTCAACTGTATAGCATTCGCGGTCAGTTCGCGTTCCGATCCGCTACCGGCAAGGGCACGCACGATCATGCGCTTGGTAGCGGGAAAATATGCGCTCTGGACGATGGCCTCTGCGGTCTTAGCCCTTTGCCCATCACTCCGATTTCCGATTCTTACGTGGATAGCGATCGGAATTTTTGTTCTTAGCAACCCACTGTTTTTGGTTCTTGTAATATTCTGGATTAGGCGAAGGCATCCGGAGCGAGAGGCGCTGCCAAGCAAACTCTAGTCTTTGTTCCCTCCCGTCCGCAGCGCGCGCGGTTGACCGGCTTGGCGCTCGCGCTTTTCCATCGCCAAGAATCGCCGATCGCGAGCGGCATCACGCGTATGTCGCCGTCGCCTGATACCGCTGGACGCGGATTTTGTTCTGGCGTTTGCGGGTGCGCGCGATGTCGTAGGAAGCCTGCATCCGCATCAGCGTATCCATTTTCGGGCCGAACGCCTTTTCAATCCGCAGCGCCATGTCTCCCGACAAGTCGGACTTGCCGTTGAGGAGGCTCGAAAGTGCGGGGCGGGAAACGCGTAAAATTTCGGCGGCGGCCGTTACGGATAGTCCAAGCGGCTCAATAATCTCGGTGCGGATAAAATCGCCCGGATGGGGCGGGTTCAACATGCGCATCGCGTCTATCTCCTTGTCTTAGTGGTAGTCTTCATAATTCACGTCGCAAATTTCGCCCTGTACGGTGTCGATGCGAAACGTAAAGCGCCAGTTGCGGGTGACGTGGAGGCTCCAAGTGCCTTCGCGGTCTCCGGTCATCATGTGCGCCTTCCAAACCGGCAGGGCGCTTAATTCATCCGCAGCCTGCATATCCTGCATGAACGCAAGCATCTTTCGGAGCTTGTCCACCGCATCAGGAGGAAGCCCCTTCGTGTTGTTCTCCAAGTACAGGCGCTTTAGCCCCTTGTGGACAAAGTTCCGTATCCTCACCGATCGAGCGTAGCCTGTAAGGCAACACTTATCAAGCGAAACAGCGGCGGCTAGCTCGCGCGGTTGACCGCCCCGGTGCGCGCGCTATTCTCGGAGCATGGACATCAACAGTTTCGGCGCGCGCTCCACGCTTTCGGTTGGCGGTCAGAATTACACGGTTTTCAAACTCGAGGCGCTCGAAAAGCGCGGCTTTTCGCTCGCCCGGACGCCGTACTCGATCAAGGTGATGATCGAAAACGCGCTCCGGCGCGAGGACGGACGCACCGTCACCGCCGCGCAGGTCGAGGCGCTGGCTAATTGGACCGGCGCGACGCGCGGCGGCGAGTTCTCCTTCATGCCCGCGCGGGTGCTGCTTCAGGACTTCACCGGCGTGCCGGTGGTGGTCGATTTGGCCGCGCTGCGCGACGCGATAAAAAGGCTCGGGGGCGATCCCGCGAAAATAAATCCGCTCCAGCCGGTCGATCTCGTGATCGACCATTCCGTGCAGGTCGATTCCTTCGGGCGGCCCGATTCGTTCGCGATCAACGCCAAGCGCGAATTCGAGCGCAACGGCGAGCGCTACCTGTTCCTGCGATGGGGCCAGCGGGCGTTCAGCAACTTTCGCGTCGTGCCGCCCGACACCGGAATCGTCCATCAGGTGAACCTCGAATATCTGGCGCCGGTGGTCTTCGCGTCGAAGAATGGCGAGGCGTATCCCGACACCGTTATCGGCACCGATTCTCACACCACGATGATTGGCGGGCTGGGCGTCGTCGGATGGGGGGTGGGCGGAATCGAGGCCGAAGCGGCGATGCTCGGGCGCTCGATGCCGATGCTCATCCCGGAAGTCATCGGCTTCCGGCTGCACGGCGCGCTGCGGCCCGGCGCGACCGCGACCGACCTGGTGCTGACGGTCACGCAGATGCTGCGCAAGAAGGGCGTGGTCGGCAAGTTTGTCGAGTTTTTCGGCCCCGGAATCGCGTCGCTGGCGGTGGCCGATCGCGCGACGATCGGCAATATGTCGCCGGAGTACGGCGCGACGATCGGATATTTTCCGGTGGACGAACAGACGCTTGCGTACCTCAGGCTCACCGGCCGCGACGAGCAGCAAATCAATTTAATCGAGGCGTACTGCAAGGCGCAGGGACTGTTCGCGTCGAAAGATGCTCCCGAGCCGCAATTCACCGATACGGTCGATCTCGACCTCGCCAGCGTGGTGCCGAGCGTCGCCGGGCCGCGCCGCCCGCAGGATCGCGCCGCGCTCGCGTCGGCGAAGGAGGAGTATCGCCGCGAGTTGGCCAAGGAGTTCGAAGGGCATCCCGGCGCCGACAAACAAGCGCTCGCAAAATGGGTTGGTGAAGGCGGGCCGAACGGCGACGGCGCGATCGACGAACCGAAGCTCGGCCTCGTAACGCGCAAGGTCGAGGTCAACGCGGACGGAGAACGCTTCACGATTGCGCACGGATCGATCGTAATCGCCGCGATCACGAGTTGCACCAACACGTCGAATCCCTCCGTGCTGATGGCCGCGGGATTGCTCGCGAAGAAGGCCGTCGCACGGGGCCTCGCGGTGAAACCGTGGGTCAAGACCAGCCTCGCCCCCGGTTCGAAAGTCGTCACGCAATACCTGAAGCAAGCCGGCCTGATGGAACCGCTTGAAAAGCTGCATTTCAATTTGGCCGGTTACGGATGCACCACCTGTATCGGCAACAGCGGCCCGGTGCCGGAGCCGATCGCGGCGGCGGTGAAGGAAGGCGGCCTCGTCGCGTGCGCGATTCTGAGCGGGAACCGCAACTTTGAGGGCCGCATCAATCCCGTCGTGCGCTTCAATTATCTCGCGTCGCCGCCGCTGGTCGTCGCGTATGCGATCGCGGGCACGATGGATATCGACCTCGAACGCGAACCGCTCGGAATCGGCGCGGACGGTAAGCCGGTCCATTTGCGCGATGTCTGGCCGTCGCCGCAAGAGGTCAGCGCGGCGATTGCGGAGTCGGTGAACGCCGCGATGTTCAAGAGCGAGTACGCGCACGTCTTCGACGGCGACGAGCGCTGGCGCGGGCTGGCGGTGCCGGAAGGCAATCTGTTCAAGTGGCAGGCCGATTCCAGCTACGTCAAGGCGCCGCCGTTTCTCGACGGCGTGACGAAGACGGCCGGCGCGCTTGCCGATATTAGCGGCGCGCGCGTGCTCGCGATGCTCGGCGACAGCGTGACGACCGATCACATCTCGCCGGCCGGTTCGATCGCGGCCGATTCTCCGGCCGGGAAATATCTGATCGCGCTGGGCATCAAGCCCGCCGATTTCAATTCCTATGGCGCGCGCCGGGGCAATCATGAAGTGATGATGCGCGGGACGTTCGCAAACATCCGCCTCAAGAACCAACTTGTGCCGGGAGTCGAGGGCGGCTTCACGGCGCATCTGCCGGACGGCTCGATGCTGCCGATCTTCGACGCCGCGGAGAAGTATCGCGCCGAGGGGGTGCCGTTAATCATCGTCGCGGGCAAGGAATACGGCACCGGCTCGTCGCGGGATTGGGCCGCCAAGGGGGTGCAACTGCTCGGCGTGCGCGCGGTGATCGCGGAGAGCTTCGAGCGAATCCATCGCAGCAACCTGGTCGGAATGGGCGTGCTGCCGCTCGAATTCAAACCGGGGGAGAATCGCGCGTCGCTTGGACTTACGGGCCACGAGATTTTTTCGATTAGCGGGATCGCCGCCGGCATCAAGCCGCGCCAGACGGTCAAGGCGATCGCGGCGGACGGCGGCAAGCGCGTCGAGTTCGAGGCGATATTGCGCGCCGATACTCCCGAAGAGGCCGAATATATCCGCCACGGCGGCATTCTGCCGTTCGTCTTGCGCGAGTTGATTTCCGTTTGACTCGGTGAGATTATGCAGCTTGGCGCTTTCGCATCGCAATGCCTGCGTTCGGCTGCGCCGGGGGTAGCTATGAAAATCGTAAAGAGTTTTCCGGTCGCCGTCCTAATGCTAAGCATTGCATCGGTAGCGCCCGCATTCGCCAAGGCCAAGCCGGGGCTGATCGGCAAGCCGCACGCCGTGTCGTTCGGCAAGGTGAAGATCGGGAAAACCTCGCACACAAAAACGGTTAAGCTGTTCAATGCGGCCGGCGCGGCGATGGCGATTTCGCCGTCGGCGAGCGCCCCTTTCACCGTCAGCGGCAACACCTGCGGCGCCGAGCTTGCACCGCGCAAAAGATGCACGATTGCACTGACCTTTAGTCCGGCCAGTGCGGCCGATCCGAAGGGCTCGATTGAAACCGGCGCGCTCGTTATCTCGGACGGCGCGGGAACCGCGCTCGATTCGGTAAAGCTGGTTGGCGTCGCATTCGGCGCATCGCCCGATCCGTCTCCTTCCGCAACGCCAACGCCGATCTCGGCGACCGAGGCCGGTTCCGCTGCCGTTCTCAAGGGAATCGGCGGCGCGGGCATTACGGTTTTAAACGGGGACAAGTTGTACTTGGGCCTCCTCGCGCTCGACGTGGTGCAGACGCCGAGATTGCTCCCCGCGTTTATCGGATCGGGTGGGCCGGCCGGCAACTCGATCGACGACATTCGCAGTTGGCTGGCGGACGAAATTGTCCGGTTCGAGACTTCGGGGCTGTACGGCGACACGAACGACGAATTGCCGCGCGCGACCTGCGATTTCACCGCGAATCCAAGCGGCGATTGCGTGGCGAATCCCAACGCGCTCGTAATCACTTATAAGGACTACTTCGGCCAGACCCATACCACCACGTTCGATTGGACGGGCGCCGGCACCGGCACGGCGTCGCCGACGGTGCAAGGACACGATCCGCTCAATCCCGATGTATCGTTCGAGTTGCCGACACGGATGGCGTTTTCCTTTTCCACCGGGGGCAACACGATTATCTCGTTCGTTACCGATTCTACTTGGCATCCTAGCCCCTGTATGCCCGGCGAGGTGCTGTTCGATATCGGCAACGGCGGCGATGCGTCCGCGACGATTCTTGGCCTCGATGGCTTGACCAAGATTATCGATGTGCCCAATGCCAGTGCGGAGCCGAGCGATGGCGCCTTGGCGCTTTCCTTCTCGGCGGGAGCCTCCGGCGGGGGAGCGTTGGTTAGCGCGAGCGCGACCGTTCCGGTGACCGGGACGATCGATCGGAGCGGAACCTGCGGGGCGTTCGAGGGTGCAACGGTGACGAGTGTCGGCGTCAATGCGTCCGCGTCGGACGGGAGCGGCGACAGCGGCCAAATCGGCTTCACCGCGGATAATTTCACCGCTCCGTCGAACGGACAATCCCCGAGCGCCGATCTAAGCAACGGCGAATTCTTGTCCGACGGCAACTTCGGGACGTTCGCCGGGACGCTGAACGATACGAACGGCGACGGGATTTGGGGTGACGACGTAACGATTCAGTTTGCGGACGGCGCGGTATCGCTGGAGCAGTTCCTGATCGACGAATTCGGCGCCACGCCCCATTGAGCGGCGCCGCCGCCGCGTGCGGGGAGAGGACCGCCGATCGCGGTGCGTCAGAGCAGTCGAAGGAACTCGTCCAGTGAAAGCCCGCTTTGGCGGATTATGTTCTTCAAGGTCGGTATTGGCAGGTCGCGGTTGTGGATCGGAACCGTAACTCTTAGATTTGGCTTGGTGCGGTGAAAGAGCCGGGCATGGCTGCCAGTGACGTGATGAACGTAAAAGCCTGCGCGCTCAAGGGCTCGCAGGCAGTCTTTAGGGCTTAATTACCGGCGTGGCCGGAGGCATCGAAGGGGGGCTTAAACGCTGACCGTGATCCGTTCGTGGGACGGCTCGGCATCTTTGGGAAGCGGTTCTCCCTCTTTAAGCGCACTTTCGATATAGCAACGGATGGCGTCCTGCGCCATCTCGCGCGCTTCCTCAAGGGTGCGGCCGAAGGTGCAGATTTCCGGGATTGCTGGGACGATAACGTTGTACCCGCCGTCGGGTATCGGTTCGAATAGCACCGTGTAATTAAAGTTCGCCATGCTGACCCGCCCCAGTTCACGAGTTTAGCGGAAAACCTGCGCATGTGAAGCGCCGCCATGCACTCCTAAATCAATTCGATTGGCGCGCGAGCGGGGGCGTTGCCGCGCCAGCGGTGCGGCGATAGCCTTGGTTCATGGCTCCCGATCCGCGGCAAATCGTTGAGCGGGCGGTTGCGGGTGCGCTGGCGCGCGCAGCCATCCGGCCCGGCGCGTCGATTCTCGCCGCGGTCTCCGGCGGCGCGGATTCCACCGCGCTGCTCCATGTCCTGCTCGATCTGCGAGAACGGTCCGGCTTTCGCGTCGCGGCCGCCCACCTGAACCATCGGATTCGCGGCGCGGAATCGGACCGCGACGAGGCGTTCGTGCGCGCGATGTGCGCGCGGCTCGGCGTCGATGCGATCGTTGAGCGGGCGAGCGGACTGCGCGCAGGCATGCCGAACCTTGAGGAGCGCGCCCGCGAGGCGCGCCACGCCTTTCTCAATCGCGCGGCCGATTCGATCGGCGCGGCGCATATCGCGCTGGCGCACCATTCGGACGATCAAGCCGAGACCGTGATGATTCGTTTAATGCGCGGCGCGGGCGCGGCGGGAATGGGCGCGATGGCGCCGGTTGGTCCCGGAAGAATCATCCGCCCGCTGCTGGAACTTTCGCGCGCGGAAATTATCGCCTATTTGCGCGCGCGCCGAATCGGCTTCGTCGAGGACTCGTCGAATCGATCGCCCGCGATCCTGCGCAATCGGGTCCGCGCGGAACTGCTCCCGATGCTCGAGCGCGACTACGCGCCGGGACTCTCGCGGCGGCTCGTGGAACTCGCGGGCGAAATGCGCTCGCTGGGCGATTTGGCGGCGTCTGCCGCCGCACGGGAGATTGCTGCGATGCGCCACGCCGATGGCGCGCTCGATGTTTCCCGCCTCGCCGCGCTGCACCCCGCCGTTCAGGCGGCGGCGATCAGATTGTTCATCGCGGAGCGAATCGGCGGTCTGCGCGGAATCGAACGGGCCCACATCGAGGCGATTCGCAAGCTGGTCGAATCGGGGGGACCGAGCGCCGAAGTGAGCCTGCCCCGTGGATGGCGTGCCGTTCGCCGCTATAATCTGCTGCACATTGCCGGTGCGAATCGGAGCCGCGCGCGGGGCTTTTGCGTTCCGATTCGGCTCGACGGCACCACGCCGGTCGAAGCGGCCGGGTTCGCATTCCGCGCCTCGACCCACCGGGCGGGAACGATTGCGATGCCCGCGGACCTGTCGTCGGCGGTGTTCGACGCGGCGAAAATCGTGGACCGCGAATTTGTGGCGCGCAACTTTGTTCCCGGCGACCGGGTAAGTCCGCTTGGGATGCGCGGGCGGCGGAAGATGAAGGATATTTTTGTCGATCGGAAGCTCGAACGCGCACGGCGCGGCAGCTTTCCGCTGGTGGCGATCGGGGCGGAAATCGCGTGGGCGCCGGGATTGGTTCGCAGCCGCCATGCCCTCGTAACCGGGCGGACCGAACGGGTGGTGCGGCTGGACGCCGTTGCGATGGCGTTTTAGCCGATCCGGCGTTGCGTCCATGCGGACCAGCATGGTATTTTTTCAAGTGGAATGAATCAGGTTTCCCGCGGCGTTGCCCTATGGCTGGTGCTGGGGCTGATGGTCTTGCTGCTGTTCAATGTCTTCAGCAAGCAGAAGCCGCAACCCGCCCAGCTAATCTATTCCGACTTTCTCGCCAAAGTGGAGAAAGGGCAAGTCGCCAAGGTCACAATCCAGGGCGAGACCGCCGACGATAAGATAGCCGGGGTAACCACCGCCGGCGAAAACTTCAAAACCTATGCGCCGCACGATCCCGACCTGATCGACACGCTGCGCGACAAGGGCGTGAAGATCGCGGCCAAGCCGGTTGAGACCAACTGGTGGTCGGAATGGCTGCTGAATCTGTTCCCAATCCTGGTGCTGGTCGGGCTGTGGGTATTCTTCATGCGCCAGATGCAGGTCGGCGGCGGCAAGGCGATGTCCTTCGGCAAAAGCCGCGCGAAGCTCCTCACCGAAAACACGCACAAAGTCACTTTCGCCGACGTGGCGGGAATCGACGAGGCGAAAGACGAACTGGAGGAAATCATCCAGTTCCTCCGCGATCCCAAGCGCTTTACGCGCCTGGGCGGGCGGATTCCCAAGGGCATCCTCCTGGTCGGCGCGCCGGGAACCGGCAAAACGCTGCTGGCGCGCGCGATCGCGGGCGAGGCGGGCGTGCCGTTCTTCTCCATCTCCGGCTCGGATTTCGTGGAGATGTTCGTCGGCGTCGGGGCGTCGCGCGTGCGCGACCTGTTCGTGCAGGGCAAGAAGCACGCTCCCTGCATCGTTTTTATCGATGAGATCGACGCCGTCGGACGCCATCGCGGCGCCGGCCTCGGCGGCGGCCATGACGAACGCGAGCAGACGCTCAATCAGTTGCTGGTCGAGATGGACGGGTTCGAGGCCAACGAAGGCGTGATTCTTGTCGCCGCGACCAACCGCCCCGACGTGCTCGATCCCGCGCTGCTCCGGCCGGGCCGGTTCGATCGGCGCGTGGTGGTGCCGCGCCCCGACGTGAAGGGGCGCGAAGGAATCTTGAAGGTCCACACCCGCAAGGTGCCGCTGTCCGGCGACGTCGAGGTGAGCAAGATTGCGCGCTCGACGCCGGGATTCGCCGGCGCCGATTTGGAGAATCTGGTGAACGAGGCCGCGCTTTTGGCCGCGCGCCACAACAAGGACAAGGTTGAGATGTCCGATTTCGAGCTGGCCAAGGACAAGGTCCTGATGGGCGCGGAGCGCCGCTCGATGGTAATGTCGGCGGTCGAGCGCCGCAATACCGCCTATCACGAGGGTGGGCACGCGCTGGTCGGCGTATTGCTGCCGGGCGGCGATCCCGTCCACAAGGCCACGATTATTCCGCGCGGGATGGCGCTCGGCGTCACCCAGCAGTTGCCGATCGACGATCGCTACACCTATTCGCGCGAATACCTGATGACGCGGCTGGCGGTGATGTTCGGCGGCCGCGCGGCGGAGGAATTAATCTTCGGCCAAATGACCACCGGCGCCGGCGATGACATCGAGAAGGCGACCGGACTGGCGCGCAAGATGGTCTGCGAATGGGGCATGAGCAAGGAGATGGGCCCGATGACCTTCGGCCAGCGCGAGGAGCAGGTCTTCCTCGGCCGCGACCTCGCCCATCACAAGGACTATTCCGAACAGACCGCCGTCGAGATCGACCGCGAGGTGCGTAAGCTGGTTGATTCCTCCTACCATGAGGCGCGCCAACTGCTGTCCGGCCATCTGCCGCTGCTCCATGCCGTCGCCGAGCGGCTGCTCGAAAAAGAAGTGCTCGACGGCGCTGAGATCGAGGCGATGGCCAAGGCGTTCAAGGAGGGGCGCGAGTTGCCCGCTTCCGCACCGGCGGCTACCGGTGGCCCGGCGCGGCCGGAACCGGCGGCGCCCGGCAAGGAGCGGCGGCAAGCCGCGCCGGAGGAGGCCCCCGTTCCGGGACTGCCGCCCAAGCCGGTCTTGGCCTAGCCGCCCGGCGCGATTCCTTCGCCGGAGATTATCCTGAGTGAAATCGAAGGGCCCGGGACATGGCTCGCGAATGAATGCGCTCGCGATTCGCAATTCGGTCCCGCGCGGAATCTCCGCGAATGGGCGGTTGCCCGCCGCGATCCGGTTGCGTGGCGGCCGCACGGTTTGCCTGCCCGCAATAATGGGCGTCCTCAACGTTACCCCCGATTCGTTTTCCGACGGTGGGCGTTACCTCGACCCGGACCGCGCGGCCGGGCACGCGCTTGAAATGGAAGCCGCCGGCGCCGCGATCATCGACATTGGCGGCGAATCGACGCGGCCCTTCGGCGCGCGCGAAGTGGCTCCCGCAGTTGAACTGGAGCGCGTAGGACCGGTGCTCAAACGGCTGGCCGGGAAGCTGCGCGTGCCGATCTCGATCGACACGCGGCATTCGGCGGTTGCGCAAGCCGCGATCGATTGCGGCGTGGCGATCGTCAACGACGTGAGCGCGCTCACCGCCGATCCCGCGATGGCGCCGCTCGTGGCGCGGGCGGGATGCGCGGTGGTCCTGATGCACATGCGGGGCGGGCCGGGCACGCATATGCGGTTCGCCCGCTATCGGGACGTGGTTCGGGAAGTGGCGGACTATCTGGCGGCGCGCGCCCGCTTCGCAATCGCGGCGGGGATCCCCCGTTCGCGGATAATTGTCGATCCGGGTATCGGTTTTGCGAAGACCGCGGCGCATAATATTGAATTGTTGGCCGCCTTGCCGCGTTTGTGCGCGCTCGGCTATCCCGTATTGGTGGGAGCGTCGCGCAAGCGCTTTATCGGCCGGATCGCGGGACCCGATGCGCTCGGCCTCGAATTCGGCACGGCGGCCGCGAATGCGATTGCGATCGCGCGCGGCGCTTCGATCCTGCGGGTGCATGACCCGCGCGCGCAGGCGGCGGCGATGCGGATGGCGGCGGCGATGCGGGAACGTTGGGGAATGGCGGCGGCGCGATGAACTTTACTCTGCCTTTGATACCGATGCCGCGATGGCAGGACGTGCTGGACGTCTTGATCGTGGCGTATGTGATCTACCGGATCGCACTGCTGATCCGCGGCACCCGCACAATGCAGATGGTGGTTGGGATGGCGATCGTCGGCGTGGCGTTCGGCGCCTCGCAACTGCTGGGCCTGTTCACGCTCAATTGGCTGCTCAAGAATTTCTTGGGTTCGCTGTTCATCATCCTGGTCGTGCTGTTCCAAGCCGACATCCGGCGCGCCTTGACGCGGGTGGGCGCGCAATCGCTTTTTGGGCCGCGGCCTGCCGCGATCTCCGCCGCCGAGGAATTGGCGGCGGCCGCGGCGTGGCTCGCCGCGCGGAAGATCGGCGCGCTAATCGTGATCGAGCGGGAGGACGGGTTGGCGGAAGTCGCCGAAACCGGCCGGACGCTCAATGCCCGCGTATCGCCCGAATTGATCGAGACCATCTTCATGCCCGGCTCACCGCTCCACGACGGCGCCGTAATCGTAAACGGGTGGGACGCGATCGCCGCCGCCTGCCTGCTGCCGCTCTCGACCAATCCGAACGTGAGCCTCGCACTCGGCACGCGCCATCGCGCCGCCATCGGCCTGACCGAGGACAGCGACGCGGTGGTGATGGTCGTGTCCGAGGAGGATGGGACGATTTCGCTCGCCCAGGACGGAGTCCTGCGCCGCGGATTGGAACCGGCGCAACTGTTAGAGGAGCTTAGAAAGCTGCCGGCGTAGGAGAATCCGCCGCGCCGCCGGACCATCGTCCATGCCATCCCCGAATCGAACGACCCTCAAAGTCGGCCGCGCCGCGCGCGGCCTGCTCACCAGCGACAACGGCCTGCGCATTCTGTCGCTGTTGCTGGCGATCGGCCTGTGGGTATTCGTCAACGCGGGCGAGCGCGACGCGATGGTCACGCTCAAGGTCCCGATCAGCTACCGATCGCTGCCGCCCTCGATGTTGATCGTCAACCGGCCGCCCGATTTCGTGAACCTGGAGGTGATGGGGCCGCGGATGCTCCTGTCACTGCTCGAGCCGGAGCAATTGACGCTCAAGCTCAATCTCACGGGCGTGACGATGGGGCAGTCGGAGTTCAAGATTTATCCCTCGATGTTCGACGTGAAGCGCGCGACCGTCACGCGGATTTCGCCCGATCAGATTACGCTCGACATCGACCGCGAGATCGGCCGCGTCCTTCCGGTGCATCTGACGATTGAGGGCAAAGTGGCGGAGGGCTACCGGATCGTTTCGGTTGCGACCGAACCGTCGAACGTCACCGTCACCGGCCCCTCGCGCGACGTTTCCCGCCTGATGCAGGCCCCGACGGAACCGTTCGACGTGAGCAAGCTCGCGGCCGATGCCCAGCACTTAGTCGGGCTGTTGCCGCCCGAAGGGTCGGCGCGCTACTCGGTGGCGCAAGTCGAAGCCCGAGTGAAGATCGCGCCTAAGATCGCCGAGCGCGAGTTCCATCAGGTCGCGGTCCAGGTCCGCAATAGCGGCTACAAATACCGGCTCAAACCGCAGCTAGCGTCGGTCACGATTCGCGGGCCGGAAAACCAACTCGCCACGGTCAATCCCAAGGGGCTGCTCTACGTCAATGCGGACGGAATCAAGCCCGGTTCGCATGAATTGCCGCTGATGGTGAATCTGCCGGCCGGAATGAAATTGGTTCGTGAGTTGCCGGATCGAATCAAGTTCAGGGCATACCACCAGCGAATCAAAGCGGGGAGCGATGGACGCGCGTCGTAAGCTCTTCGGCACCGACGGAGTCCGGGGAGTCGCCAACCGGGAGCCGGTGACCTCCGAAACCGCGCTCAAGCTGGGCCGCGCGCTCGCGCACGTCTTCCGCAACCCCTCCGGGCGTCATCGCCGAATTCTCATCGGCAAGGACACGCGCCTGTCGGGATACATGCTGGAAACCGCGATGGCGTCGGGGGTCTGCTCGATGGGCGCCGATGTGTGGCTGGTGGGACCGCTGCCGACGCCGGGGATCGCGTTCCTGACGCGCGGGATGCGGGCGGACGCGGGCGTGGTGATTTCCGCCTCGCACAATTCGTTCGAGGACAACGGCATCAAGTTTTTCTCGCGCGAGGGCTTCAAACTCGACGGCGAGACCGAACGCCGGATCGAGGCGCTGGCTCTGCGCGACGGCGCGATTGCGCGTTATCGCGCCGCGCCCGGCGACATCGGCAAAGCCGCGCGAATCGACGACGCGCTGGGCCGCTATCTGGTGTTCCTCAAAGGACGCATCCCGCGCGAAATCGGATTCGACGGTTTGAAAATCGCGATCGATTGCGCCAACGGCGCCGCCTACCGCGTCGGCCCCGAATTGCTGGAGGAGCTCGGCGCGGACGTGGTGGCGATCGCAACCGAGCCGGACGGCAAGAACATCAACCTCGATTGCGGCGCGGCGCATCCGGCGCGATTGCGCGAAACCGTCATGCGCGAGCGGGCGAACGTGGGCGTCGCGCTCGACGGCGACGGCGACCGTGCGATCCTGATCGACGAGCGCGGCGAAATCTTCGACGGCGACGACGTAATGGCGCTGATGGGGCGGACGATGGCGGCCGGGAAACGGCTCAAAGGGAACGCCGTGGTCGCAACCGTGATGAGCAATGTCGGCCTCGAAATCTCGCTGCGGGCCGCCGGGGTCAAGTTGATTCGCACCGAGGTCGGCGACCCCGCCGTCGCGCGCGAAATGCGCGCCGGCGGGTACAATCTAGGCGGCGAGCAATCCGGCCACGTCATTTTCCTGGACGATTCGACCACCGGCGACGGCCTCATCACGGCGCTCAAAGTTATCGCGGTCATGGTGGAGACTGGCAAGCCGCTCAGCGAGTTGCGCGCGATGCGCCGGATGCCGCAGGTGCTGGAGAACGTCCCGGTCAAAAGGCGCGTTCCGATCGGCGAGATGCGCGGCGTCAAGCGGATGATCGCGGACGCGGAGCGGCGGCTGGCCGGGCGCGGCCGGCTGCTCGTGCGCTATTCGGGCACCGAGATGCTCGCGCGCGTGATGGTCGAGGGGGAGGACGCCGCACAAATCGGGGCGCTCGCCCGCGAGATCGGCGCCGCCATCCGCAAAGAGGCGGGTGCCGCGCGATGAGACCCCACCCCTAACCCCTCCCCATAAATGGAGAGGGGAACCAAAGAAGTAAAAAGAAACTCTCGTTTTCCCCCTTCCCATTCATGGGAAGGGGGGATAGGGGGGTTAGGTCATTTCAGCGTTGGCGCTTTGCCGCAAGCGGCTTTGCGCCGAGCGCCTTCAGGTACGCCTTTACCGCCTTTGACAATCCCATGTACAGCGCGTCGCAAATCAGCGCGTGGCCGATTGAAACCTCCTGCAAGCCGCTCACCGCTTTGACGTAGGCGGGGATGTTTTCGAGATTGAGGTCGTGACCGGCGTTGACGCCGAGGCCGATTTTCCGTGCGAGCCGCGCCGCTTCGCGATGCACCGCAAGAATTGTTTCGCCCGCGGGCGTTCCGAATGCGTACGCATAGGGACCCGTGTACAATTCGATTCGCGCCGCGCCCAGCTCCCGCGCGCGCCGGATTTGATTTTCATCGGGATCGAGGAACAGGCTGGCCCGAATTCCCGCCTTGCGCAGCCGCATTAGAACGCCGCGCAACCATTCCTTGTCGCCGCCGAGGCTCCACCCCGCATTCGAGGTAAGCACTCCCGGCGCGTCGGGAACGAGCGTGCATTGAGCGGGACGCACGGCGCACACGAGGTCGAGAAATTCGGGGCTGGGATAACCCTCAATATTGAATTCGACCGTGAGGATCGCCGCCAGATCGAATACGTCCTGATAGGCGATGTGGCGCGCGTCGGGACGCGGATGAACCGTGATGCCGTGGCATCCCGCCGCGATGCAGGCGCGCGCCGCCTGCACGACATTTGGAATGTCGCCGCCGCGCGCGTTGCGCAGCGTCGCAATCTTGTTCACGTTGACGCTCAGCCGAATCATCCGAAACGATGAATTGTCCCTCTCCCGCCGGGAGCGGGCAATCCCGTTGCGGTGTGATGGGCGGGGTTCACATTGTGGGTGCGGGCGCCCCGGACCAGAGCCGATGATGCCGCGCAGCACCGGCTTTGATAATATCGCGCGCGATGATTCTGCTCGACGCCGAACAGAGCCGCGAACTGGATCGCATCAGCCGGGACGACTACGGCGTACCGTCGTATTCGTTGATGACGCGCGCCGGCGAGGCGGTGGCGGCCGCTCTCCTCGAATCGTTCAGCGATGCGGCGAGCGAGGTGCTCGTCGTGGCAGGCAAGGGGAACAATGGGGGCGACGCGATGGTTGCGGCGCGCCGATTGATCCGTGGCGGCATCGCCGTGCGCGCACTTCTGCTTGGCCGCAAATCGGAGTTGAAAGGCGATGCGGCGCGCGCCTGTGCGGAATACCTCGGCTGCGGCGGAAAGCCGATCGAAGCGCGGGACGAAGCGGAGGTATCGGCGGCCTTTGGCGAGCGGCCCACGGCCATAATCGACGGCATCTTCGGCACCGGGCTGAACGCGGAAGTGAATGGCGGCGCGCACCGTGCGATCGAACTCATCAATGCGGCCGGCGTTCCGGTAGTTGCCGTCGATATCGCGTCGGGAGTGAGCGCGGACACCGGAGCGATTATGGGCGCTGCCGTGCGCGCATCGATGACGGTGACCTTCGGCTATGCGAAATTCGGCCACGTGTCGTATCCGGGCGCCGGATATTGCGGCGAACTCAAGGTTGCGGATATCGGCTTCGCCTCGCGCGCGATCGAAGCGATTGCGCCGCGCGGCCGCTTGCTCGAAGCGGCTGACGTTCGCGGCTTAATCGCGCCGCGTCCGCGCGATTCGCACAAGGGGAATTACGGCCATCCGATTATAATCGCCGGTGGACGCGGCAAGTCCGGCGCCGCGCTGCTCGCTTCGCGCGCGGCGCTGCGGACGGGCGCGGGACTCGTGACCGCGGTAGTGCCCGAATCGATTCAGCCGATCGTCGCGGCGGGACAAGCAGAGTTGATGACCGAACCGATCGCCGATCGCGACGGCAATTTCGACGCCACGCACGCGCCGCGCGCTTTGAGCCTCCTGCTCGCGGGAAAGGATGCGATCGTCTTTGGACCCGGCGCGGGACTCAACGATGGCACGCGGCGGCTCGTTGAATGGCTGATCGACGACGGCTGCCTGAAGGGCCGCCCGCTTCTGATCGACGCCGACGGCCTCAACGCTTTAGCCGAAAAGGGCTGCCAGGTCGTTCGCGGCGCGCGCGGCCCGGTCGTCCTGACGCCCCATCCGGGAGAAGCCGCACGATTGCTGAATTCCAGCACTGCGGAAATCAACGCGGATCGCATTTCAGCGGCGCGCCGGCTTGCCGAACTGGCGCGCGCATTCGTGGTGCTGAAGGGCGCGGCCAGCGTGATCGCGTCGCCCGACGGATGCGTCTATGTCAATTCCAGCGGCAATCCGGGGATGGCGACGCCGGGGATGGGCGACGCGCTGTCGGGAATAATCGGCGCGCTGCTCGCGCAGAAGATGCGCCCGCTCGACGCGATCGCGCTTGGCGTTTTTCTTCATGGCCATGCCGCCGATCGAGTCGCGGCGCGGAGGGGCGGCGTGGGCTATTTGGCGGGCGACGTAATCGAAGAATTGCCCGCGGCCCGCGCGGCATTAGGTATGCGACCCCTCCCCTAACCCCTCCCCATAAATGGAGAGGGGAACCAAAAAAGAAAAATAAACTCTCGTTTTCCCCCTTCCCATTCATGGGAAGGGGGGGCAGGGGGTTAGGTCGTTTGCAAGCTCGCCCCCAATGACTCATCGTGGTGATTCCGCTGAGCTATAATTCAAATTTAGCCATGAGAGCCGCCCCACATAAATCGCAGGCTGCGATTGTATTCGCGATCGAAAGCCGGTCGCCCCATGAGACGAAATCGTGGGGTCGCCGCCTTGCCGCGCTGCTCGAAGGCGGTGAGCTAATCGGCTTTATCGGCGATCTTGGCGCGGGCAAGACGGTGTTTATCAAAGGTCTCGCGAGCGGACTGCATCTTCGCGAGGAGGACATCCTAAGCCCGACCTTCACGATGATTCAGGAGCATCGCGGGCGCATCCCGCTTTACCATATCGATCTTTACCGGCTCGAAACGGCCGGACTCGACGATCTGGGCCTGCGCGAATACCTGTTTTCGGAGGGGGTGGCGGCGGTCGAATGGTTCGAGCGGCTGCGCGAAGGCGCGGAGCTTGACTATCTCTCGGTCAAGATCGATTTCGCCGCGGCGAACGCGCGCCGAATCGAATTCAGCGCGGCCGGCGCGCGCCACGCCGCGATCGTGGGAAAGCTCAAGCGCCGCTTCGCGTAGGCG
>JBOHWK010000158.1:0-8554 GCA_050736715.1 Binataceae bacterium (SeqCode) | reverse complement strand
GCCGCGCCACGCTCAAGAAATGTCACCACGGTGAAAGAGTCGAGCGGTTTGCAACGGAGAAAAAGAATAAAAAATGCCGAACGAACCCAATTTGAGATCGGATTCTCCAGCATTTTCAAGGCTTTTTTGGAAAAGGACGGTTCGATTTTGAAATACGAAGCTGAGCAAACGAACCCAATTTGCCGGCCCGGCGCTGTCGGCGCCGATTGGCGAACCGCCCCGCCGCTGCAGTCACCGGCGGCGGCGGGCGGCGGGGATAAGGGCGGCGCGCACCCGCGCCATCTTGGCGGCGAGCGAGCGAAGCCCGCGCACCATGTGAACGCCGTACCAATGCAGGTCGCGGCCGCTCACGATCAGCATCCGGCGCGCGAGCGGCGGCGGCAACACCGCGCGCAATTCGCCCAAGTCCTGCTCGCCGAAGCGGTACGGCTCGTCGGGCAGAATCACAATGTCGGGGCGGCGCTCGATCGCCTCCGCGACGGTGGTCGCCGGGTAGCGTTCGCCCGCCGCCGCATAAATGTTGTTGTAGCCGAGCATCCGCAGCACGTCATGGGCGTAGGTGTCGGCGTTGAACGACATCCAGGGATTCTTCCAAATCGGGCAGAAGACGCGCAGGCGGAGCTTCGCCCACACGCCCATTGCGGCCTCGATTTCGCTGACGCTGAGCGCGATCCGGCGCGCCAGTGCGGCGGCGGCAGGTTCGCGGCCGATCGCGCGGCCGATCCGCAACAGCGATTCGACCGCGGCCGGCACCGTGCGCGGATAGGTGATGAAGACCGGGATTCCCATCGCGCGCATCCGTTCGAGGTCCTCGCGCCGGTTTTCCTCGGCGTTGGCGATTACCAGGCTGGGTGCGAGCGATTGGATCGCCTGCAGGTCGGGATTCTTGGTGCCGCCGAGTTTGGGAAGCGATTTGACCGCCGCGGCCGGCTCCACGCAGAACTTCGTGACGCCCACGATTTCCCCGCCCGCGCCGAGCGCGAACAGGGTCTCCGTCCAACTCGGCACCAGCGAAACGATCCGGCGCGGCGGATGCGCCAGTTCGAGCCGGAATCCCAAATCGTCCGCAATTTGAATCGCCGCGGCCATCGCGCGTTTTATCGGGTCTCGCCCGCGCCGCCGCCGGCCGGGATGGGTTGGTAATGGACGGGCGGCGGAGGGCGATGCGTCAGAAAATGCAGCGCCTCGGGAATCGCCATCCGTCTTGCCATAAAGCCCGCGGTCAGCGCCGCAATCGCGCCGATCAGCAGCCATCCGGGCCGCCGCTTTCGCGTTCGCCGTTTTCCGCGGCGCTCCGAAGCCATCCTGCCCATTCCTCCACGTCGCGCCGCATTTGCGCGCAACCGTTGTTTCGATGCTACCGCGCCGGCGAACCAAATAGAACCGCGCGGGCCCATCGCGCGATCAGGGCGGGCACGGGAAGTTCGTCGATATGGCGCGCGCCGTTGTACCAGTCGATGCCGATCTCGCCGGCACTGCGGTTGATCAGCGCAAGCCGGAAAAACATTCGGTGGCGCGGCCCGTAAAAATGGCGCGCCGCGAATGCGAGCTTGGCCAGCTTGCGGCCGGCGGCGCCGCGATGCATCGCCGCGCCATACGCGCCGAGCGCGTTCGCTTCGCCGTCCAGAAAGCGAACTATCGCGCGCGCGGCGAGTTTGCCGTGCTCGAAGGCGCACGAAATGCCCTCGCCCATCAGCGGATCGACGCCCGCCGCGTCGCCGGCAAGAATCGTGCGGCCGGCGGCGTACCGATCGCGCGCCTCGTACCATCGAATCGGAAAGGCGCGCCATCGGCCCGCCCCGCGAATGGCCGGATCGAGCGGAAGTTCGGGGAAGGCGGCGGCGAGTTCCTCGATCATGCGCGCCTGTTCTCCGCCGCGTTCCGTAAATTCGCGCGGGCGCTGATCGTAAATCCCTACGTTCAGATGCGGCCGGCCGCCGATGTAACACGGGAACGACCAGGCGTAGCCGCGGATTCCCCGGCTGACGCAGCGGAAATCGAAGCGGTAGCGCTCGGCGGCGAATTCGGGAGCCTGCACCGGGTCGGCCGGAATGTCGGTCATCAGCGCGCGTCCGATCGCCTCCTTGCGATCGCCGAAGATCGCGCGGCGCACGCGGCTGCCGGAACCGTCCGCGCCGACGATAATTTTCGCCTCGAAAACTCCCCGATCGGTGAGCACGCGCGCGCGCTCCGCGTCCTGTTCCACTTCGAGCACGCGCGCATATTCCACGATCCCGGCGCCGGCGTTGCGCGCGTGGCGCGCGAGCATCGCGTCGAATTCGTCGCGCCGGACGATCGTACACATGACGCCGCGGCCGGTGGGGAGATCGATATCGCCCACGGGCGTGCGCGCCGCGCCGCCGGTGACTCGCGCGGCTGAAACGTCAAGCTCGATTCCCAGCTCGTCGAGCGCGAGGATCGTCTTGGGAATCAGGCCGCCGGCGCAGACCTTGAACCGGGGATGCGCCGATTTCTCCAACAGAACGATCCGGCCGGCCAGCGCGGGCCGTTCGCGCAAGGCGAACAGCGCCGTGGCCAGCCCGGCCGGACCCGCGCCGGCGATCAGCACGTCGCATTTGCGCACCGGTTCCATTTGGTTCGCGTGTCATTCATAGCATAATCCGGTTTCGGCGCCGCCCGCGAGGCGCGGCGTCCCGGCCCTCGCCGCGAGAGCCGCGCAATGATAAAAAGCCCTGACATGCCAGCCCTCCCGCAAACGGCCGCGCCCAATGCGAACGCGCCGGGCACGGCGGGAAAGAAGGCCGCCGCGCGATTTTACATTCCGGAGCTTGACGCGCTCCGATTCCTCGCGTTCTTCGCGGTCTTCCTCTTTCATTTGCCGGTTCAGCCGCTGCCCTTCTGGCCGCGCGGAATCGCCCGCGATCTGTTGGCGACGGGCGGATTCGGCGCGGCGCTGTTGTTCACGCTGAGCGCGTTTCTAATCACCAAACTGTTCCTGCGCGAGATCGCCGCGACTGGCCGAATCCATTACGGCTCCTTCCAGGTCCGCCGGATTCTGCGGCTGTGGCCGCTTTACTATTCGTTCACAATCGTGGCATTCCTGCTTTCCCGATTCAGCGGATATTACACTGTCGATTCGGCATACTTGCTATTGACGGTTGTCTTTTTGGGAAACCTGCGCTTTTATCAAAACTTGGTATTCGGGCCGCTGTGGGCCGTCAGCGTCGGCGAGCATTTCTACTTGTCGTTTCCGCTCGTGGTGGGAATCGGATCGCGCCGCCGCCTCACGATCGTCGCCGCGGTAATGGCGGTGCTGGCGATTCTGGCGCGAATTCTCCTGGTCCAATTCGGCTACGTCAATCCTCCGCTGTGGCAGAACACATTCGTCTGCATGGACCAGTTCGCGGTGGGAGTCGTCGTGGCCGCGTTCGCCTCGGATCGGGTGGCCGAAATGGGCATTGCGCCGCGGCTCGGCCTGCTGGCGATAGGATTGGCTGGGTGGCTGTTCGCGGCGGGGCCGTGCGACTTCTGGTCGAGGAATCCCACGATGCTGCACGCGGCGCTCGCCTACCCGGCGCTCGCGATCGCCAACGCCGCCATCCTGCTCTCCGCGATCGGCGCGGGGGAAGCCGGGGCGCGATTCATGCTGAATCCGTGGCTGCGGTACTTGGGAGAGATTTCGTTCGGATTGTATGTGTATCACGGCGTCGCGATCGTCACCGCGCGCGTTCTGATGTTCCGCGTCGTGCTGGGATGGCTGACTCGGGCGGGAGCGGCGCCGTGGATGGCGGGGCCGGTATATATCGTCTATGCGGTCATCGCGCTCGCGCTCAGCACGATGCTCGCGGCGGCCTCGTACCATTGGCTGGAACTGCCGTTCCTGCGGTTCAAGAGCCGCTTCACGTTCGTGCCCTCGCGCCCGATCGAAATCAAATAGTTGCGAAGCCGGCGGCGCCGGCCGATGGAATCTCGATCAGCTTCATCGGTAGTTGGCGCGCCCGAAGGGAGTCGAACCCCCAACCCTCGGATCCGAAGTCCGATGCTCTGTCCAGTTGAGCTACGGGCGCGTATATCAAAATTCATCAATAATTTAAGGTGTTTAGCCACGTCTCTTACCCTGCGATCTCACCCGATTTTAGTGCTGACCCTGCCGAGTTGGGCAATAGTTGGGCATACGATGCACGACTTTGGTCCCTTCCGAGCGCCTCCAGGCGGGCAACCACGTCCAATCCTAACCGCTGCGGGTTGATGTATTTCCAGTAATGCTTGATGAGAGTTTGAAGGTCCTCGTGCCCCATTTGGCGCTGCAACCAGTCGAGCGGCGCCCCTTGCTGAAGCATCAGCGTGGCGAACGTGTGCCGCGTCTGTTTCAGAGCGCGATACGGGATTCCCGCCTGCTTCACGATTCTGGGCCAGACCCGGAAGCTGAAGTTGTGAACTTCGAGCGGACTGCCAACGCCGTTCGGAAAGACAAACTCGCTCCCGAGCTCGAACCTTCCCGTCACCCATCGCCGCTGTTCGAGCAGCATGTTGCGAACGCGGGGCAGCATCTCGATATCGCGGATGCTCCTGGCCGTCTTCGGCGAACTCTCGCCGTGAATCGTGATGCTCCGCCGGACGGCGATAACGCCGCGATCGAAGAACACGTTCGACCATCGCAAGCCGAACGCCTCGCCGCGGCGCATGCCCGTGAAGAACAGAACCTCAAGAAGCCTTCGCTCCCAATCCGAAGGGTCGTCCTCTGAGGCCGCTCCAAGAATTTTCACAACCTCGTCGGCGGTGAACGGACTCAGCTTCTCGCCCGGCGCGTCTTCAATCGCGCCCTCGTTGGCAAAGCTCTTATCGACGTAGAACATCAAATCCTTCCCAACATGATCGAGGCGACGCGCCAGCTTGAGGATCGCGCCCAATTCGCGCAACGCCATTACCTTGCGGCGCGCGCTCAGCGGTCGTCCGGTCTTGGCCGATTTCGCATTCAGTTTGATTCTCTTCGCATCCAATTCAAGCTTGAACGCATTGATGTCGCTGACCTTGATTTCCCGAAGCAGCATCGTGGCGATTCTGGCTGGTTTGATATGCGTGTGAAAGATGTCTGTGTACGAATGATGCGTCGAACGCTTGATCCGGCTAGCGCGCCGCTCGACCAACCAGACGTTCTCAGCAAAATCACCCAAGGTGATCGGCTCATCCGTTTGCAATCCGAGGCGTTTGACCCGCGGGCTATCGGGAAAGCGCTTGGCATAGTCGAAAGTTCCCGTCGCGATCTCCCGCTCGATCGCCTTTTGGACCTGCTCTCTCGCGAGCGCGCGGTTCCTGCGATTATCCTCAAGGCCAAGCGGTTCCCGAAACTTGCCGCTGCGGCCCGGCAGTTTGAATCCGATTCGGAGATACCGCTTATTTTCCTTGGTAACGGTTTCCAGCCACGCCATGTGCTTCGCTCCTTGGCTTATTCAGAGGGCGCCATTTGGCCGGCGCAGAGGCTTGAATTGGCGGCTGCGAAATGTCGGCCAATGGATCAGCATTCGCCCATGCACGTCGAAGATGCCGTCCTCTTCGCCAATGTCGCCGAACCGAATCCAGTTGTAAATGGTTTTGGGGCTGAGGTGAAGCTTCTTCGCCAGTTGCGGGACGGTCACGTATTCGCTCTCATTCCCGGCCCGATTCTCGCCTTCCTGTTCCCGTAGTTGATCCATGATGTAGAACTCCCTGTGCTGATTTCTTGAACTTCCATTCCAGCATCGCGCTTGTCCTCCACCATGCCGCAGCCGAGTCATCCGCAGCGCGTCGCAATCGTCAAATTAAATCTCGCCGTATGCCCAGAGCGCATCCTCCAGCGCCGGTTGCATTTCCGGCAATTCCAAGGCCCGATTTACCAGTTTTCCGAGCGTGCGCCATTCTTCGCCCGTGAACGTGAGCGTGATCCCATTGCTCCGGCGGCGGAAGTTGAAGGACTCGCCGCCCCGATCGGCGTAGCCAAAGAACTCTCTCCCCCGCCAAGTCCCGCCGGGCTTGACCGCCGCAAGCATCGCCGCAAACCCGCGAATCACAGGGTATGAATCGAGCGGATAAAGCACGCGCCGCGGTCCAAAGTCGAGCAAAAAAGAGAACTCGTTGGTTGCATCGATCGTGATCGAGAGCCGCAAATCGCCGGACACCACTGGTGGAGGCTGAGGCCCCTCAAATCCTTTGC
Source organism: Binataceae bacterium (SeqCode) (assembly GCA_050736715.1). Taxonomy (GTDB): domain Bacteria; phylum Desulfobacterota; class Binatia; order Binatales; family Binataceae; genus Binatus. The sequence continues at coordinate 2,403 of JBOHWK010000158.1, read as the reverse complement.
GAACCTGATCGAGCCGTTCACGCACCGGCCTTCCCTCGCGCAGGTAATGACCTCGCGCGGCGATCCGAAACAGCGCCGGCATATACGGCAGCAAAGCCTTGTTGAGCGCTTCGATTCCCTTCAGTTGTTCGTCCCGGAAGACCATGTAGAGGTTGCGGCCGACAAAGACAGGTTTGGGCTTCGACGAGGACGATTCCCTGAGTCGGCGGATGAGGTTGCGTGCAACCTTGACCACCCCGTCCGAATCCTCCCGCCCGGCTCCCTTCGATTCCTGCGCCACCGCCTCGGCATCAAGATTTCCGACATAAGTTTTGTCAGCCTCGGGGTCTTTCCCGCTCCGGACACCGCGCGCCACTATGAATGCTTCCAGCAAGTCCGCGTATGACTCGCTCGTGGGCAGTTGCTCAGCGCCTTCCCAGATATCCTCGCATCCGGCCTGCAGGAAATAACCAAGCGTCAGCCATTCCGGGCGGGAGACGCCCTGCTGCCGCTCCCATTTGTGGCGGATGCCCAAAAGCGTCTCCGTCGGTCGGCTAAGGAGCTCGCTGGCTTCGATGTTGTCGTCTTGCGCGGTTTCGAGGAACCTCTTGGCGACCTCGGAAATCGAAACCGGCTCGTCAGCCGTACTGCCGGCCAGGTGCCGGGCGCTTTCCAAGCGGCGCCGCAAGGCGTCTGAAATCCGCACCGATAGGGTCTGCTGCTGAACTTTCATGGGTCAGGAATTTTGCACACTTTCAATTTGAATGCAAGCAATGATTTTGTATCGACACAATCAATCGTCTAGAAAAAATAACCCACAGCCCGGACACAGCTTCGATCGCGAAGCCGGATTGGTGTAGAGAAAGACCTATGGATCGAGATTCCGGTCAAAAATCCTCGGAGCGTGCTCTCGTTCATCTCGCTTGGCGGCGCTACAAAGAGGAACGACGCCTGATCTTCGGCTGGGTGGAGCTCCTACCTGCGGCGATGCCATACCTTCGTGGGCATCCCTTCGTCGCCCATCGGGTCAAAGGTACCGAGCAGACTTACGTTTACGTCGCACGCTTTCCGATGACCGCTGATGCGGCAGAACACTGGTACGAGGTCGCCAAGGCGGGGGCACTAAAGCTGCCAGTCCATCCGGACAAGACCACCGCCGGCGACAATTCACTCCTCCTCGCACCGCCGAAGATACTCGAACCGGAAGGTGGTGGGGAATCGATGGCGATGGAGCTTCCCTTCCTTCCAGCGAGCCACGGTGCTGTGTACGTGCGGGGGTTGTTCCCCGACGCACCTGAGGATTCTCATTCCGAACTGGAAGACGCAGAAACTGCAGAATGGCTTGCCGATCAGCTTTTTTTCGATCTGCGCGATCATCGACTCTATCTAGGGTCACTTCTCCACACCCGATATAGCTCCAGGTTGCGAGCCGTGGAGAGGCATCTTGAGCCTCGAACAGACGGAGACGATGAGGTCATAAGGCTGACCACTTGGCCTGGCGCAGATATGAAGGGCGCCGAAATTTTTGCGATCGAGCGACGACCATTGGGCTTTTCCGAACTCGTGCGCCTTACGATTACTGAGTCCGTCTTGCGCCTTCCGTGGTCGAGGCGGGTAGTCCACACGGGTCTCGCCATTATTCATCCAGAGGACGGGCTCTGCTGGTGGAGCGATATAGGGTCATTTGTGAGAACGATCTTCTTTGGCGGAGAAATTGGCGAGAGCCGCCTGCAGGTTGTGATCGAGGGGAAAACTCGCGAGAGGTTCGATGTTACACGGCGAATTCCCCTACATAGCGGAGGGTCTATGGTGATTGGTGAAACACCTCGCCCATTTTCGGTCCCGGCTCTTCATGTCAGAGACCAGAGCGCGCAAGAGCGCCGACGAATCTCCGACAGACTTGGCGTACGATGGTTTGACGACCCGCTGACCGCGGCGAATCACATTCGTGCACTACTCCAGCAGGCCAGCCAATACGCGCGGATCATTGATCCATACTTCAGCGCCGTAGAGATCGTAAGATTCGCCTTGGCTGTGTCGTCCAAGACGGTTCCAGTCGAAATTGTCACATCAGCCGAGCATCTCCGCAAAGAAGTGGATGGAGTCGAGTTGGGGGAAACGCTGGAGAAAGTTCTTCATGACGTTCAAAATCATGTCACGGTCAGCGCGAAAGTGCTCGCTGGTGAGTCTGCACCTCTCCACGATCGCTTTCTCGTAATCGACAGAAGAATATGGCTTTCGGGCAACTCGCTCAACGCGATCGGCGAAAGGGCAAGCGTACTCATTGAGATTCCCGATCCTAGCAGGGTGCGGAAAAATGGCTGAATAGCAAGAACTTGGCTTCCTTTTGGAGCGTTAGGATGGATTGTTCGAGGGTTGGTTTGCGGTTCAGTTGCGCGATCGGGTCAGCGTTGGCGGCGGCGG
>JBOHWK010000157.1:0-3952 GCA_050736715.1 Binataceae bacterium (SeqCode) | reverse complement strand
GTTCCGCGCCCTTCGAATACCGCACTATCGTGCGGCGTTCGAGGAGCGCGGCCGCCGCCGCTCCCGGCAATCCCATCGCTCCGAGCCGCCGGAGCAGCCGCGCCTCCGCTCGTTCAGGCATTTGCGCATCCATAAGCGCCTCCCCGATGCCTAGCTTGGCTTCGTTGTCAATAAACCCTACCACTTGTATAGCCATTGGGCGCATCCGCGTCAAGGAGCGAAAATGGCTTCATCGCGATGCCTGCCGAGCGCGCGGAAATCCGCTGCCGCGGCACCTTGCGATTCAGTCGATCGCGAGGCTGGCGAACGAGACCGCCGATTCGGTCTGCGGCTCCATCGCGATGCCGTACTTGAGCAGCCGGCCGGTGCGCCCACGCAACAGTTCGAGCTGCGTGTACATCGGCGCCAGCCCGCAAATCTTGCGCGCGTCGCGATCCTTCATTATCTCGGCGAAGAATCCCTCCGGATCGCCGCCCGCGATGCGCTCGATTAACCGCGCATCCTCATGCCGGACGCGCTCGGCAACCGCCTCGTCCACCGCGAAATCGTCGCCGAATTTACGTCCGACGTGCGCGAAATCGACGCCGGCCAGAATCAGCACGCGCCGCCCGTCCGCCTCCAATTCCGCCCGAATCGCCTCCAGGAACGAACCGACGCGCGGATCGCTCGCGGGCGCGGCGCCCCGCTGAACCAGATCATGGAACGAACTGACTAGAATCGGCGCGATTCGATAGCCGCGCGCGCCGAGCGCGTAGGCCAGAAACAGCGCCTGAAATTCGATCGAATGCTCCGTGCGATGCAACAGTTCGTCCGCGAACAAATCGCCGCCGCGGTAACGGCCGGCGATCCGCTCGAGGAACCCGCGATCGGTCTCCAGTGCGCCTAGCGGCGTCGCGTAATTCTTGCGCGTCGCGGAAAACAGTTCCGGCCCCGCGCCGTAGTGCGAAGTGCCGAGAATCACCACCAGTTCCGGCGGCTCGTGCGCCATCAGTTCGTAGTAGGCATGAGCGTAGGCAGCAGCGCCGCGGCGCGGATCGATGTGCGGCGCGATGAGGCCCCTGAGCGGCGCATTGTTGCGGCGGTGCGGCGCACGGCCCGGTCCGTCGGGCGGATCGAAGTACGCGCCCAACTCGAGGCGCAGGCGCGCCGGGTCTTGGTCGTAGCACAACCCCGCCAGCGCGGCCGGACGCTCGGGGCCGGCGAAAAATTCCTCCGCGACGAGTCGGCGGCGTTCGGCGAACGCGGGCGAATCGAGGAAATAGGCCTCGTCCAGCGCGGCAATTAGCCCCTCGATTGCGCCGAGCGGAACCGCTTCGCCGAAGCGCCGCGCGAACGCGGCTTGGATATCGCCGAGCGGCGTCGCGCCATTGAATTGCGTGACGATAAAGTACGCGCCCATTCCGAGCAGCATCGGCTCGGGCGCCAGCCCCTCCGGGTCGCGCAAACAGACCACCGTTTGGCCCTCCCGCTCGATCGGGAAGGCTTCGACGGGGCGAATCTTAGGCTGGTCCATCGGTCAGGATTGCGCTGCGGCGCGCGCGCCTCGTTTACAGATGCTACGGCCTTTGCCAGAATCCGGCAAGCAAGCGGCTTCCAAGCAAGCGAATTCAATGACCGATGCCCATCGCCGCCACGCTCCGCTAACGCGCACGCGCGCGCGGCGCAATTCCGCGCCGCCGTCCGCGCGATATAAAGTGGCGGCGGCGGACGCAATCGCGCCGGGCGAATCGCTCAAATTCATGCTGCCGATTCGCGGCGCCGACGAGGAATGTTTTCTCATCAACTATCGCGGCAAGTTCTACGCCTACGTCAATCGATGCCGCCATGTGCCGATGGCGATGGATTGGGTGGAAAACCAATTTTTCGCCGGCGAGGGCCGCTACCTGATGTGCCAGACGCACAACGCCTGTTACGAGCCGGAGACGGGGGAATGCGTCGCGGGACCGGCGGCGGCGTGCGGCAAGCTTCTTTATCGGGTGCCGATTGAAGTTGAGGACGGCGCGATTTACGCGCGTCCGCCCGCGGAAGAATTCGTGGATTAGAAGCGGCCTCATCGATCGCATTTGACCGCGCATTTGACCGCGAGCCGATGGAGGCGGTCCCGCGCCGCGGGATGGCTCGCGATGCCCGGCGTCCAAGCGCGAGCTTGGCGAATCGGGTTCGTTTGGCAGTTCTTTTTCTTCGATTTGAGGCCCGTTTTTGGAAAAAGCGTTGAGAATGCCGGCGAATTCCGATCGCAAATTGGGTTCGTTCGGCAATTTTTATTCTTTTTCGCCGTTGCAAACCGCTCGACCCGCTCAGGGTGGTGACATTCCTTGGGCGCGGAGCAACCGAAGGAGGTTGTTGCCGTCATCATGAGGCCCATTCTACACCGCATCCCGCCCCCGCCTATGGATGAACCAGTTCAGCCTGAACAAATCCACAGTAACGACATCGCGAGGTGCGGATGAATCGGCCCGCGTCCTATCCCCCCGTCCCCCTCTCCATCTTGGAAAGGGGGCACGAAACCGAGTTTAGCGTCGGAATGAGATTTAGGGCTGAAGGCCGAAAGGCGGCGCTCCTCTAATTCTTGATAAGTGTCGATGGACACGTTACGCTAGGGAGGCGATCCGGAACTTCAAGCATCGGGGCCTGAAGCGGCTTTATGAGCGGGACGATAGAAGCCTGATTCGTCCGGACTTGCTCGCAACCGTGCTTGAAATTCTGACCTTGCTCGACGGCGCATCGTCACCGCGGGCGTTGAATATCCCCGGCTACCACCTGCACCAACTGAAGGGCGATCGGCGGGGGGGGGGGGCGATGACCGTCAAGGCGAACTGGCGGATCGTATTCCGCTTTGAGGGCGAGGACGTCCGTGACGTTGAATTGGTCGATTATCATTGAAAGGAGTCATACCATGCCGATGAAGAATCCTGTCCATCCGGGCCAGATCGTGCGCCACGGCTGTCTTGAGGCCCTGGGGTTGAATGTTACCTCCGGCGCCAAGGTGCTGGGCGTTAGCCGCCAGGCGCTCAGCAATCTGGTTACCGGCAAGGCGGGAGTCAGTCCTGACATGGCCATCCGTCTGTCCAAGGCGTTTGGTAGCACACCGGAGACTTGGCTGAAAATGCAACTGGCGTACGATCTCGCCAAGGCGATAAAACATGAGCGGCGAATCAATGTCCGCCGCTATCGCCCGGCGCGGGCCGCGGCCTAAACGCCATGAACGCGGCCGCGATTATTCGTACTCGTCGCCGAAATGGGCGCGCACGATGCGCGCCTTCAGGTATTCGAGCGTGCCCAGGTCCTCGACGATGTCGCCGCCGGTGTCATAAAAGAACAGTTCGCCGTTCTTGGTGCGGCCGACCGCGATGATCCATTCGAGGTCGTCGCGGTCTTCGAGGAGATAATTGATGGTCTGCGCCACTCCGCGGCCCGGAATGATCGTAATTTTCGGGCGCTGGAGTTTTTCCTTTTCTTTTTCCTGCTTGGGCATCGCTTAGCCTGACCTTGTGGCGGGAAGACCGGGAATCCGGCCGCTCCAATTACATTAGGAATGCCGCGCGCTTCAAGTCAATACCAGATGCGCCGCGATCTCGGCGTGATGCGTGTTCGGAAAAAAATCGAACGCGCGCAATCCCGCCATTTCGTATCCTCCCGCCGTTAGCCCGCGGAGGTCGCGCGCGAGCGTCGCCGCGTCGCACGACACATAGACGATCGCGCGCGGACGAAGCTTGAGGAGCGGCGCGATGAGTTGTGCCGCGCCGGCGCGCGGCGGATCGAGGATCGCGATTTCGGGCCGGTAGCGCGCGCGATGGAGAAACGCGGCCGTCTCGGACGCTTTCATCGCAATGAATTGCGCATTATCGAGTCCGAGCCGCCGCGCGTTGCGTGCGGCGGCGGCGATCGCGTCCGCGTCGGCATCCGCGCCCGTCACGCGCGCGCCGCGCCGCGCCGCCGGCAGGCTGAAATT
>JBOHWK010000156.1:0-2253 GCA_050736715.1 Binataceae bacterium (SeqCode) | reverse complement strand
ATCGATGCCCAACGATACCATCGACCGCGCGATCAAGAAGGGCACCGGCGAACTGGGCGGCGAGGCGCTGGAAGAGATTACCTACGAGGGCTACGGCCCCGGCGGCGTCGCAATCATGGCCGACGTGCTCTCGGACAATCGCAATCGCACCGTCGCGGAACTGCGCTTCATCTTCTCGCGCCACGGCGGAAACCTGGGCGAAGCGGGATGCGTCGGCTGGATGTTCAAGAAGCGCGGCGTTATCGCAATCGACAAGTCCGCAGTGGCCGAAGATAAGCTACTCGAGGCCGCGCTCGACGCGGGCGCCGACGACGTTGGTTCCGACGACGGTACTTTTCAAGTGCTGACGCCGCCGGAAAAATTCGCCGCCGTGCGCGAGGCGATCGAAAAGGCGGGCATCGCGATCGCCGGCGCGGAGATAGCGCGGAACCCCGAAAATACGGTTTCAGTCTCCGGCCATGCGGCCGGCCAGGTGCTTAAGCTGATGGAGGATTTGGAGGATCACGACGACGTGCAATCGGTCGCCGCCAACTTCGACATCAGCGAAGAAGAGATGGCGCAGTTCTCGGCGGCTTGATCGGGAGACCTGCGGTCCGAAGCCGATTTCGGCATGGCGCGGAACTGGGCGGAGGTGTGGGGAATGCGGATACTCGGGGTGGACCCCGGCAGCGCGGTTTGCGGCTACGGAATAATCGAACGGCGGGCGGACGGTCTCCGCTTCGTCGCCGCCGGCGCGATCCGCTCCACCGCGCTTGCGCCCGGCCCGATGCGGCTCAGGCGAATCCATGAAAATCTGCTCGCGATCGCGGACCGTTACGCGCCCGATGCGATAGCCCTCGAACGCCATTTTCTGGCCGCCAACGTCCACAGCGCCTTCCGGTTGGGCGAGGCGCGCGCGATGGCGATGCTGGCGGCGGCGGAACGCGAAATTCCGCTCTTCGAATATCCGCCCAATCAAGTAAAGCTCGCGGTCGCGGGCCACGGCCATGCCGGCAAGGCGGAGATCGGCCGGATGGTCCGGCGCACGCTTGAACTTGAAGCATCGCTTGAACTTACCGCCGACGCCGCCGACGCGCTGGCGATCGCGCTGTGCCATCTGGAACGAGTCTGCCCGTCGCGGCTCAGCGAGTCGATCGTCCGCAACCGGCCGCCTGCGCAAAAAAGGGCGGTGTCGCGATGATTGCCACATTGGCCGGCATCCTCATGGCGCGCGAGGCGAACCGAATCGTCGTCGAGACGGGCGGCGTCGGCTACGAAGTCTTTATCCCGCTCAGCACCTATTACCGATTGCCGGGAACAGGCGAGCGCGTCGCGCTGGAAATCCGCCACGTCGTGCGCGAGGACGCGGCGATGTTGTACGGATTCGCCACCGCGACCGAAAAGCGCGCGTTCGATCTGCTGATGGGAGTGCAGCACGTCGGCCCCAAGCTCGCGCTCGCGATACTGTCGGTGCTGGCCCCCGACGAACTGGCGGCGGCGATCGCGCGGCAGGATGTCGATCGAATCGACGCGGTGCCGGGCGTGGGTCCGAAGGTCGCCGAGCGCGTGGTGCGTGAGTTGCGCGACAAGATCGGCGAATTGAAATTATCCGGCGCGGCGCCCGCCCATGCCAATGGCGCGGGACGCGGGAGCGGAACCGAAGGCGCGGCCGCATCCGGTCCCGCCGACGACGCGATTTCCGCGCTGGTCAATTTGGGGGTAAAACCGGTTGAGGCGCGCCGCGCGGTCGAGGCGGCAATTGCGGGCGGCGCCGGGGCGGCATCGGAGAATTTGGAAACGCTGATCCGAAAGTCGCTGGGAGTGTTGTTTGGCGAAAAGTAAACATCGCGCGGCCGCGCAGCGGGCCGATTCGGACGGCGCCGATGCGGTGGCGGCGCCCGACGGCCGCGTCACGGCGCGCGCCGCCGGCGAAGAGGATCGCAAACTCGATCTGGCGCTTCGTCCGCGCGCGCTTAACGAATTCATCGGGCAATCGCGCACCAAGAAAATCCTCGGCATATCGATCGAGGCCGCGCGCGAGCGCAAGGAGGCCGTCGATCACGTGCTGCTATCGGGGCCGCCGGGGCTCGGCAAAACCTCGCTCGCGCACATTATCGCGCGCGAGATGGGGGTGAATGTCCACGTCACCTCCGGCCCCGCGATCGAGCGCGCCGCCGATCTCGCCGCGATCCTCAACAATCTGGAAGAGGGTGACGTGCTGTTCATCGACGAAATCCACCGGATGCAAAAGGTGGTCGAGGAGCGGCTCTACTC
>JBOHWK010000155.1:0-58615 GCA_050736715.1 Binataceae bacterium (SeqCode) | reverse complement strand
GCTCGACGATGCGGCGGCCGCCCGGCCGGATTTCCATCGAACAGCCGAAAATCGAATCGTCGCGGATTAGCTCGATAACCGCATCGGCGATGGTCGCGGGCTGGAGGATTTTCGCCGGCTTCCAGCTCGGCGCTCCATGTTTCGACTCTTCGTCGAGCAGCCGCTTGACCATCGGCGTATCGACTACTCCGGGACAGACGCAATTGACGCGGATTTTTTTCTCTTGCGCCCAAGGCGCGAGCGAATGGGTCAGATTGACCACGCCCGCCTTGGCCGCTCCGTAAATCGGGTCGAGCGAATGCGGATAAAGCCCCGCCATCGAGGCGGTGTTGACGATCGCGCCGCCGCCGGTCTTTTCCATTAGCGGCGCGGCCAGGCCGCATCCGTAGGCCACGGCGATCAGATCGACCTCGATCACGCGGCGCCATCGTTCGGGCGCGGAGGCGGGAAACGGTGGCGCGCCGCTCGCGATGCCGGCGTTGTTATGCAGGATGTCGAGGCGGCCGAATTTGGCCGCGGCGGTCTCCAGCATCCGGCGGCAATCGTCCGCATTGTTTACCTCCGCGCGGACGAAAATCGCCCGCCCGCCGGCGCTCTCGATTAGCCGGACGGTTTCCGCACCGCCCGCCTCGTCGAGGTCGGCCACGGCGACCATCGCGCCCTCTTGAGCCAAACGCAATGCGGTGGCGCGTCCGATTCCCGAACCGGCGCCGGTGACGACAGCCGCCTTTCCCTTGATTTCCATGCGTCAACCTCCCGGCGATTCCTACCCAATCCGGCCCAGCACGACTCCGGCGATCAATCCGGTAAGCACATAGGCCGTGAAGGCCACGTAAGTATAGTCGCGTTCGCGGAGAAAGAGCAGGAAGCAAAAGGCCACCCGCGCGAGCGGCACCAAAGTCAGAATGAACAGCCCGATCGTCAGGATCGCGTGCGGATTGCCGGTCCTCGCGCCCGCGATTAGGGCGGCGAAGTCCTCGCCGCCGGTCAGATGGCCCGCGCGGACCGCATGATAACGCGCGACGTAATAGCCGGGCGCGAAGGACCCTTCCATAATCAGCCCCGCGCCGATCGCGATCATCGCGGCGATCAGGATCGTCCGCAGCAATAGCGGGGTCCAGAACCGCAGAATTCGATCTTCTTCCGCCGTGGCCATGCTTCAAATCCCCGACAGCGCCCGCCATCCCATCTCAACTGCAATCAACAGCAGTATCGCGACAAAGCCCATCCGCAGCGCGCGGAGCTGCAAATGCGGCAGCATCCGGCTGCCCACGAGCGCGCCGATCGTTACTCCGAGCGCGACCGGCGCCGCGATCGTCGTCGAAACGTCGCCGCGCGCCAGGAACACCAGCGCGCCCGCGCCCGCCGTCACCCCGATCATGAAATTGCTGGTCGCGCTCGAAACTTTGAGCGGGATGTGCATGACGTAATCCATCGCGATCACCTTGACCGCGCCGGCGCCGATTCCGAGCATCCCGGACATCAGCCCCGCCACCAGCATCAGCGCGCCGCCCTGCGGCAGCTTGACGACTTCGTAATGGACGAGGCGGCCCGATTCGTCCGGCACGTCGCCGCCCAATCCCAGCCGCTCCGAGATCGGGTCGCCCGTGGGCAGGAAATCGTCGCCCGCCCGGCGCACCGAAAAGTAGGCCGATTGCAGCATCATCGCGGCGAACAGCAATTCGAGCACGACCGTCGGAACGATTCCGGCGAGATACGCGCCGATGAGCGCGCCGGTGACAGTCGCGCATTCCAGCACCATCGCGACTTTCAGGTTGGTCCATCCGTCGCGCACGAAGGCGACGCTCGCTCCGGCGCTGGTCGCGACCACCGAGATTAGGCTCGCGCCGACGGCGATTCGCATCGGCATGTGCGCGCCGATCACCAGCGCGGGCACGATAAATACGCCTCCGCCTAGGCCTGAGATCGAGCCGATAAATCCGGCCCCGGCGGCGATCGCTAGCAGAGTGGCGACGATTTCCAGCACGAGACCGAAGCTCGGAGCGGACCGGTGAGAATGTGGCGATGGCGCATCGGAACAGGATTAGCACAAATTCGCCGCGATTTGGCACGCCGCCGTGGCGCCGCCCCAACGGAATTAACCGCGGATTTCGCAGATAAGAAAGTTTCTGAAAAATCGGCGTCAATCTGTGCAATCCATGTCCTGAGCCTTGACGAAGGAGGCGGCTCCCTCCGCTTTCCTTCTCTTCGCTACCTTTCTATTTCCGGCGCAGCCGGAAATTGGGGCTTGCCCGGTCCGCAACTCGTGTGTAAACTATTACACATGGCAACCAATCTTGCGATCGACGTTCGCCTGCTGAACGAGGCGCTCAGAATCGGCAAGCGCGGCACGAAAAAGGCGACGGTGACCGAGGCGCTCGTGGAGTATGTCCAGCGGCGCAAACAGGTCCGCGCGATCGATCTCTTCGGCCGGTTCGACTTCGATCCCGCTTACGACTACAAGCGCCATCGCCGGATGCGTGGACGTTCTGGTTGACACCTCCGTCTGGTCGCTCGCGTTCCGGCGCGCGCGTTCAATTTCTGAGCCGGTGGCCATCGAACTCGGCCATCTGATTCGCGAAGGCCGGGCGTTCATGATCGGCCCGATCCGCCAGGAAATCCTTTCCGGAATCAAGGATCGCGCCCAATTCGAGCGGCTTCGCGGCGCGTTGCGCGCCTTCCCGGACCTCCCAATCAGCACAGCCGACTATGAAGAGGCCGCGGCTTTCTTCAATCGCTGCCGTATGCGCGGAGTTCAAGGCGCCCATACGGATTTCCTGATCTGCGCGGTCGCCTCTCGCCGATCGATGGCGATCATGACCACGGACAAGGACTTCGATGCCTTCGCCAGGGTGCTGCGGCTGCGCCGCCACCGCGCCGGATAGATGGGGTTTTTGTCCCCTCTCTACTTTTTCCTCTCTATTTTCGCCGTAGGCGGAAATCACGGCCCGATCGTTATAAAAAACGGATTCAGCCCGGTGGCGGCACCGCTGATGGTGGCGCTGGGCGCCTGGTTGCCGTTGCTGCCGGCCGGATACACCGTGACGCTGGGAGCTTCTAAGTTCGCCACATAGATCTTCCCGCTGGAATCCAGCGCGATGCCGACGGGAGTATTCAGCCCGGTGGCGGCGCCGGTGATGGTGGCGCTGGGGGCCTTATTGCCGGTGCTGCCGGCCGCATACACCGTGACGCGATCGAAGAGGACCCCACCATGGCAACTGCCGCAGTTCACCACGTAGATGTTCCCGCTGGAATCCAGCGCGATGCCGCTGGGAGCATTCAGCCCGGTGGCGGCGCCGCTGATGGTGGCGCTGGGCGCCTGGTTGCCGTTGGCGGTGAGCGGGTAGCTGGTCACAGAGTTGCTTCCCAAATTGGTGACGAACAGGGCGGCCGGCCGCGTCGTCGCGGTCGCCGTCGGCGTCGCCGTCTTTGTCGCGGTCGGCGTGGCAGTTGCGGTAGGCGTCGTGGTGAGGGTGGCCGTCGCAGTGGCGGTTGCGGTTGCCGTGGCGGTCGCCGTTACGGTCGCTGTTGATGTCGCGGTGACCGTCACCGTCGGCGTCGGGCGGATGCCGAGTTCGGCGATTCCGCGCGGCGCGAGCAATCCCGTGTCGCCGCCCGCGATTACCGCCACCGGAGGAGTGTCTCCATTCGCCCACGCATAATAGATCGCGACTTCGCCCGGATCGGCGAAGCTCGTCACGTACATCGTCCCGGCACCATCGACCGCGATCCCGGCGAGGTCGTTCAGCTTCGCGTCCGGCCCGCCGATCGTCTTGAGCGGCGCGAGGTCGAGAGTGCCGGTTTGTCCGCCAAGCGGCGCGTAGATTGCGATGCATCCGCTGGTGGATGGCCCGCAACTGTTGTTCACCACGTAAATCTGTCCGTTGGAGTTGATCGCAATCCCCGACGGCTGCCCCAATCCTGTCAGTGGCCCGGTAATCGTCGCAAGCGGCGCGATGTTCCCGCTCGCGCTGTTCGAGTAGATCGTGATGCTGCCCTTTCCTTGGATGCCGCCCTCGAGATTCGCCGCGTAGATGTTCCCGCTCGAATCGAGCGCCACGCCGGAGGGATACGCGAGTCCGGTGGAAGCGCCCGCGATGGTCTGAAGTGGCGCGACATCGCCGGACTGTCCCGCGCCGAAAACGGTTATGCTGCCGAAACCGGGCGCATCGTTGGCGACATAGATGTTGCCGCTCGAATCGACCGCGATTCCGTCGGGATTGGCGATTCCCGTGAGCGTGCCGCCGATTTGAGTCGTGGGGCTGACATTGCCGTTGCTGTTGGCCGCATAGATCGTCAAGCCGTTCGCGCCGTAATTGGCCACGTAAATCTCGCCGCCGGGGCCGTCCGCGATCCCGAACGGATAATCGAGGAGCGTCGCGCCGCCGAAAATCGTCGCCGATGGGATCGCATCGCCCACCGCGTCGATCGGATAGACGGTCACGCTGTCCGCATACGGATTCGCGACGAAAATCCCGCTCGCCGCCGGCCCGGGGCTGCCGGTGAGTTCGACGACGGCTTGATTGTGCCGATGGCGGCTGCGGCGATTCAACCTAACCCCCTGTCCCCCTTCCCCTTCTGGGAAGGGGAAACGCGGAGCGAAATTTCCTTTCCGGTTCCCCTCTCCTAAAGGGAGAGGGGTTAGGGGCGAGGTTGTTCCGGTCTCTACACTCAACTCCCCGCTAATCGTTCCCTTCTCCGATGCGGTGAACGTCACCCCCACCGTGCAATTCGCCACCGCCGCGAGCTTCGCGCCGCTGCATTTATCGTCGATTACGTGGAAGCCGCTGGATGCGGTGAACCCGCCGACATGGATCGCTCCGCCGCGGTTGGTGATGGTGACGGTCTGCGGCGCGGAGGTCGTGCCGAGCGCCACGCCGGTGAAGGTCAGGCTGCTTGGGGAAAGGCGCAGTTGCGCGGCACTCGCGCGCACGGGCGCAATCGCAATCAGGCCGATTATGGACGCGGCAATAGCGGTCCCCCTCAATGGGTTCATCGAATCCTCCCTCGCCATCCGATTACGTGGTAATCAGAGTTTCAGCGGACCTAGCCACGCATAACCTACCGTATTGAACGCCACCGCCGCAACACTCCTCGCGCGGGATCGGCGCGACCCCCGCGCTGCAAGTGGGATGGCGCAGCGGACGGACTGCGCTACAATTAGGCGGGCAGAGAACGATGGGAGGGAAGCCCCGCAAATGCTAGGATATTCCCGCGCCGCCGGGTCGGCATCGTGCTTGCTTTAGTACGATTAGGAAGGCCTGATGTACGCGCTTTTGATAATCGCCGTTATCGTTTACGCCGCGATTCAATACCGCAAGCATAACCGCTTGCGATGGAAATGGAGCGAGGCTCATTGGGAGGCCAACGGACTGGACGCGGCGGCCAGGCGCGCCCAGGATTTCGAACTTAAGATGACGCAAAAATTCGAGCGCAAGGCGCAACAATTCGAGCGCAAGCTCCGCGGCAGATTCGACCGCCAGTCGAGGAAGTACGGCGGCGGCGTGAGCCTCGACCCCGCGCTCGACGAGCGGGTACCCTCCTTCAAGACCGATGCCGAGCGGCAGGCTTATGCCCGCGCCCGCGCCCGCGCCGCGGCCGAGACGGCATTCTTCGTCCACCTGATGTGGTACGGCATCGTCGTCGGCTTCCTGTTCCTGATCAACCTGATGACCAGTTCCTATCCGTGGTTCCTGTGGCCGGCGTTGGGCTGGGGCTTTGGAATCGTCAGCCACTTCTCGGCGGTATTCGGCTGGCGCTGGATCCATCAGCGGGTCTTCGAACCGGCGATTCAGCGCGAAGTGCATCGCGAGGTGGTCCGCGAAAAAGAACAGTTGCGCACCGAAAAACAGGCTTCGCTCGACGAACTGACGGCGACCTTCGCGCACGAAATCCGCAATCCAATCGCCGCCGCCAAGAGCCTCGTCCAGCAGATGGGCGAGGATCCGGCCGCCACGGAGAACGTCGAGTATGCCAAGGTCGCCCTCGACGAACTTGCGCGCGTCGAGCGCAGCGTTTCGCACCTGCTCAAGTACGCCAAGGAAGAGGACTACCGCTTCGGCAACGTCAATCTGGCCGCGGTCGTCGATGGGGCGCTGACACAGATGCGCGGGAAGCTCGAAGCGAATTCGGTCGCCGTCTCCCGCAGCTATCTCTCCGGCCCGGCGGTGCGCGCCGACGCCGATAAGTTGAAGCAGGTCTTCTCCAACATCATCGACAACGCGATCGACGCGATGGAATCTACCGATGCGGGGAAACGCCGGCTCGATTTTTCGATTCAGAACAACGGCGCGGGGATGGCGGTGGTGCGCATCCGCGACACCGGATGCGGAATCGCACCGGACAAGATCGGGAAAATTTTTAATCCGTTTTACACCTCCAAGCCCAACGGCACCGGCTTGGGACTCGGCGTGGCGAAGAAAGTCATCGACGCCCACGACGGCGCGATCGAAGTGCACAGCAAGCCCGGAGCGGGCACCGAGTTCGAAATGTCGATTCCGCTGATGAGCGCGGCGCGGGAAGCAGGCGCGGCCGCCTCGGGTGACGAAAACGAAAGCGCATCGGCGGAATCGCTCAACGGCGCCACGCCATCCGATCCTCCAGCCGCTCGCGCCGACGCTGCGGCTCCGGCCCAAGCATCGCGAGGGCGCGAATGACGGGTCGGCTGCTAATCGTCGATGACGAGCGCGGCATCGTCATCGCGCTCAAGGGCCTGTTCACCAAGGAAGGTTACGAGGTCGAGACGGCGGAATCGGGCGAGGAGGCGCTGGAGCGGGTTAAGGCGGGCCTCTTCCACGTCATTATCACCGACCTCAGCATGAAGGGGATGAGCGGCCTGGATCTGTTAAAGCGCGTGCGCGACCTCGATCCCGCCTGCGCGGTGCTGATGATTACGGCGTACGGCACGCAGCGGATCGCCGTCGAGGCGATGAAGGCCGGCGCGGAGGATTACCTGCCCAAGCCCTTCGACAACGACGAACTGCGGCTCAAGGTGCGCAAAGTGATGGAGATGCAGCTCCTCAAGCGCGCGCACCGCCAACTGCTCGATCAGGTTCGCCTCGAAGAGGGAGTGTTCGAGAACATGATCGGCCGCTCGCGCGCGATGATGCGCGTATTCGAGACGATCGATAAGGTCGCGCCGACCACCGTCACGGTGCTGGTGCGCGGCGAATCGGGCGTCGGCAAGGAGCTGGTCGCCCGCGCGATCCATTTCCGCAGCCCGCGCGCGCGCAATCCGTTTATCGCGGTGAATTGCGCGGCGTTCTCGCGCGAACTGGTCGAAAGCGAACTGTTCGGCCACGAAAAGGGCGCTTTTACCGGAGCCGCCACCCGCCGCGAAGGCAAATTCGAGGCCGCCGACGGCGGCACGCTCTTCCTCGACGAGATCGGCGACATGGGACTGGAAACGCAAGCCAAGGTCCTGCGCGTGATTCAGGAAAAACAGTTTGAGCGGATCGGCGGCAATCAGCCGCTCTCCGTCGATGTGCGAATCATCGCCGCCACCAACCAGGACCTCGAAGCAATGATCGCGCAGGGCCGCTTCCGCGAGGACCTCTACTACCGGCTCAAGGTCGTCGAGGTGCGCATCCCGCCGCTGCGCGAGCGCCGCGAAGACATCCCGCCGATGGCCCAGCGGTTTACCGAAGAGGCGTGCAAACGCTTCGGCACTCCCGCCAAACAATTGTCGGCCGACGCGATGCGCGCGTGCGTCGAAGCGCCGTGGAAGGGCAATGCGCGTTCGCTCAAGGCGGCGATCGAACAGGCGGTAATTCTTTCGGCGGGCAACGAAATTTCCCGCGCCGATCTGTTCGCCGACTCCGAGCCGCAACGCGAACCGGCCGCGAAGCCGCCAACCTCGGCCGCTAATCACGTGCCGGACCCGCTCGACGGGGCCGATGGCGCCGATGCGCACCTGACGTTTCGCGAGGCCAAGGAAAAATTCGTCGGCGACTGGGAGCGCGATTATTTTCTTCGCGCGCTCCGCGCCACCGGAGGAAACATCTCCCGCGCCGCCGATCGCACCGGGATGTACCGGCAGAGCTTTCAACAGAAGATGCGCGAGCTGGGAATCACCGCGGCCGACGCCGGAACGATCGTAAAAGAGGACGGTAATTAGCCGCAATCCATTCGAGGCATCGCGATGAACGAAACGGAAACTCACGCGCCGACTGGCGAAATCTGGGGAATCAAGATTATTCCGCCTTGGATTGCGCTGGGACTGCTTGGCGCGACTCTAATCCTGCATTTCATCCTGCCCGAACCGCGGGACACGGGATGGCTTCAAGTGCTGGGAGTCCTGCTGATTGGCGCGGGAATCGGAGGAGCCTTCTTCGGCTCCGGCCTGTTTCACGGCGCCGAGACCACCGTTAACCCGTTCGGCGAGCCGTCAAAAATAATGACGCGGATGCCGTACACCTTCACGCGCAACCCGATGTACCTTGGAGTCACCGTGGCGTTGCTTGGCTTCGCGCTGTTTTTCGAATCGTTCGTAATGCTGCTCGCGCCAGCAATCTTCTACGCCGCGATGGACCGGATTGTGATTCCGCGCGAGGAGGCGGCGATGGAACGGAATTTCGGCCAACAGTACCTCGATTACAAACAACGAGTCAGGCGATGGCTGTAGGCGGGCGATTTAGGGCGGCGCAAAAATTCTTCAGGAGGTAATCACAATGTTGATGAAGCGATTTTTTAACCTGATAAGCGGCAAGTTTGGCCGCTGGATGAAGGCGCGGGAGGCGCGCGACCCCGAAGCGGTTTACGAGGCCGCGATTTCCGATCGCGTCCACCGCTACCAGCAACTCAAGAGCGCCGCCGCCGGCGTGATCTACATGCGCAACAAGCTCGAACGCGAGTTGCACGAAAAAACCGCAGAGATTACCGAGGTCGCGGAAGAAGCCGCGCAGGCCGCCGACCTGAACGAGGATAACTTCGCCGTCATCCTAATTCAGCGCCGGCACGCGCTCGAAGCCGATTGCACCCGGCTCCGTGAAGAGCTGACCGACCTTACGCGCGAAGCCGAGGACGCCAAAAAAAATCTGATCGCGTTCAAGAGCGAGATCGACAATCTCAAAATCGAGAAGGCCAAGATGCTCGCGCGGCTCAAGAACGCGCAGGCGCGGGTGCGAATCCAGCACGCGCTCGAACAGCTTTCCTACGACGACGACGTTCGCGCGCTGGAGGAGGTGCGCGAGTCGATCCAGCAGGTGCTCGCGCAGGCGGGCGTGAATCGCGAAATCGCCAACTCGGAGTTGGACGAAAAGCTGGCCGCGATTCGCCGGAGCAAGGCCGAAGCCCGCGCGCGCGAGGAACTCGCGGAGCTTAAGCGCTCGCGCCGCCCGCCGCTCGTTCCGCTGGACATCTTCACCAGCGCGGCCGCCGCGGCTTCGATCGACGGGGAACTGAAGCCTGCGAACTGACCATGCGGCTTAATGCAATCGCCGCCGCCGCCCTCGCGGCGGCGGCTTTGTCCGGCTGCTACGCATCGTTTCCAGCGCCGCCTCCACCGCCGCCCACGACGGTCACCACCTGGGGACCGTTGGGCGGCTTCTCGATAAATACCGGCGGATGCGCCGGACAGGCCGCCCTTCGCGCCGGCGCGGCGACGGTCAGCGATCCGTGCTTCACCGGCAACACCAACGTCGTCCTATGCACCGATACGACGGCGCCGAATCCGGTGCAATGCGCCGCCGCGCCCGGCTCGCTTACTGTGGTTGGAACGGGCGACGACGTTATCGCGTACGCGCGGTTGAAGTAAACGTCACCGTGGAGCGGTCGCCCTCACTCGATTGACGACGAGGACGACGTCGGCGCCGCGGCGGGCGCCTCGCTGAGCGGAGTTTGCTTCGGTGCGGGCGTGGCCGGCGCGGTCATCGCCGCGATCGCCTCGTGCCCGTGGCGCATTCCCTCGATCGGGCGGCCGGTGACGTTGGCCGTGGAGGGCGCCGCGAATTGGAGAATCGAAGGGGCGACGCTCTCCTGCTCGAACAGGCGGCGCGGATCGCACGGCGCCGGCTCCATCACCCGGCCCACGTCGAGCTTCGCGCTCTCGACTCCGATGTCGTCCTTCAAAATAGCACCGCGCTCGGCCCGCAGATCGTATTGTCCCGGCGGCAGATCGGCCTTAAACGCGCCGCCCGATCCGGTCGGCGCGACGTACATATCGCCGGAGACGCGGTTCTCGAAATGGAGTTCGCGATGCGGCGCGGGCGCGCCGTCGCGGTACACCATCGAGCCGCTCACCGCCGCGGCGCCCGCGATCCCCGCGACCATCGCAAATCCCGCAGCGGCGACTATTGCCATCGGCGCGGCCATCGAAGCCCGGATTTTCCCACTGGAACCAACTTTCGCGTTGCGCTTCATAATCGTCTATGCTTATCAGAATTTGGGAGCGAGGGAAGCATGGAACGTGTCGTCATTTATCACAATCCGGCCTGCGGAAATTCGCGCGGCGCGATGGAACGGCTGAAGGAGCGCAACGCGGCCTTCGACGTGATCGAGTATCTGAAGCAGCCGCCCCCGCGCGAGACGCTGGAGGGCATAATCGCGATGCTCGGCGATCCCGTGGCCGATCTGGTGCGCAAGGACAAGCACTTCAAGGAATTGAATCTCGACGCCGCCGATTACACCGATGCGAAATCGGTCGTGGCGCTGCTGCTGAAGCATCCCGAATTGATGCAACGTCCGATCGTGATTCGCGGCAAACGGGCGATTATCGCGCGCCCACCCGAAAAACTCGACGAGTTGCTATAGGTTTGAGTCAGCCGGCCGCTTTGGCGGGACGCGCGGCGCGCTTGAGCACCTTGCCGGAGCGGATGCATCGCGTGCAGACGAGCAGTCGCCGCACTCCGCTGCCGATTTCCGCGCGGACTTCCTGCAAATTGGGCTGCCAGCGCCGCTTGGTCTTGTTGTTGGCGTGGCTGACGTTGTTGCCGACCGAGGTTTGTTTTCCGCAAAACGCGCAATGTCTCATGATAAATTCCGTTCGCCGTGAATTGATGAACTGTCTAAGGTAGCCCGACTTGCGGGCGTTTGAAAGAGGGCGCGAAGCTCGCCTTGAGCAGCGCCGGTCCCGCCGTCTCGCCGGTAAGCGCCGCCGCCGCCGCGCATCCGCACTTTAGGCTCATCAGCCATGCGCCGCGGCCGAGCGCGGCGGCGTAGCGGTCGATTTCCTGTTTAAGACCGGCGGGCGCGTGCTGGTCCTCGATCGTCACATCGCTTTGCCCGGCGATGACCTCGTCGGGCCGCGCTCCCGTCTCGCCGGCGAACATCTGGGCGATCATAGCGGCGAACGCCGCGCGGGTAAGCGTGGGCGCATCGGCACGGAGCGCGAGGTCCGCAGCCGATTCCCCCGCGCGATCGGGCGTGGCAGACAGCGCGCGCCGGACCGAATCCACTGTTGCCGCCGACGCCGCCGGCTCCCGCTCGTATTCCGCGAGCAGCGTGCGCGCCCGCGCGGCGTCACCTCCCGCCATCGCGCCCAGCGCCCGCCCCAGGAGCTTCTCGGCGCGCCCGCGGCGGATTTCCACTTGCGCCTCGGCGATCATTCTTTTCACGGCGGGATCGTTCAGTCCCGTCTTCCGAAACACGGCCATCGCGATGTCGCCGTCGCCCCGATCGAGCAGCGCCTTTGCGGTTTCGAGAGGTTTGAGCGGGCCGGTGCCGCGAATCGAAGCGGTGGCGAGGTAAATTCCGGTCGCCGCGACGAGCTTCGCCTCGACTCGCGTCTGCACCGCCTCGTAAGCCTGCCATTGATTGGTCGAAATGATCTGCTTGCCGGTGGCGCGCTCGGCGAAAAGCTGCGCGGGCATCGTAAGGAACGCCGCGACGCCGCCGGCGATCGGCTCGGTATCGTTGAAGGTGAAGCGATGGCGGTCCTCGGCAAGCGTCGAAAGATTGAGCGTCCAAATGTCGTAGGAGCCGCTGAAATTCGCCTGATTCGATTCGCGCTGCGACTTGAACGACGCCGACGGCAGGCTCACGATCATCACCGCGTCGAGCCGGTCCTTGGCCTCTCCCGCGACGAAGCGCTTGACGCACGCATCGACGCCGCCGGGCGGCTGAATCGGAACCACCTCCACGTTCGGAAGTTCGCCCACTATTTGCTCGATGTCGGCCTGGGTTTGCGGCGAAATTGGACCCACCACTCCCACGCCGATTCGAATCTGGCGGGAGCTTGCGGCGGACGCGGCGGACGAAACGGCAATCATCGCGCCGCCGATCAATATGGCGATAAGCGTCCGCATCGCGGTTCCATGCAGTATCCGGCCCAAAAGCCGCAATGTCCAGCGCGGCCGCCGGCAACGTTCCGAAAAAAGCACTTGGAATTATTGGATAAATTGGGTTCGTTTGGCACTTTTTATTCCATTTTTTTTCTATTCACCCGGCGATCCGATAGCGCATCGTTCGATAATTGCCGCCGAAGCTGTATATCGTGAGTGAAAATTTTGCCTGAAAATCATTTTCGTTTCGCGACTCAACCGTAGATGATACGCCCGCGATACGCCCGCATCGCAGGCTGAACCGCTTCAGCCCTGAACTGCCCGGCGACGCCGGGATCGTCAGCGCTTCTCGGCCGGCTCCGATGCGGTGCGCGCAACGCCCCGCGGCGAGCGCGGCCGGATGAAGCATCGCGCGCGGAGGTCTATCGAACGCCGCCGCGCGCCAAAGATCGCCCGCCGCCGCTGAATACGCTGCCGCCGCTCCTCTCTCTTAGTGTCATGCCCGCGCGTGGCTGCCGCGCGAGGCATCCCTAAACCGCCCACTCCCGATGAATGCGAAAAGCCGCTATCCTCATCCCGACAATGGCGGGGAATCTCCTCTTTTACGGCGACAATCTGAGCGTGCTCCGCGAGAATATCGCGAGCGAATCGATCGATCTCGTCTATCTCGATCCGCCGTTCAATTCCGAGCGCGACTACAACGTCCTGTTCAAGGAGCACGGCACGGAATCAGCGGCGCAGATTCGCGCCTTCGAGGACTACTGGCACTGGGACGTGAAGGCCGAACAGAGCGATTCCCGCGCAGCGGCGATAAAGGGGTTCCCAAGCCATAGGCGCAGCAATGCGTCGCCACGCGAAAGGGTTGGTGGACCCAGGAACCCGAATTCCACGTTTTCGGGTAACTGGATGAGCGCACCGTTTATCGGGCTTTTCGTATCTACCAATCTTACCTGAGGGGCGACCCCAACCGCGTAGTTGTACGTTTCAAGGTCGTCTTGGCTCAAAGAATCTGTGTGGCAGGTGCAGAACCAGCCATTGGGGGGAAAATGGATCTGCCACCAGACGTCATCCGCTGGCAGCACGATATTATTCCACGTTGCGTGGCGATCGCATCCTAATGCCGAATAACGTAGCAGCGGCATTAGGCGTTGCGCGGAGCGGCTCTGCTCTAAATCTCTGGCACCCGTCCAGATTCTTAGATAGGCGTCGTAAATGACCTCGAGCAACTCTGCGCCGGGGTGAACCTTGTTTTTCCGGTGCGTGTCAATGTTCCAGACCGTCGCTTCATCTACCCACCAAGCAAGCTGGCGTAATCGAGGTCGGAGCCTTCCTTCAAAATCTTCGAAGGCAATACCGTTCTTACAAGCTCGTTGCAGCGCGTTCCGGATTGTACCGAAGAAATCGACGGTCTCCATAATCTCCCCAATGACGTATTTATGACACAGCTTTCCTGCCGTATGTTAATACTTGAATTGGAATGGCAAAAGGGCGTGTACTCGTTCAGTACATGGGTGACACTTTGGAGTTAGCCGGTTACGGCGCGCGCGCCGTGGCTGACCCTCTTTCGAGGGCAGGTTCCGAACCGAAAAAGAAAGAGGGCAAGCGCGGCGATTACCCCGGCCGCGACGTAACGCTTCAGGCGGCGCCCACGAAGGAAAAGGTGTCGGAAACGTTGCCGCTCAAGGGCCTGAAGCCTCCACGGCCAAGGAAAAAGCAGTCGTTCTTAACATGCCTGTTGACGGGTGAGCATAAAGTTCTTGAGGGAGCTTGCAGAAAACGGATAACCTTCAGGTTAATTCGTGCGGAGGCGGGTGCAGGTATGGGCATCGAGTCAAATTTTACGGACACATTGGCTGTGGCTGAATTTGTGGCACAGATCGCGCGCACGGCCCCGCTTTTTCAGCAACAGGCCCACATTTGCGAATCGCTGATAACGCCGACGCTTTCGATTGCGGGTGCTGCGGACGCGCTCTCTTTAGTTACCCGCGCTGCTGCCGAGACCGCCTGGATTACCCGCGCTGCGGAATCATTCTCCTCCTCTTCAATCGCACGCATTGCGGCGGAAACCACGCTTTCAGTCGCAAGGGTGGCGGACGCAAGCGTTGGGAGTCTGCCGAGCATACTAGCTGCGATGGATCGATTTTATGAGCATACAAATCAGGCGTTTGCGGCGGGCGAAGCATTCGCTGAGTATGCTTGGACGATACCTCTACAAGCAACGCCCGATGAATTGTTCGATCTTGCCGGCAAGATTCACGATGCTGAATCCGCGGACAACGCATTCGCCGAATTCTACAGCGAAGACGACTTCGCTCGACTGAGCTCCCTCGAACAAGGGCTTTTGGAAAGCGGGGACCTTCAAAGCCATCGACCGCTCCTGCAAGAGGCGATCCTGGACTTGAAGGACCAACGGTATCGTGTCTGCGCGATGGCCCTACTCCCGATGATCGAGGGTCTTTTCGCGAGTAAGTTCTCAGAGCCGCACTTCGAGAGCAAGAGCCAAAGGCGCCGCTTCTTCGATGATCACGTTGCTGCGCAATTGAACGGGTCTCTAACAGAATCCCTCTGGCGCTCGGTTAAGCGGGTCACTGAAGTTTTATTTCAGGCGTCGAGTTTTGACGACGACACAAACCGCCCAACCATCATCAATCGGCACCGGGTTCTTCACGGCCGGGATGTCCCCCAGGATTCCTTGACTGATTGCATCCGCCTCTTGCACGCGCTCGATACAATCGCGGCGTTGTGACGCGCTCCTACCACGCATCGCGGCATCCGGGATTCCTCGCGCGCGGCAGCCACGCGCACGGGAATGACACTTGCGCGGGGACGTTCGGAAACCCATGAGTGTCAGTGATGCCAGAGTGAAGTTTGAAGAGACGGGAAATGCAATACCGCAATGATGCGGTCTCATTCGCACGATTTTTTTCTTGTGTCATGCCCGCGCGTGGCTGCCGCGCGAGGCATCCCGAATCTTTTTGCTGAATCGCCAACATGGGCAGGTATACCTATTACGTGTACATCATGAGCAGCCTTTCGCGGGTGCTCTATACCGGCGTCACCAACGATATCGACCGGCGCGTCCGCGAGCACAGGGAGGGTTAGCCCGGGTCGTTCACCGCCCGGTATAACGTAAAGCGGCTCGCCTATTTCGAAGAATTCGGCGAGATCACCGAAGCGATTGCGCGTGAGAAGAGGATCAAACGAATGTCGTGAGTGGGCAAGATCAGGCTGATCGAGTCGATGAATCCGAAGTGGGTGGACTTGAGCGCGGACTGGGATTGAGTGGTAAGTGGAACGGAATCCGGGATGCCTCGCGCGGCGGCCACGCACGGGCATGACACTGAGAGGGAGAGCGCGCGCGGCGTCGATTCGAGCGATGGCGATGCGATCCGGCGCGGCTGCTAGACGTGCTTCGGCGGCGTCGCGTGCCGCGCGGCTTCCGCCTGTCGCTGTGCGGCGGCGGCATTGTGGCACTTCAGGTGCATCGGAGGATCGTCAACGGCCCGCGTGCCGAAACCGAGCGTCTGGCCGCAATGAGCGCATCGCAGCATCGCGCGGGCGCGCACGGCCTGGCATTCGCGATGGGCGCAACGGGATGCATCGCGCCGCCGAATAATATGGCGATAAACGTCCGCATCGCGGTTGCTTGAGTATCCGGTCCAACAGCTACAATGTTTAGAGTCGCGGCGATGGCGGAGCATATCGTTCATATCCTGCCCGAACAGGTCGCGAGCCAGATCGCGGCGGGCGAGGTCGTCGAACGGCCGGCGTCCGCCGTCAAGGAATTGATCGAAAACGCGCTCGACGCCGGCGCCGGCGCGATTAGCGTCGAAATCGAAGGGGGCGGATGCGCCCTCATCGCGGTGGCGGACGACGGATGCGGGATGACGCGCGAGGACGCGATCCTCTCGCTTCGCCGCCACGCCACCTCCAAGATTCGCTCGGCGGCCGATCTCACCGCGATTCGCACGCTCGGCTTTCGCGGCGAGGCGCTCGCCTCGATAGCAAGCGTGTCGCATCTGACGATGCGCACGCGCCGCCCCGCGGATTCCCACGGCACGGAAATCGCCGCCGAGGGCGGCAATCTCGCGGAGACGCGGGAATGCGCGATGGCGCCCGGAACGCGAATCGAGGTCCGCGATCTGTTTTTCAACACGCCCGCCCGCCTCAAATTCCTGAAGACTCCGGCGACCGAACAGGGCGCGATCGCCGAGGCCGTGCAAAGGCTCGCGCTCGCCAACCATGAAGTTGCCTTCACGATGAATGCGGACGGCCGCACCGTCTTGGAATTTCCCCGCGCGAAATCCGCCCTGGAGCGGGTGCGCCAAGCGCTCGGCACGAAGCTAGCCGCCACGATGCTCCCGTTCGAGAGCGAGCGGCCGGGGCTGCGCGTATGGGGCCTCGCCGCGGGCAGCCGGGAATCGTTCGCCACCGCGCGCGGGATTTACACCTTCGTCGGAGGACGCGCGGTGCGCGATCGGATGCTGATTCGCGCGATCGAGCAGGCCTACCAGACGCTCATCCCGCGCGGGCGGCATCCGGCGGCGGTCCTGTTTGCCGAGCCGCGCGCGGAGGACATCGATGTGAACGTGCATCCGATGAAAACCGAGGTGCGCTTTCGCAACGGCGGCGCGGTCTTCGAGGCGGTCTATCACGCGATTCGCGCGCGGCTCGCCGACCAGACGGGGACCGGCCCGATCGCGGCGGCAGCGCAAAATTTCGCCGATAACGCCGCCAAGGCCGCTCCGGCGCCGTCGCCATTGCCCGCCGCGCCGCCGCCTCCGCCACCTGCCGAGCGCGCTGACGGAGCGCTGCGGCTGGTTCCCGACGCTCCCGCCCGCGTTGCGATTCAGCCTTCTCTCGGCCTCGCCTACGATCGCGGCACGCAGCCCGCCGCGGCGCAGCCTTCCGCGGCGCGCGTTCCGATCTACTCGCAATTGCGCGCGATCGGACAGCTCTTCGCCGGTTATATCGCGCTCGAAGGCGAAGACGGGCTGATTCTGGTCGATCAGCACGCGGCGCACGAGCGCGTCACCTTCGAGAAATTGCGCGGCGAGCTTGCCCGCGGCGGAATCCGCGTACAGGCGATGCTCGCGCCGGTGACGATCGAGCTGAATCCCGCCCGCGCCGCGCGGGTACGCGACGCGCTTCCCGAATTGCGCGCGATGGGCTTCGACGCGGAAATGTTCGGCCCCGCAACGCTCGTGCTGAAGGGCGCGCCGGCGGTCTTCGGCCCCGAAGGCGGAGCGCGGCTGCTCTCCGATATGCTCGACAGCATCGGCAACGGCGGAGTTCGCGGCGGGGCGATGGACGATTGGCTGAAGCAGCTTGCCTGCCACGGCTCGATTCGCGTCGGCCGCGCGCTCGATCCAGCGGAAATCCAGGCGCTGCTCGCGGATCTCGACCGCACCGAATTCAAGACCAATTGCCCGCACGGACGGCCGGTCCATATCAGCTTCGCGCGCGGCCAGATCGAGCGGCTGTTCCGCCGATGAATGGTAAACCTAACCCCCTGTCCCCCTTCCCATTCAGGGAAGGGGGAACGCAAAGCGAATCGTTCTGCTCCTCACCGTCAGCCGCGCGGATTCGCGTCGGGTTTATCGTCGGGCCGACGGGCGTTGGCAAGTCGGCGCTGGCGCTGGAAATCGCCGGGCGCATCGGCGCGGAAATCGTCAATGCCGACTCGCGCCAATTCTATCGCGGGATGGATATCGGCACGGCGAAACCCACGGCATTTGAACGTGAGCGTGTGCGACACCATCTCGTGGACATCCGCGATCCGTCCGAGCCGGTCGATGTGGCCGCGTTTGCGGAATTGGCGCGCGCGGCGATTGCCGAAACCTGCAGACGCGGCCATGCCCCGCTCGTCGTGGGGGGCAGCGGGCTTTACCTGCGGGTGCTGCGCGGCGGAATTTTCGACGGCCCGGCGGCGTCGCGCGAAATTCGGGAACGCTTGTCCGCGCTCGCGGACGAACACGGCACGGCCCATCTGCACGAGCGATTGCGCACGATCGACCCGGACGCGGCGAATCGGATCGGCGTCAACGACCGCTATCGAATCGTTCGCGCGCTGGAAGTTTTCGAACTAACCGGCGAGCCGATTTCGGCCCATCAGCGGCGCCATCGGTTCGCCGCCGCGCCCTTCGACACGCTCACGGTTGGAATCGCGCCCGACCGCGCGGAACTGTACGCGGCGATCGATCGGCGGTTCGACGCGATGGCGGCCGCCGGCCTCGCCGAGGAGGTCCGCGCGCTAATCGCGGCGGGGCGCGGAATGGGAATCGCGCCGATGCGCGCGATCGGCTATAAGCAAATCGCCGCGCACCTCCGCGGCGAAATGCCGCTCGACGAGGCGATCGCGCTCGCCAAGCGCGACACGAGGCGGCTGGCGAAGCGCCAATTGACCTGGTTCCGCGCCCAGCCGGAAATCGTCTGGCTCGATCCGAATCGCGCCACGGAGCAGGCGCTGGAATTGTTCAGGGAATTTTTCTCACGGAAGAGGGGCGCGAGCGATGCCGACAAAAACTGACAACATTATTTTCGATGAGCGCGGGATGTCGCGGGCATGGGATGCGAATGCCGGCTCGTGAAAGGATTGAGGCCGTGAAAACGGGTGGGAACAAGGCGGTGAAAGAGTCGCCGGCCGCAATCGAACTGGTGCGGATGGCGCGCAATCCGGCGCGGCCGCAGACCCTGGATTACCTCGACCTGCTGTTTCACGATTTCTTCGAGATTCACGGCGATCGCCGCTACGGCGACGATAGCGCAATCGTTGCGGGACTCGCGCGCTTTAACGGCCGGCCGGTTGCAATCGTGGGCCATCAACGCGGCCATTCGACGGCGGAGCGGCTCGCGCGCAACTTCGGCAAGCCGCATCCCGAGGGCTACCGCAAGGCGGCGCGCGTCTATGAACTTGCGGACCGGTTTTCGCTCCCATTGATTACGTTTATAGATACGCAGGGCGCCGAGCCGGGTTTGGGCGCGGAGGAGCGCGGACAGGCCGAGGCGATCGCGCATAACCTGGAACTGATGGCGCGGCTTGCGATTCCGGTAATCGCGTGCGTGATCGGCGAGGGCGGCTCCGGCGGAGCGCTGGCGCTGGGCGTTGCGAACGCGGTCCTGATGCAGGAGAACGCCTGCTACTCGGTGATTACGCCGGAGGGGTGCGCGGCGATCCTGTGGCGCGATGCGAACGAGGAGAACGTCGCAGCGGCGGCGGCGGCGATGAAACCTTCGGCGGGCGACCTGCTGGAATTGGGCGTAATCGACGAGATCGTGCCGGAGCCGGACGGCGGCGCGCATCTTGCGCCGGCGCAGGCGGCCCATCTGTTGGGCGCGGCAATCGAGCGGCGGCTAAAAGCTCTGCTCAAGCTGGAACCGGTCGCGCTCCGGCGCAACCGCGAGCGCAAATTCGCGGCGATGGGCGCCGCGTTCATCGCACGCACCCACGGCATATAAATCCAGGCGGAAGCTACGCGGGTTTTATTGAGTGCAGGCCTTTGATCGGCCTAATTCGCACAGCCGGGCGCTTGGACGCGATTTCCGGAATGTCGCGGTCCTCGTGGCGCGACCATTTGTAGAAGGTGATGGTAAAGACGATCATCAGGTACACGCCCTGCCCGACCCACATCAAAACCCCGCCCAGAACCTGATCCTCCAGCGGGCGCAGCCCCCATCCGTGCGGCCCTTCGAGATACCACGGATAGACCACGGACTTCGCCATCGTGATCGGCGCGGCGACCGCCGTCATCGGAATCATCAGGAGGAACAGGTAAAGAATCTGCGCCGGATAGGACAGGCGCGGATATTCGGGGAGCGGGCTTAGGATCGGCCACCAGAGCAGCACGCCAGTGGTCATGAAGGCGAGATGCACCATGATGTGGAAATGTTCGTCGCGGCACATGAGATCGAAAATCGGGGGCATGTGCGCGGTGGTGAAGACGCAGGAGAAGATGAGAAACGCGACAACCGGATTGGTCAGCACCCGCGCAATGGGCTTAACGTAACGATTGTTCGCAATCGGACGCATCATCCAGTCCGGGATGCCGAGCAAGAGCAGCGGCGGGATCACGAGGCCCTGCACCAAATGCTCCAGCATGTGCATCGCGAAGATGCGCTGGTCCGCCAGTTCGTCAAGTTCGGTTTGAGCGAACAGAACCGCAGCCATCGCGAGCGCGAACCACATCGCCTGCCGGCGGGTCGGCCGGCGGCCCATCACGCGGCCCATCGCGATGTAGATTACGGTTATGCACGCGACGCCGATCGGAATGCTGGGATGATCGCTAAAGGGGTCCATGCGATCCTCGCCTCGCTACGGAATAGGGATCAGAACTGAAACCGGGGCTGGATAATGCGAGAGGTAGGTGAACAGCAGAATCAAGGAAAATAGCATCACCATCGCGATGAACAACGGGAACACGAAAATACCCGAAAGCAGCCACTGGTCGTACTTGAGGTGCATATAGAACATCACCACCAGCACGAACTTCGCGGCGGATAGAATCAGGAGCAGCGGCACCAGCACCGGCTGGAGCGCATGGACGTAGAAGACCGTGATTTCCAGCGCGGTCAGGACAACCAGGATCACCGCGATGATCACATAGGTGACGGCGCCGGGATGATGCGTGGCGCCGTGCATTTCTTCCGCGTGTGCGATTTCGCTCATGCTCCTTTCACCGTCCGCATCAGATAGATCAGCGTGAAGATTACCACCCATACCACATCGACAAAGTGCCAGTAGAGGCCCGCCAGCTCGATCGATGTGGAATGTTTCGAGTCGAGCTTGCCCATCAGCGATGCGACCAGCAGGACCGACAGCCAGATCACTCCGATCGCGACGTGAGCGCCGTGGAACCCGACCAGCGTGAAGAACGACTGCGAAAACAGGTTGGTCGAGAGCGCCATGCCTTCATAATAGAAATGCGTGAACTCATACGCCTGGCCGCCCAGAAAAATCAGCCCGAACAGGATCACTCCGGCGAGCCAGATTTTCTGCCACAGGGAGTCCCCGCGCTGGGCCGCGGCGAGTGCAAGCACCATCAGGAGCGAGGACATCAGCAGGATAAAGGTACTGAACGAGGTGAGCGGAATTTCCAGAATCTCCGCGCCGGGACCGCCCAAGCTGCGCGATTTGTAAACGATAAAGGTCGAAATGAGGCAGGCGAAAAACACGCATTCCGAGCCGATGAACGACCACACCCCCACCTTGCGTACGTCCACGCCGCCGGCGGAAGGCGCGTGTTCGGGATCGTGAACCTCCCTGCCGTAGCTGGAATACTCGAAGCCCATGCCGATGATCGAGACCAGCATCGTCCCGGCCCCGATCAGGATGATGCGGTACCAGTCGATGATTAGGCCCAGCGCCATCATCGCGATGCCCAGCGCGGCCAGCAGCGGGAGGATCGACGGCGCCGGCATATGGATGCGGCCGGGGGCGGGCGGTTCGCTCTCCGGCATTACGGGCGTGCGCCCAGCCATGAAGTCGGCAATGCCGCGCGATCCCGCGTTGCCGTATTTCGTGGCCCACCACGCGTCGCGGCCGGTGACGATCGGCAGTTCGGCGAAGTTGTAAATCGGGGGCGGCGATGGAAGCGACCATTCCAAGGTCCTGCCGTCCCACGGATCGGCGGGAGCCGGTTCGCCGCTAATCAGGCTGCGGATGAGATTGATGTAGAAGATCAGAAACGCGAGCCCCAATATGTAGGCGCACACAGTCTCGAATTGATTTAGGCCGGTCCAGCCCATTCCGGGGCCGTAGGTGTAGATTCGCCGCGGCATCCCCCACATTCCCAGCCAATGCATCGGGAAGAAGGTTCCGTTGAAGCCGATGATCGTCAGCCAGAATTGGAGCTTGCCGAGCCGCTCGTCGAGCATCCGCCCGGTGATCTTCGGCCACCAGTAGTAGAATGAGGCGAGAATTGCGAACAACACGCCGCCGAAGAGCACGTAATGAAGGTGCGCGACGACGAAGTAGGAATCGGTCTGCTGCAAATCGACCGGGGCCGAGGCGTGCATGATCCCCGACAGGCCGCCGATTGTGAACTCGATTATCATCGCGAGCGCAAAGTAGAACGCCGTCCTCATGCGCAGCGACCCGCCCCACACCGTCGCGATCCAACTGAAGATTTTTATCCCGGTCGGAATCGCGATTAGCATCGAGGTAATCGTGAACGTGCTGTCCGCCACCGGGCCCATCCCGGTCGCGAACATATGATGGCCCCATACGCCGTAGGAGAGGAACGCGATCAGGATGATCGAATAGACCATCATCGGATAGCCGAACAGCGCCTTGCGCGAAAAGACCGGAACCACCTCGGAGATCATCCCGAACGCCGGCAGCGCCATGATGTACACTTCCGGATGGCCGAAGAGCCAAAACAGGTGCTGCCACAGGATCGGCGTGGCGCCGTACGCGGCGATGTAAAAATGGGTGCCGAAGAAGCGGTCCATCAGGAGGAAAATGAGGCCGACGGTGAGCGCCGGAAAGGCGAGTAGAACCAGGATCGAGTCCACCAGCATCGACCACATGAACAGCGTCATCCGCATATAGGTCATTCCCGGCGCGCGCATCGTGATGATCGTGGTCAGGAAGTTAAGCGCGGTAAGGATCGTCGAGAGGCCCAGGATCAACAGACCGAGCACCCACCAGTCGATCGCGAGGCCGGGGGAGAAATAGCGCTCGGTCAGGTTCGCGTATCCGAACCAGCCCGCGTCGGGCAGCCCGCCGCGGAACCAGCCGAGGTGCATGACGATTCCGCCCGTCAGGAAGAGCCAGAACGAGAGCGCATTGACGCGCGGGAACGCAACGTCGCGCGCGCCGATATGCAGCGGGATCATGAAGTTGCCGAACGCGCCGAGGAGCAGCGGCATCACGACCAGGAAGATCATCGTCGTGCCGTGCATCGTGAACAGCATGTTGTAGGTCGCCGCGCTGACGAAATGATTTTCCGGCCGCCAGAGCTGCGTCCGGATCATCATCGCTTCCATTCCGCCCAGCGCCATGAAGATGAGCGCAGTGACACCGTAAAGGACGGCGATCCGCTTGTGATCGATCGTCGTGAGCCAGCCGATTACTCCGCCGCTCTCGTAATAACTCGGAACGCGCGCGGAGATCGATTTTGGTTGTGCCGCCATGATTTGCTTCCTATTTGAGACTCTCTAGGTAGGCGACCAGATCGTTCAATTGAGGGCCGGACTCGACCAGCGCCGGCATGTGCGCGCCCGGCTTGATCGTTTCCGGATCGATGATCCACTTTTTCACATTCGCGGGAGTGTTCTTGAGCACGCCCGCCGCCAGCGTCGTGCGGCTGCCGAAATGGGTCAGGTTGGGACCGATATACCCCTTCGATACGCCCGTGATCGAGTGGCACGCGGTGCATTCGCTGTCGGCGAAGAGCTTTGCGCCTTCCGCCGCCGGCCCGGTGTCCGCCGCGGAAGCCACCGGCGGCGCCAATTGATGCTTCATCCACATCGCGAATTGCGGGTCCTTTTGGACGAATACCCTAAACCGCATGTTTGCGTGGGACAATCCGCAAAACTCGGCGCATTGGCCGTAGTATTCGCCGGGCACATTGGCAATCAGCGTTAACTCGTTGATCTGGCCGGGGATCACGTCGCGCTTGCCGCCCAGCGCCGGCACCCAGAAGCTGTGAATAATGTCGGCGGAGCGGAGGTTCAGCCGGACCTCGCGGCCCACCGGGAGGTGCAACTCGTTGGCGGTTTTCATGCCGTCGGGATAATCGAACTCCCACCACCATTGATGGGCCACGACTTCGATTTGGAGCGAGCCTTTGGACGCCACCGCCGGCTGCGAGCGGAAGATCAGCCGCACAGTCGGAACCGTGATCATGAGCAGAATCAGCGCCGGCACGACGGTCCACGCGATCTCCAGCTTGAGGTTCGACGTGGTGGCCGACGGCGGCGTGGCTTCACCGACGCGGGTCGAAAAAAAGAATATCGCGAGGAAAAAGGAGACCAAGACCACCGCCATGACCAGCGCGTCCCACGCGGTCACCTCCAGGAACAGATTATAGATCCAGCGCGCGAGGTCGGACTTCGGCGCCAGCGTAGTCATCGGCAGTTCCTTGTTTCCGGCGCACCCGGCGAGCGCAAGCGCGCCCGCGGCGATCGCCGCCAGTTTCGGCAATGTTGCGCGCCACCTCATTCCGCGTCTCCAACCGCGTTCCCGATCGGCTCGCCGGAGGTCGCGGCCTCGGCGACGCGGTTAAGCCCCGGCGCGGTGCAAATTATGAAGGCGCCGAGAAATCCGAGCGTGATCAGCAATTGCGTCAATCCGAACGGAATCGCGTTGAGCGACAGCGACGGCACCACCAGCACGTAGCGTTCGAGCCACATTCCCAGAATTCCCAAAAACGCCACCGAGCCCAGGACCGCAGGCGTTTTCTTTGCCCGCTGGCTCATCAGGACGATAAACGGGATTACGAAGATCAGCAGCACGCAAGCCACCGACAGCGGCGACCAGGGCATATGATGCACGCGCTGGACGATGAAGAAAGTCTCGACCCGCATATCCCCGTACCAGATTACGATGTACTGCGCGAAGAGCAGATAGACCCAGAAAACCGAAAAGGCAAATACCAGTTTGCCGTAGTCGTGAAGGACGATCGGGTTGGTGAAGATGTTGCGCCCCGTTAACCGCTTCCGCATCAGGACCGCCAAGAAGGCCATCGCCACGATCGCGCTCCAGAAGGCGCCCGCGAAAAAGTACCAGCCGAACAGCGTGCTGCGCCAAATCGGCGCGAGCGACATCACCAAATCGACGGCGAGGAGCGAATAGACGAGCGCGTAAAGAATCGCCACCGCGGGCGCCAGCCGGCGAACCGCCGCCGGCGGGAGTTCGATCTCTTCGGTGGAGACCGACCACTGGCGCGCTTCCGCCCGCCGCGACGCGCCGATAAACCAGTAGCTCAGCACGGCCATTATCCCCAAGCCGATTCCGTCGCGCGCGAACAAGAATGGCGTGTTGAGCCAGAGCTCTTTTTGCGCGATGGGATGGAGCACCCAGGGGAAAATCTTGGCGCGGCCGAAGTACAGCCCGAAAAACAAAATGAATCCCACCCACAGGAACGGCGCGAACGCTTCCGCCAGCCGGTACGGCGTCGAGCCGCCCCATTTCGCCTGCGTCAGATAGAACGAGGCCGATGCGACCACGCCGCCCTGCGCGACTCCAAGGAAAAACAGGAGGTTGACCAGGTAGGCTTCCCACGCGGTCCGCGCGTCGCCGCGCGCGAGCGCCACCACGAACGTTATCGCGCCGATTACGGCCAACACCGCCCCCGCCGCGATTAGCGTGGTAGTCCCGATTCGATCGTCTTGCCGCGGCGTGGCGGAATGCGGTTCAGCGCCCATCTTTTCCCCCGATCTCCGCGCCGGCTTGCGTAAGTATCGACTCAACTCGCGTCTGGTCGGCATCCTCGCAATGCACCGCCACGCCAAACCGATCGCCGCTAAAGCTCGATTCGTAGCCCGCCGCCGGTTCGAGCGCCGGCACCCCGGACATGAACAAAAATCCCAGAAAGCCCGAGATGCCGCCCAGCAGGATCATCAACTCGAAGCAAATCACGATAAACGGCGGCCACGAGATAATCGGCTTGCCGCCCGTGTCGAGGCTCCATTCGTAGGAGGTGCCGATCGTGAGCGCCAACCCGGTCAGCACTCCGGCAATTCCTCCCGCCAACGCGCCCCATCGCGTGCGGCTCTTGGGTTTGCCGATCGCGTGTGCGATCCGATGGCTCGGAAAGGGCGAAAAGGCGCGCAGATTGGCAAACTTGGCCTCGCGCAGCGCCTCGATCGCCTGCGCGCATTCGCCGTCGCCGCCGAACGAACCTATGATCGTTACCGTACTCATGCGGTCCTCGAATTATTCAGGCCGATCGCCTTGCGCAGCCAGACGATTCCCTCCTTCATTTCCGTCATCGAGACGATCGGCATGAATTTCACGAACAGCGAGGTCAGCCCAAAGAACCACGCAAACGTGCCGACCGTTATCATTATTTCCGTGAACGACGGCGTGTAATGCCCCCATTGCGATGGCATCGTGTTCACCAACAGCGAGCCGGCGATAATCACGAAGCGCTCCAGCCACATCCCGATATTCACGAAGATCGAGACGACCCACAGCGCGCGAAGATTGACCCGGATGCGCGGCGAGAAGAGGACCAGAGGAATCACGCAATTACACGCGACCATCGTCCAGAACAGGTACCACCAGGGCCCGAAATAGCGCATATGGAACGTGACCTGCTCGATCGGATCGCCCGCATACCAGCCCGTGAAGGCTTCACATATGTAGGAATACGACACGACTAGCGAGGTCAACAGAATGACCTTGGCCAAGTTGTCAAAATGCCACGGCGTGAGCAATTCCTCCAGCCCGAGCAGCTTGCGCATCGGCACCAAGAGCGTGACGACCATCGCGACTCCGGAGAAGATCGCACCCGCGACGAAATAGGGAGCGAAGATCGTGCTGTGCCATCCCGGCAACTGCGCCATCGCGAAGTCCCACGACACCACCGAGTGGACCGAGAGGACCAGCGGCGTCGCCAGTCCCGCCATTATCAGATAGACCATCGAATAATGACGCCATTGCTGATCGGTCCCCTGCCAGCCCAGCGCCAACACCGTGAAGAACTTTTTGCGCCATCCGGTCGCCGCCTCGCGCACGGCGGCAATGTCCGGGATGAGGCCCATCGACCAGAACAGCAGGCTGATCGTGAGATAGGTGCTGACCGCGAAGGCGTCCCACACCAATGGCGAACGAAAATCGGGCTGCAGGAAGCGCTCGTTCGGATAGGGCAAAAGCCAGTAGGCGAACCACACGCGGCCCAGATGAAACAGCGGGCAAAGACCCGCCGTCATCACCGCGAAAATCGTCATCGTTTCTGCCGCGCGAAAGACCCCGGTCCGCCAGCGGGTGCGGAACAGGAACAGAATCGCCGAGATCAACGTCCCGGCGTGCGCGATTCCGACCCAGAAGACAAAGTTCGTAATGTAGACGGCCCAGTTGACCGGCTGGTCGAGTCCGCTGACACCGAGGCCCTCGTAAATCTGGCGCGTCCACAGCGCGGCGGCGAGTGCCACCAGCGAAAAGCAAAAGCCGATCCACAGCCAATAGGCCAGGCCCGGCGGCTCCATCGCCCGCATTGCGACGCGATCCACATCGCGGAATTCCGGCTGGCTCGGACTACTGGCTATGGCGGCCACTTAAGCTTTTCCTCTCTCGTGGTAAATGTCCCGCAGGTAAACGATCGCGGGCCGCGTGTTGAACGACTCCAATGCGCGATAGCCCCGAATTTTGTTGTGCGCCCGCCGCTGCATCATCGCGCTTGCGGGATCGTTCATGTCGCCGAACGTGATCGCCCGCGACGGACAGGTCTGTGCGCAGGCCGGGACGATTTCACCGTCGCGCACCGCGCGCTTCTCGATCCGCGCGCTGATCTCGGCGAATTCGATGCGCTGGACGCAGAAGGTGCACTTCTCCATGACTCCCGCGCCGCGCACGGTGACATCGGGATTGAGTTGCAGGTTGAGCGGCTCCGGCCATCCCGGCGGCGCGTAATAGTTGAAGCGGCGCACCTTGTACGGACAGTTGTTTTCGCAATAGCGCGTGCCGACGCAGCGGTTGTAAATCTGGCCGTTCAGGCCTTCTTTGGTGTGATAGGACGCGAACACCGGACAGACCGGCTCGCACGGCGCATGGTCGCACTGCTGGCAGAGCATCGGCTCCACGTACAACAGCGGAGAGGTCTCCTCGTGGCCGGGTTCGGGGAAATAGCGCTCCAGCCGAATCCACGACATGATGCGCCCTTCATCGACCCGCTCCTTGCCCTCGACCGGGATGTTGTTTTCGGCGTAGCAGGCGGTGACGCACGCGCCGCATCCGGTGCAGGCGCTGGTGTCGATCGTCATGCCCCACTTGTGGCCGGGATACTTCCACGCCGGATAGAATTCCCACGGGCCGGCCGGCTCCGGTTCCTTGGGCGGAAGCACGCCGCGCGCGAGATCGCCCAAGCTGGTCGCCTCGACGATCGGACGCCCCATCATCACGTTCTTCCCGATCGGCGTGACCAGCTTGCGCTTGTCGCCCGTCGCCCGCGCCGTGACCGAAGCGTACCAAGCCCCCGCCGGCAAGACTGAAAACGGATTGGCGCCCACGCCCTTCGCATAGCGGCCGTAGGCGGTATGTCCCTGTCCGGTCGGCACGGCGATCACGCCGGGGAGAACGGTCTTTTCGACCCACACCGGCACCGCGATCATTCCGTGTTCGGTCTTCAATTCGATCAGATCGTTGGTCGCGACCCCGAGTTTTCGCGCGGTGTCGGGATGAATTTCGGCCCAACTGTCCCACACGAGCTGGACGATCGGTTCGGGCAATTCCTGAAGCCACGGCTTATCCGCACCGCTGCCATCGTAAAAATAGACGTGCGGGTAGGCGTACAACGAGAGGCCCGCCGCGGCGGGCGACGGTGCGGGCGCCTTGAGCGCGGAGATGTTGGCCGTGACGGCGGAGAGGCGTTCCTCCTCGAAAAATCCGCCCTCGCGCCGCGCCTTGATCCAGAAGTCGGCGGGCGTCATGCCGCTCGCTTTGGCGGCGAGCGCCGTCCATTCCGCCTTGACGGCATCCGCGGTGGTGGTCCACGGAAGATTCGCGCCGGTTACTCCGCCCGCCGCCGTGAGCAGAACGTCGCCGAGCGGGCGGCTGTCAACCACAGGCTGCATCACCGGCTGCCCCAGTTCGTGTACTCCGCCGCGCGGATTGATGTCGCGCCAGGTTTCGAGCGCATGATGCGCCGGGATCAGCAGGTGCGCTAGCGCCGCGGTCTCGTCCGGAACGGTCCCCGCCCACACCAGGAACGGAACCTTGCCCAGCGCCTCGGCAACCCGCGCGGAGGGCGGCATATCGAAGACCGGATTGGCCTCGCCGATCACGGCGACGTCGATCTTCCCGGCGCGCATCGCGTTCAGCAGATCGTTCATCTCGCCGGGAGTGCTCACCGGCTCTTCCGGCGGCTCCTCGAGAAACATCATCGTGCGCCCGATATTTCCGGTGACGGCGTTCAGCACCAGCGCCGCCAGATGGGGCGACGCATCGCCGCCGTCGGTGATCGCGAGCGCGCTGCCCGCCTTGCCGAACCATTCGCCCAACTGTTCGATCGTCTTGGCCGGCACGCCGGTGCGCTTCTCGACCGCGGCCGGATCGTAATCGGCCACCACGGCGGCGAGCGCATCGGGATTGATGCCGGAGTTTTGCGAGACCCAGCGCTGCTTGACCAAAACGTGGAGCACGCTCCACGCGATGTCGTCCACGGCGTCGGGCGCGGCTTTAATCCATTCGTCGCAGCGCGCGGCGGTGATGCAAAAGCGCGGGCCGACATAGGCGGACCGGCCCATCGCGAGCGCGCCGCGCAACTGCCGCGGCTTGCGGAACTCGGCATACTGGCGGGCGAATTCGACCGGCGAGCGCCAGGTTTCGAGGAAATTTGCGCCGAAGGAAAGCAGCACTTCCGCCTGATCGATTCGATAGACCGGCAAATCGCGCCGCCCAAAGAGCGTCTTGCACGCGGCGCGAGCCGGCTCCTGGCTGAACGTCTCATGGAAAATCACTTGCGACGATCCGAACGCACCCGCCCACGTCCGCGCGATCTTCGCGAAGGTGGGGCCGCCGGGCCGTCCGATAAACGCAACCCGATCCTTGCCCGCATGGGCAGCCGCGGCCAGTTTGCCGAGCAGCAGCTTCTCCGCGTCCGCCCACGATTGCACCGCGAGCGCACCGCCCATCCCGCGCAATTGCGGCTCGCGCAGGCGGTCGGGATTGTACAGTTGCTGCAAGCCGGCCTGACCGCGCGCGCACAGCGCGCCCGCGCCGATCGGATCGGCGGGATTCCCCTCCAGCTTGATCGCGCGGCCCTCGCGGATTCGCGCGACGGCGCCGCATCCGGCGCCGCATTCGTTGCAGGTCGTGGCGAAGAACGCCGGCATCCCCGGCGTGACGTTTTCATCGGGAACGACGTAAGGAATCAGCTTGCGCGCCGCAGGCTCGCAGCCGGGAATCGCGGCCGCCGCGCTCGCGGCCGCGGCCAGCTTCAAAAAGGATCGCCGGGAAAGGTCCGATGACACGCGCTTATTCTCCATTCACCGTTCGGCCGGCCGGATTAACGAAATTTTTCATTCGGCTCTATCATCCTGTCAATGATGGCAATTCTCGCACTCGAGCGTCGCATGCCGCTGCGTGTGGCATTTTATGCAAAATCCCATGTTGATCTCGTACGCCGGCACGATTCGATCCATCGTCTGCACCGGCCCGTGGCAGCGCTGGCATTTGATCCCGGCGTTGATGTGGGGGCGATGGGTGAAGCGGACGAAATCCGGCAGCGTGTAAACCCGGTTCCATACGATCTCGAAAGGCGGCCGCTGGTTGTCGGTCCACGGCCGCGTCACCGGCTGGATTCCGCCGCCCAGAGTCCCGTTGCCGTGGCATCCCACGCATCGCGACACCGCCGGGATTCCGGCGTCGGAGGATCGGCGCGCGTAGGCGTGGCAATACTGGCAGGGAATTTTATTGACGCCCGCGTGGACCCGATGGCTGAACTGGATCGGCTGGGTCACGTCGGTGCGCGGCGCCCACGGCCGCTGCGAAAACGCAACAACGCCAGCCCCGCTCACGATCAGGAGGATGGCCAGGGGAATTATTGTCCGGTTCACATTCACGTTATACGAGCTCGTTTCACATCCACGCCCGGCGGCTCAATCGCATGGCCGCAGGACGGTTTCACACTCCGGCGCGCCCCACGAAACGATCGGGATTAACGGCATCGAAAGCATTTCCCAAGGGCCGTTTCTTTTCGATCGCCTCCGCGATTCGCGGACTGGCGAGCGGCGCGCGATGAAAGTTCCTAACACTTGAGCCGCCGATGATCAAGCAAAAATAATGATCCAATTCAAAAAATCGTCCGAACCGGGGGGATAAAATCCCGTCCGCCTGTGGATTATTGCGCAATCCGGAAAAATTTTCGCGGCGGAGACGGTTTCGGACGGTCAAAAAGTGTGTTAGTTATGATCCGTCTCGAATCTTGAGGCTGAATTAGCGCGGTGCAAATCAAAGTCGCGTCCAAGCTGGGCCTGCTGCCACCGTACCTCTTTTCGGAGTTGGACCGTCTTAAGAAAGAAGTCCGGCAAACCGGAGTGGACGTGATCAGCCTGAGCATCGGCGATCCCGATCTGCCCACCCCTGTGCCGATCGTCGAGCGCCTGCGCCGCGCCGCCGGCAACCCGAAGAACCATTGCTATCCCGATTACGAAGGGATGCCGCAATTCCGCGCAGCAGCGTCCGAATGGATGAATCGCCGTTTCGGCCGGCGTTTCGATCCGGCGCGCGAGGTGTGCGCGCTAATCGGCTCGAAGGAGGGCATCGCGAACTTCTCCACCGCGCTGCTCGATCCGGGCGACATCGTGTTGATTCCCGATCCCGGCTACCCGGTCTATTTTTCGGGATGCGTCTTCAACGGCGGCGAGCCGTACTTCATGGCGCTTAAGCCGGAGAACGGCTTCGTGCCGGACTTCTCCGCGATTCCCGCCGCAGTGGCGCGCCGCGCGAAACTTCTGTGGCTCAACTATCCGAACAATCCGACGGGAGCCACCGTCGAGCTATCGTTCTTCGAAAATGCGGTCAAATTCTGCCTGAAACATGGAATCGTCCTTGCGCACGACAGCGCCTACTCGGAAATTGCCTACGGCGGCTATCGCGCACCGAGCGTGTTTGAGGCCGAGGGCGCCCGCGAATGCGCGATCGAGTTCCATTCGCTGTCGAAGACCTTTTCGATGACCGGATGGCGGGTCGGTTTCGCGGCCGGCAACGCCGAGTTAATCGCCGCGCTCGGCAAGGTCAAGACCAACGTCGATTCCGGCGTCTTCCAAGCCGTGCAGGAGGCGGCGATTACCGCGCTTGAGGGGGAAGCCGGCGGCAAGACCGCGGAGTATTGCGCGATCTATCGGGAGCGGCGCGATTTGCTGATCGGGGCGCTACATGCGATCGGCTTGGAATGCGCCGTGCCGCGCGCTACATTCTACGTCTGGGTAAAAGTCCCGCGCGGGCAAACCTCGGCGGCGTTCGCCGGGCGGGTGCTCAAGGAGGCCGGCGTCGCAATTACGCCGGGGTCGGGATTCGGCAAGGGTGGCGAGGGGTACGTCCGGTTTTCCTTGACGGCGCCGGGCGAACGGTTGAAAGAGGCTGCGGAGCGGCTTAAATCGCTGCGGTTGTGATGGGCGGGTGGGGATGCCCAATCGGGCTTTCATCGGAATCGGGACTAATCTAGGCGATCGGGCCGCCAATTACCGCGAGGCAATCGCGCGCATCGCCGAGATCCCGCAAACGCGGATCGTGCGCCAATCCTCGATCTACGAGACCGAGCCGGTCGGCGACCTGAAGGAGCCGTTCCTTAACGGCGTCGTCGAAACCGAAACCGAGTTGAGCCTGGAAGTCCTGATGCGCCGGCTGCTCGCGATCGAGCGCGTGCTGGGCCGCAAGCGCGTCAAGGGAAAGAAGCGCGCGCACGGCAAAT
Organism: Binataceae bacterium (SeqCode); assembly: GCA_050736715.1. GTDB lineage: Bacteria > Desulfobacterota > Binatia > Binatales > Binataceae > Binatus. Next base: position 25,821 of record JBOHWK010000155.1, on the reverse strand, counting down.
ATCACCCGCGAATCATCGACCTCGATCTCCTCTTCTTCAACAAGGAGACGATGGATACGCGCACGGTCAAAGTGCCCCATCCGCGGCTTCACGAGCGCCGCTTCGTGCTCGCGCCGATGAGCGAGCTGGCGCCCGCGCTGATTCATCCCAAGCTCAACGCTTCGATCTCCGAACTGTTGTCGGGGCTGAAGTCGCCCTACCGCGTCTCGCTCGCGCGCGCCGATCTGCTCCGCGCGCCGCCGCCCAAGCGCCCGGAAAAATCGAAATAACGCCGGTCATCAGCGAGGGGCCATCGCAACGGCCGCGCGCGACGGCTGACTCAACCGGGCAGGCCGTCCAAATCGATCCAGCCCTCTTTCTCCGCCTGTTCATAGGCGGCGTCGAACATCCGCCAGAAGCGCTTGTTCTGGGACAATGCCAGCGCCTCCAGATCGGTGTCCTCGGTAACCGGCATCAGCGCCGCGCAGGCTTTGCCGTTTTTGGTTATGACGACCGACCCGGTTCTCGGCAGGTCGCTGATAAGCCGGTTGAGCTTGGCTTTTACTTCGCGAACATTTTCGATCTTCACAGCGTAAACCTCTCGCCTTCATGGAATACGTCGGAGAATCGCGTAGCCTTTCGCATACAGTCAAATGCCGTATGGCTAGAACCCGGTCCCATTACCTCCCCTTGAGGCGCGGATCATCCGTCCCGATGCACAGAGCCTTATAAAACTGGTGTAACTCCGTTCTGATTTGCTCCGTTACGTCGTCAACTTCCTGCGGCATTTTCGATCAGGAAACTGATCTGGTGTGGTATCCCGCAGATAAGTTTTGGTGCCAAGGTGATTTTTGCCGCGTCAATGCTGAGGAAAATCGTCGTCAGGCATAAAGTTATTAATGGGACACCACACTGGAAGCCGCGTAGTTTCCTGCATCGCGGATATGTGAGCGAGCATGAAGGGGAAATCGGCATGTGGACCAACCTTGCCCTTAAAGATACGCTCCCATTCAAGGTTCGGCACGGTAATGCGAATCCGTAAAGGAAGTTTTCTCCAAATCACCTCCGTCAGCAGATCAACTGTTTCGCCAATTTGCTCGCGCGGCCAGCCAAAATACCGACTTCCGTGCTTCTCCGAAATCCGCGGATACATCGCGTCTTTCATCTTGAAGTAATCAAGCTTCGGAGGCGTATCAAGAATACCTTTCCAGAAGGAAGCAAAATCGCCCCACCCTTCAACGGAAGCAAGAAAACCCGCAAGAACATACGTCGGTCCCGATGCGCGTCCGCTATCGTCGATGTAAGCCGTAAACATAGCTAGTCAACGCCGTAGTAGTACCCTAATTACCGCCGTCGCGGATGCGGTCACCACGCCCCCTCCACGGCCACCTCGCTGTGGCGGCCGGTAAGATCGATTTCGAGGCGGACATGGCTTGCGATTAGCGCCGGAATGCGCGTGCGGCCGGGACCCGCTTCCATCGAAACGATGCCCGCGTCGGCCAATCGTTTCAGGGTGCGCGAAAGGCTTGCTTCCGTGCGTCCGGTAAGCGCGCCCAGTTCGCGCAGCGAGGCGGGATTGCGGCGGCTGATCGTGGCGAGCATTGCCAGATTGCCGGGAGACAGCAGCTTCACCATCGCTTCCGCCGATACGCGCGCGGCGGCACGCCGTGCGGTGGCTTCGCTGTCGAACCATTTCTTGGGTGTCTTGCGAGCCGCCTTCGGATCGCGCACCACTCGCCGCGTCCAAGCGGCAAACTCGCCCAGCGTGCCGACCTTATAGGTCAGTTGGGATGCCTTTTTCATCGAGCGTTCTTTTTACCTCCCGCCAGAAATCATCGAGCAATTGCGCGACCGTCGTAAAATTGTACGGGCGGCCCGGATCCTTCGCGGTTCGATGCCAATGGTCATAGACCAAAGGTTTTGGCCGATAACCTTTGCCAGCCTTCCGAGGAGCGTGCGCATTGTCGAACCGAACCCACGGAGTTCCGCCCGCAACCGGCCGTAGGACAAGCGAATAGCCGATGCCATGCGGACGCTCCCGAGTTTTTTCGGTCCGGCGGACGGAAAACTCCACGACCATCCCGGCCGCCATCTCGAAAGCGGCGCCGTCAAAGTCCAGCAGAGGCTCAAGCTCGTCCTCGTCCATTAGTTAACATACCACGTTAAGATATGATGTCAAGCCCCCGAAGCGGCGCGCGAGCCGCGAGTCGCAGAGCCCCCCGCTCAATCGCTGACGGTCGCCATTACGCGGCCGCTGGCGCCATCGACCAGATCGACTTGGACCTTGTCAGCGACCTTGTGATCCTGTTTGGCGGCATCGATCCTGGACTTCAGATCGGCAAGAAATACTCCCTTCATCTGCGAAGGCATCTCATCCATCGGAAAATTGCGGAAGGTAATTTTTGCATGGTGCGCGCCCGGCCATTGGATCGAATCGACCTTGGAGCCGGCGATCGGCAGACCGCGCACCGCCGCATCCACCTCCCCATCGAATGACTTGGCGGCCGGTGCGGCCGCGGACGCCGCCGGCGCCGCGGATGCCTGCGCCTCCTCCGCCGATGCGGACGGAGCGGCGGAGCCGGGCGCCAGCTTCGCGATCAACTGCTTGAGCTGGCCGCGCGTGGTATCGTCGGGCGCGAGCGAGAGCGCCTTTTTCAGCGTGCCCACCGCGAGGTCCGGTTTGTTCTCCTGCGCGTAGGCGATTCCCATGTTGTAGTACGCCTGGAAAAAATCGGGCTGGTACGAGATCGCCTTTTCATACTGCACGATCGCCTGATCGGCGTTGCCCGTGTACAGGTACATCGTGCCCAAATCGGTGCGGACTTCGGGATCGGCGGGCTTGCGCTTTAGGTAATGCTCGTACGCGGCGACCGCCTGATCGTAATGCTGCCGGTCGTAGTCGATGTCGCCGATTCCGCGCAGGGCGTCCAAGTCTTCCGAATCGAGCTTCAGGACGTGGCCGTAGGCCGCCTCGGCCTTCCCGTAATAGGAAGCGTCGAACATCGCCGCGCGCATCGAAACGTCGCCGAACTTGTCCCAGGCCGCAACGTCCTTGGGCTTGGCGCGCGCTTTCTTCTCGACCTGATCGATGTACGAGCGCGCCTGGGTCGGCAATTCGATATGGGGATGGCCGGGCGGAAGGCCTGCGGTCTGCTTGCCGGCGGCGGCCGCCTTCACCACGGCGCCCTTTCCGTCGGCGGTTCGATCGGGAACCAGCGTGGTCGGCAGGACGGGCGGCGCGCTCGCGAGCTCCTGCCGCAGCATCGCGGGCGTCCGGAAATAAATCCATCCCGCCGCGAGGAGGCCGCAGACCGTGATTCCGATAAAGACGACCGCGAATCCCATCGTGATCGGATTGCTGCGCAGCACCGATTCGCGGGCATGGCCGCCAAACCAGGCGGCAGGACCGGCGCCGGAGGTGGCGCCGGACAACTCGCGGCCGCATTCGACGCAGAATTTCGCACCGGCAAGGAGCGGCTCGCCGCATTGCGGACAAAACTTCACAATAATTTCCTACCTGACCGCTTCCCCTCTCCGCAACCCGCCGGATTCCGGCGCGCACAAAGTTCAGCGCGTGCCGGTGACTTTGGCGATCAGGTTGGGGTGGTCGGGATCGTGGCCCAATCGGCGAGCCAAGCCCTCGACGTGGCGATAGAAGGTCAGGATCAATGGAATCGCGCGTGCGGCGGCATTGAATGGCCGGTCCGGCTCGCCGGGCGGCGGCGGCGCGGCGCGAATAGCGATTGCGCGAGCACCGCCGGCAACGGCGGAATCGCTCGCCGCACGGATCGATTCCGACGTTGCGTCGAGTTGATCGAAAGCGAGCACGCCAAGCCGTTTATCGGCCATTGCAATCGGCCCGTGGAGCACCTCGGCGGCGCTGAACGCTTCCGCATGATGGCCGCACAACTCCTTGAATTTGAGCGCCGCCTCGCCCGCGAGCGCATAGCCGAAGCCCCTGCCGATCGTGAAGCTGTGCGCGGCCGGCGCGAAGGTTTCCTCGAAGCCGGGAACGCACTCCGCGGCCGCCTTGGAAAGCGCCTCCGGCAAGGCGCGAAAAGTTTTTTCCAGCGGCGATTCCGCACGCCATGCGGCGGCGAGGCCGAGAACGATCGCGAGCGGCGCGATAAAACTCTTGGTCGCGCCCGTGCTCGATTCGGTTCCGGCCATCATCGGCAACTCGATTTCGCTCGCGGCGGCGAGCGGAGAATTGGGAGCGTTCACGATTGCCATGGTGAGCGCGCCCGCATCGCGCGCCGCCGCCGCCGATTCGATCAAGTCGGGGCTTTGTCCGGATTGGCTAATCGACAGGAACCAGGCGCCGCGCAGCGCGGGACGCACGTGGTATGCGGTTACGCTTGATTGCGCGAAATGGCCCGCGAATACTGCGCATTCCGATTCAATAAGATACTTGGCGAACAGCCCCGCGTATCCTGACGAGCCGCGCGCATTAATGACCGCGAAGGGGGGCGGAGTGCGCAATCGCGCGGCGGCATCGACGAGCAATGGCCACCCCTCGCGACAGAGGCGTTCGGCTGCCGCTGGCGACTCGGCCGCCTCGCGTAGAAATAGCGACTGCATCGATGTTACGCTCTGCTGGCGTATCGTACGCGGGGTTTTGGATTTAGCCGGGCTTCCACCGGTCAGTTGGGCATCCGGATCTCGCCGGTCGCGTTGTCTTCCATCGACTCGAGCACCCGCACGTCGTCCCACACCGGGATGCCGGCGTTCTGGTACATCTCGCGCGTCCGATCGGTTACGGCGCCGACCCGCACTAGCGCGGGCATCATCAGATCGCGGAAGGCGTGGATGTGCCCGGGCGGAAGGTGAGCCGCGAATCCCGGCCCGCCCGCTTCCATCAGTCCCTTCAGGAAGTCCTCAAGGGCGATGCCGCTGCGTTCGAGCACGAGCATAAAACCGGGGTCGGGCTTGGGCAAGCTCTTGCCATCGACCCCGCCGGTCGCGTCGGCCATCGCCTTGACCGCCTCGAAGGCGAACTGGGCGACGTCCTCGCGATCGTCCCGATGCATGCCGGCAATCGACTTGCGCAGATACACGTTGCCGAAGGCCACGTGGCGCGACTCGTCGCGCAAAACGTACTCCGTCACCGAACGCAACAGCGGGCAGGACGCCTGCTTGCGCATATTGTGGAATGCGGCGAGCGCGAGGCCCTCGACGATCATGTTCATGCCGACCATCGTCTTGGCGAAGCTGTGCGACTGCAAGGTCGCGTCGATCAGCTCCTTCAGCCACGGAGAGATCGGGTACACGAGACCGAGTTTCCTGATGTACATATCGTACACCTCGACGTGGCGGGCCTCATCGAATGTTTGGCTGGCGGAGTAGAGTTTGGCCTCGTAGTCGGGCGCGGCATGCGTCACGGCGGCCGCGGTCATGAGCGCGCCCTGCTCGCCGTGCAGAAACTGCGACAGCAACTGGCAGGTCGCGTGCGCGACGAACGTCTCCCGCGTGCTCTTTGAGAGCTTCTGGAAGAACGGCACGCGCAGGAAGGGAAAGCGGTCCTCGCCGACAATCGGCTTCGACGGGTCGATCTCGATCGACCAGTCGAACTGGCGCTCGGCGTCCCATTGGTTCTGCTTCGCCTTGGAGTAGAGATTGCGCAGCTTCTCGCTGTCGATCTCGTAGGAGAAGTTCCACGCGATGTCCATCGTGGTCTCGTACCCGGCAAGCTCCTGCCACGGGTAGAGTCCGGCGGCCGGTTTCTCGGACTTTGTGCTCATAACTCCTCCATATCGATTATTATGGCATCCGCGCGACCTTCCAGCACAGGGGATAATCACGGGCGGCGCGAGGCCAGTGACACTATGAGGCTATGCCGGTTTCGCTAGGCGGCCTTCATGAGCTTGTCGTTCAACGTGCCGTACTGCCCGAACAGCTCGGCACGCCAGCGCGTGACCAGTTCCGCCGTGTCGCGGCCGTTGGGGTGGAAGTCGGGCCGATCGTAGTCCCGCAGCCGTTGCCAGAATTCCTTGCTCATAAACGGCGACGCGCGGAATCTGCGCCAGCTCCGGCGGAGGTTGCCCGAGCGGTAGGTATCGCGATCGCCGAGCAGCGACAGGATCACCTGCACTACCGTCCCGATAAAGAAGCCCCATCGGTTGAGCTTCATCTCCATGACCCGCATGCGCTCACCCCCGCCAACCGCCTTGTACACGTCGAACGACACGGCCTTGTGCTCGCTCTCCTCCAGCGCGTGCCATAGGAAGAGTTCTTGCACGGCGCCCTGGCCGAACATGCGCCGCGCCTCTTCATTGGTGAGGACCAGCTCCGCCATCGTGGCGGTAAAATGCTCGATAGCAGCCGTGTCGGCGAGATTACGCAAGGGCGATATAAAGCGTGTCTGGAGCTTCAACCCAAACCTCGTGCTCCACTCGTAGAGCCTGGTCGGGTAGCCGAGCTCGGCGAGACGATTGTTGAGGGCGTTATGGACTCGGGCATGCACGACTTCCTGGCCGCTGAAGCCCGCCATCTCACGCTTCAACTCAGGGTCCGTAATCCGATCCCGAAAATGCTGCACCGATCGGACGAAAAACCTTTCGCCCTCCGGAAATACGCCCGACAATGCCGCGATCCAATGGCTGGTGATTAAGTCGCCGTCGCCCGCGAAGTGCTTGGGGAGGTCCCGCAGCGCCTCGTCGAAGGAAATATGCCGAATGGGGATTGCCGAGTCGGTACTCAACTGATTCATGTGAGTGCTCCTTCCAACCATTATTCGGTCAAGAAAAGTAACAGCGTACTCATCAAGAAACTCCTGCGGGGTATGGCGGCGTACCGGTTAGCGCCGCGCGCACCAGCCGGATTGCGTCCTCGGGACAGGCTTTCACACACAGGCCGCAGGCGTGGCATAAGTCCCCGTTTACCGCGAAGGCCTGCTTCCAGCCGTGGGCGAATCCTTTGAGCTTGCCGACAATGCTCAGCGGCTGGCGCTCTTCCTTTGAAAGGGTGCCGAGGGCAAATACCTCATAGGGACACACCTCGACGCAGGCGGCTTTTCCCTCGCAACGATTACGATCGATGACCGGAGAAAAAACGCCCGGCTCCTGCGGGCAAGGCTTCCCGGGTTTTGCCATCAATATTTTACTAGCGCCGCCGGGCTTAGTTCATCTCGCCCATTACCCAGCGCAGCGTGTCCTCCGGCAGGTCGGGAATCCGCTTCTTGAACTCCTCGATCGTTTCGCCGACCGCCTCGGCGCTGATGTTCTCCTTGAGGAATTCATGGTAGCGGCCGGCCACCCGCTCGCTGAACAGGCCGCAGCGCCGGAGCGTCGGCACCACGAAGCCGTGGATCGGGCCGAGCCGCGTGCCGGGCCCCATCATTTCCATCAACTCGCGCTGTTCGGTCATGATGCTGGTCAGGAGCGCGGCGGTATCCATTCCGACTTCCGTCCAAATCTTCATGATCTCGTGGAAGAAGGTGTTGCCGGGGCGGTTGCGATCGATTAGCGCCTGGGCGCATTCCAGCGCGAAATCCTCCAATTCGATGCGCTCGTTCTCCTTCAATTCCGGCACGCAACGCTGGATGTACTGGACGCCGTAGGCGTGATGGCGCGATTCGTCGCGCGCGATGTAGGTCAGCAATTCCTTCAGCAGCGGCTCCTCGGTGAAATGGCGCATCTCGCGGAAGCTGTAGAGCGCGAGGCCCTCGACAACAATCTGCATCCCGATCAGCTTCTTCATCCAGTCGCCGGTCTGGAGCGTCGCATCGAGCACGTTCTTGAGCGTGGGCGAAATCTGCTGCACGGCGTCGAGCTTCTTGATGTATTTCGCGAAGACCTCGACGTGGCGCGCCTCGTCCATCGTCTGGGTGGCGGCGTAGAATTTCGCGTCGGTGTGCGGCACCGCGTTGACCAGTTGCGACGCGACCATCAGCGCCCCCTGCTCGCCGTGCAGGAAGTTGCTCAGCCGAAAAACCGCCATCCGCCGCGTCGCCTCCCAGCGCGTGTCCGCGGGGAGCGACTTCCAATACGAACAGAGCTCGATCGGCAAGCCCATTCCGAGCGGCGTGGTAGCAAACCGCTCGCGGTCGATGGGCCGGTCCCAATCGATGTCGCGCTCGCCGATCCATTGCGCCTCAAGCGCCTTCACATAAAGGCGGCGAAGCTCCTCGATGTCGGGATCGTAGTTCCATTGGTAGATTACCTTCATCGCGGTGTCGATGCCCGGCTCCTGGGTGGTGGTCTGAAACGTGAAATCGCTCATCGTGTCTCCTTGCGATCCTTGCTCCGCGCGAACCGGACGCGGCCGGCGGAGTCATCGGATTTCGTATAGTTGAAATTCGCGATCATTTCGAAAAATTCGCGCGCCGCCAGAACCGCGGCTTCGCGATGGCCGCGCTCGACGGCGTCCAAACATCTATCGATTAACGGGATGAAAAATCCCGGATCGACCAGCGGGGTAAAGAATCCCGGATCGTTGCGCAATCGCGTCCGCGCCTGCCGCATCGGCGGCGACGCCAGCATCGCGCGCAGCCGCCGCGCCAGCATCTGCCAAAAGCGGTTGCGGGTCACGTCCGCCAGCGCGACCATTAGGTCGCGCGCCGCCTCAAAGCGTTCCTCGCGATCGCGTCCGTCGTCGGCGATTCGATCGCGCAGGCGGCGCAATTCCGCCAAATGCTCGGGACGGTAGCGCTCGATCGCCAGCCGCGCCAATTCGAAGCAGAGCGGCCGCGCCAACTCGTAAAGCTCGCCCAGCGCGCGCCGATCGACCTGGCCGCCGTGAAAAATCATCGGCGCAATCAAATCCAGCGACGCCTCGGCGATCGGCTGCACGGTGGCGCCGTCGCCCTGCCGCACGACAATCAGGCCCAAGCTCTCCAGCACCTTGATCGCCTCGCGAATCGAGGTGCGATTGACCTGAAATTCCGCCGCGAGTTCGCGTTCGGGCGGCAGCTTGCCGCCCGCCGGGAAGCGCCCGTCGAGGATCGCGTCGCGGAGCTGCTTGCCGACATCCTCGTGGATGCGCCGGCGCTCGGGCGGCCGGAAGGGGATGATCGCGGTCTGAGCCATGTCCTACATTGATCTGCTTATCGAATGGTCCAACCAATTGTCAAGGGGCGGCGGCGGGCGTGCCCGTGATTTGCCTCGCTGGAACAGGCCCGTTCGACTGCGCTCCAGGCGAGCCTTTAGCTTCCGATTCACCGACGGCCGCCGCCTCACGCCCCTCGCCCGTTATTTCACGGGAGAGGAATTTTCTGCGGCGCCCTCACCCAAGCGGTGCATGGCTGGCTTCGCCATCCTGGCTCCAATGCCGGCTACAGTGCCGTCGCCTCCGGGATTGCCCTCTCCCGCGGAAATCACCCTCACCTCGGCGGGTACGCCGTTCCCTCTCCCGCTTCGCGGGCGAGGGTAGCAAGGAACGCGCGTCCCGCGACATAGAGGGCGGGCGAGGGAAACTATGGGGCGCGGCGCGCGTATCGCATAGGGTGCCTCGGGTCGGGGCTGAACCGGTTCAGCCTTATCGAAAACGCGCGCAGGCGATATAATTCAGCCGGTCGTTTCCTGGTGTGGTCTCCCGCTATTAACTTTTGGAAAGTGATGGTTCGTTCCCCCTTCCCGTTTCGGGAAGAGGGGCCAGCGAGATGGGGCGTGCGCGAAAGAAAAATGCCCTCTCCGTTTCCCGCGTGGCACGAAAATAGCGCGAAGACACTGCCTATTTTCGTGCCACGCGGGGAAGTGTTTGAAGCTGCGTTCGCGTCCTATCCCCCTAATCCCCTTTCCCAAGGGAAAGGGGGAATCCGCAGGCGGAACGCGCTCTTTGTTCTCGAAGAAATCTACGAGATACCACGTTTAGGTAAGAATTGAACGGCATTCACCCCCGCCGCTGAAAAGAAGGAAAAATTTAAAAAGAATGAAAAGTTGCCAAACGAAGCCAATTTCCTCAATGATTATGGGCGCTCTTCCTTCCTGTGCCGGCGGGCCAGCGCGATAGGCTGGACTTCAATACCGCTCGCGAATCGCGCACTTTGCGGCTAGACTTGGCGGCATTCTTACCAATGGCGCAAGCGCCCGACAAACGCGAATCCAGCTCCACCGAGGCGCGGGAAATCCATCACATCGAGCGCGCAATCGATCGCGCGAACCAGCAACTCCGCGGCTTCGAGAATTACATGAGCACCATGATGCTGGTGGCGACCTGCATGATGGCCGTTGCGACGGGGCTTAGCGCATGGGCCACGTGGCGCTACGAAAAGGTGACCGAGCGGATCTTCACGGTTTCCGACCGGCCGTACATCGGGGTCCAGAAGATTAGCCTGGCTCTCGACGACCCCAAATTGCCCTACGCATCGATCGATTATACAAATTTTGGAACGGTTCCCTCCGAAGAAAGCACCATTCAAGCATGGGCGAGCGTGGACGGGCGGGTGGTCAGCTTCGATCCGCTTCATCGCGGACTGGGACAAAAGATCAAGCTCGACCTCGGCGCGCTTTCCCCGCATACGCCGCATCTGTTCGCCGCCTATTTTCCGGAGCAATATGTGGATGCGGTTCTCAAGGGACGGTCGCAGTTCAAGGTCACGGTGGATATTCACTACAAGGACGCCGCCAAGACGCCTTACTGCTACCGGATGAATTTCCGCTATTTCCCGCCGCTCAAAAGCTTCGACCCCGACGGTGGTTCGAGCGAATGCTGGGGCGACATAGACCAGCGCGCGCCCGATTGAACCGCGATGGCACGCAAAATCAATGGAACGTTGAATGCCGGAATCATCGGCGCCGGCTTGATGGGGCATACGCATTCGATGATGCTGCGCCAGATCGCCGATCGCACGGCGGAGAGCGTGCGCGTTGTGGCCGTATTCGATGCGATGCCCGAAACCGCCAAGGCGCTTGCCGATAAATGGCCGGGCGCGCGCGTGGCGGAATCGTTCGAAGCGATCACCGGCGATTCGCAAATCGACGCGGTATGGATATGCACGCCGACCGCCACGCATCGCGAAATCTGCCTCGCGGCGGCGCGCGCCGGCAAGCATGTCTTCTGCGAAAAGCCGCTCGCGATGTCCTCGGCGGAGGCATCCGAAATGGGCGCGGCGAATCGCGCCGCGGGTGTAATCGCGCAGGCGGGCCTGGTGCTGCGATTTTCGCCGATCTACACGGTGATGAAGGCGATGGCTGAGGAGCCTGACGCGGGCGAAATAATCGGCGCCACGATGCGCGACGATCAGGATTTCCCGATTCGCGGCGTCCATGACAGCCGCTGGCGCAACGATCCGAAGCTCACCGCGGGAGGCACTCTAATCGAGCATGGCGTCCACGATTTCGATCTGATGCGCTGGATGTTCGGGCCCGTCGAGCGATTGTACTGCCGCACGCGGAATCTCGCGGGCGCGGCCGGAGTCGAGGATTTCGGCGCGGTCACTTTCGATTTTCGGCGCGGATTTTCCGGCAACCTGATCTCGGTGTGGCACAAGATGATCGGGCGGCCGAGCAATCGCCGGCTCGAAATCTTCTGCGAGAACATTTTCATCGCATCCGATTACGACATGTTCGGATCGATAATCGTCCAGCGCAATGACGCCGCCGCCGAGGAAACGATTCCGCCGCATGAGGTGATGGCCCGGTTTGGCGAGATTGTCGTCCGCGAGCATCCGCATCTCGAACCGCTTCGCGACCTGTTCGCGATTCCCTACGCACTCGAAGATGCGACGTTCCTTGCAGCGACTCGGGGTGAATGCGCTCCTTACCCAGATTTCGAGGCGGGCGTCGCCGCGCAGCAAATGGTCGAAGCCGCTTACGAATCGGCGCACACAGGACTGGCGGTTGAGTTGAAATGAACGCGACGGGTGAAGGTGCAGTCGAAATACGGCATTGCGGCGGTCGCAGCGGAATTTTTGCCGCAACAATGCTCGATTTTCCGTTGGCAACGCTCTTGCTGTAACGATGATAAGCGGTCCGGAGAAGCGGGCCGCGGCGAATTAGACTAAGGAGGAAACGCGAACGATGCTCGCGATGATATTGGTTGGACTGATTGCCGGATGGCTCACCGGAAAGCTGATGAACGGCAAAGGTTACGGAATGCTGACGGACATTGTGCTCGGTCTCGTCGGGGGTGCGATCGGCGGATGGGTATTCGGAGTGGCCGGCCTGCACGCGCATCACTTTATCGGCGCGGTCATTGTCTCGACACTGGGCGCGGCGATGCTGGTATTTGCGACGCGGCTAATCCGCGGCGAGTTGTAAGCAGCGCGGCGATTCCGCCTCGCCTTCGCTTCCCTATAGCCGCCCGCGAGTGGTCAATTTGCCACCGCGACGGCACGTCCAGGTGAGATTTTCGTCGAACACCGCCGGAGAATTCATTCCGTCGTTGGCGATCATTTTGGTGTGCAAAACCGCCTTGGCACCGGCCCGAACGCAAGCGGACGGGCTGAGGATTTTCGCCGAATCCATTACGATCTTGAATTTCCCGCTGGTGGGGTTGCGCTGGTTCGCGGCGATCTCGACCCGCACTTGCGGAGTCACCCCGGCAGCAGTCGCATAGATCGCGTCGCGCGCGGTGCTGCCATCGAGGGCGACCAGAGTTACCGGCAACCGGGCGAAAATGCCGCTGCCTTGGCGGACCAACTCTCCCGCGCCAGCGTCCTCGCTCAGGAGGTTCCAGAACGTCAATTGCGCGCGGTGGAGCTGAATGCCGTCGGGCACTGTGAACCGTCCCTTCAATGTCACCTTGCCGGTGGGCGTGTTGGAGCCAACATACAGGGCGGTCCCGGACACATCCTCCGCGCTCGGCGAATCGCTCGACGTGATTGTTTCGGTCTGCACTGCGGGCACCATGTTTCCCGGATCGGCGGTAATCTGCGGCGTCCCCGCGGTCGTGTCTCCATAGTAAAAGAATATCGTTGGATTACCCGATGGAATCGTAACACTCGTGATTTTGTAGATGCCGTCCTCGGCAGCGGTAGCGGAGAAATACCCGGTGGACGACGTCGAGGTAAGGTTGACGGTTAGATCGGTGCTAAGCGTCGTCTCAACGGCGGTGCCGGACGAGACATCCTGCAATTCAATTTCCATCGGACCGATTGTATTGTCAGAGCCGGCTGGTCCGGACTTTGCCGCGTTCGTGAAAACAACCTGCAGGTACGGGTTGCGCGGTTCGATCCCGGTAAAATATGCGTCGAAGTCGGAGCCGCACATCGTCGGAATGCCGAGGAAATTCGTTGAAGTGCGAGTCAGCGCCGGCTGAACGAGGCCATAGCTGTAATTCGTGCCGCAAGCCGGGCTGCTCTCGTCAATCGCCGGCCACAAAAACCCGTCTCCGGTCTGGTATCCGGTCTCGGTGGCGCCGCTCTGGACAACCCAGCCCGCGGCCTGATCGTTCTCCCACGATCCTGCGGGGCAGCCGGATTCCTCAGTTTCCCCATAAATATTCACATAGGAATCGTAGGTGTAATCTTCGCCATAGAAGCTGTTGTCTTCGGTGTCATCCAGCACCGTGCTGTTGGTGCGAAACGTCATGCAATTGCCATTATCCCACGTCCCCCACAGCCATATTGTGGCGCCGATGTCTCCGTAATCGACGTCGTCGCTTTCGCCGTTGTAGCAGAACGGTTGGAGCGAGAAGGACTTGTCGAGATTCGTATCGAGGTAGCAAATGGCTTCGTCGGTGTTGCTCGGGAACGGATACAAGGTGCCCCCGGAGTTGGAAACTTTCGGATCGGCGTAGTATTCCGTCTGAGTCAGAACGATCTTGCCGGCCGCATTCTGGAAACCCAGCGATGTCAACGCATCCGCCACGGTGTCGCTCGAATCGCCGGTTGCCCACGCATCCAGAATCGTCCTCCACATTTCCGGCGTCGCTGGTTCCCATGCCGTCTCGTATTCGTAGGTCGATAGGTTGCTCCAAAACGGACTCAGCAGCGGATCGTTGCTGAATGTGAGTCCGCAACCATTGCTCTCGGTCATGACCGACGGGCAGTCAGCCTCCGGGTCTTCGCTATTGGTGAAATCCTCGATCGAGGTCGCAAATAGATAATTGGTTCCGTTGTCCCCAAAATACAGACCGGTGAGGAGATTTCCGCCGCTGTCCTCGGTCGAGTAGGGAACTCCGTTGGCGGTGTACTGGTTCTGAAGGTAAACGTAAACCTCCTCCAGCGCATCGCGGGCGAACCCGCAATCAGTCAAGGTGTTGCCGGTGGCATTGTTGCATACCTCCGCGGCATCAGCCGCGGAAAGCCCGTTGGTAATCACCGTCGATGAGTAGTAGGGCGAGCTGAGGAACGCCTCGTAATGCCAGTACTCGGCCTGCATAAGCGCTCCGACCGTCTGAAAGTCGGCGAAATACTGGAGCAAATTAATCGGATCGCTGTAAAAATCGGCGTCCGCGCCGAAGCTTCCAGTCGCCGGAATCGAGGTCACTGCGTCTTCGCAGGTTCCGATGATTCCACTGTTATCGGCCCCCTGTAATGCCACGTTAATCGTGGACAGGGCCGCGCTGATCGACGGCAGGCCGCCGCCGGGGCCGTCGTTCACATCGGAAAGGAAGGCATCGATATCGCTCTGGCTGACTGCGCCGTTCGTGTTCTCGCCGGCTTGCACCAACTGCTGGTATTCGTTTGAAACCGTCTCAATCGAGGCCAGCGCGTCGGTAACCGCGGTGCTGGAAAGCTGGTCATCGCACGTCTCAGTCTCGATCGCATCCTGAATTTCCGTCAGTTGATCGGAGATCGTGTCGAGTTCGTTATTGATGTCGGTGAGCTGGGTAAGGACGCTGGTCTGATAAGCCGATTGGGTGTTGAGGCCGATCGCCGTCATCGCATATCCGGTCAGCGACGTGGTGATTCCGGCGGCAACGCCTCCCACCAAATCGCCCGCGATAACCGATTGCTGCGCATGCACGAGAGAAGTGCCTGCCGATGACACCAGCACCGCAAATGCAAAAATCGCCGCTCGGGCGCTCTTTCGCTTCATTTTCGCCTCCAAATTCCTATGCGACGGAAACATTCACTCTGGCGGGATCGCTTGTGTCATCTATAGCGCTATAGCGCGAATCCGTGGCGCGGCGCAATTGTTTGAGAATTGCCCCGCAGCGTTGTTTGAGGCCCTCGCGATTCCCGCGAGCAAAGGCGTCCGGCACTCGGTGAGTTACCGGGGCGGCAACACCAGAATCTGGCCGCTCATTTCCGGCTGATGCTGCAGGCACTTGAAGTCGTACAGCCCCTCGCGGTGAAACGTCAGGACGTACGAGGTCTTCGTCAGCGGCGGCAAGTCCTCAAACATCAGAACGTTCCAGCCGCGATCCAACAACGCGAAATCGTGGTCGTCGTCCGGTTGCAGATTCCAAAAAGTGAACTTCACCGGTTCATCGCGATGGACCGCGATGAAGCGCGGCGAGAACGAGTACACCTCGCCGAATTTCTTGATGGTCGCGGCGGGTCCCGTCTCCTTGACCGCGACCGCCTGCGTCATCAATAGGATTTCGCGTTGCGCCGAACCGGAACGCGTCGCGGTGACGATCTTTTCCGCGGCGCCGTGCGGCAAATAGTATCTCCCGCCGCCTTTCGCCCCGGCTGAACGCGGCGCGAGCGTCATGACGGCGAGCGCGATCGCGCCCGCCATCCACGTGATGCGCTGACTGAGCCTCATGAATCGCTCCCGGCGCGGAAACCTAGCGGAGCAATAGCGCCAAGCTTAACAATCCCGCCGCCAAACAGTACACGGCAAACGGCGTGAGCGTTCGGGTCTTGAAATACCGCGTCAGGAACTTCACCGAAAAATATGCGGCAACCGCCGCGCAGGCCGCCCCAAGCAATGCCGGTTCAATCGCCGCCGCATTGTGCGATGCGATCAGCTTGGGCAGTTTCAACACCGCCGCCGCCGCGATAATCGGAGTTGCCAGCAAGAACGAGAACCGCAGGGAATCCTCATGCGCCAGCCCGACGACCAGTCCTCCCGCAATCGTCGATCCGGTGCGCGAGAACCCCGGGAATAGCGCGAGCACCTGCGCCACACCGACACCGGCCGATTGCCCCCAGGTGAGTTCGGCGGCAATCCGCTGGTCGGGATCGCGAATCTCCGCGGCGAGCTTCGCCCTGGTCCGCAGGACTTCCGCGGCGTATAGCAGGATGCCGTTTAGGGCGAGGAACCCCGCAACGTACACGGGCGAGACGAACAGCCGCTCCAGCCGTTTTTCAAATACCAGTCCGATCAATCCCGCCGGAACCGTGCCGACCACGAGCATCCATCCCAATCGCGCGTCGGAATCGATTACGAGGTTGCGTTGCGCGATCGACCGCAGCGTGCCCCGGATAATCCGCACCCAATCGCGGCGGTAAAAGGCGAAGAGCACCACTGCGGTCGCGAAGTGCGTGGCGACCAGAAAGGTCAGGAAATAATCCGCGTGCCGATCCATCGCCCAACCCAACAGCGCGGGCAGAATGATGCTGTGGCCCAGGCTCGAAATCGGAAACAACTCCGAAACTCCCTGCAGGAGCCCGAGGATAATCGCTTGGAACAACGTCAGCATCGAACGGAATTCGCGCGTTATTGTACCATCAGCCCGGCGAACCGCCAGTTGCGAATCCGAGCGGCGCGACGATCCGGGTGCGGAATGATATATTGGTCCGCGACGGCAAAAAAGGAGCATCCCGATGGACCTGCGCAATTCCATTCTCGCGCCGGCGTGGCCGAGCCGCAGCATCGTGTTAATCCGGCTCGCGGTTGGCCTGATTTTCTTCACGCAGGGAATTCTCAAGTACACCGATCCGCACATGGGCGTCCTGCGATTCACGCGAATCGGCTTTCCTTATCCGAACTTCACCGCGCATTTTGTGGGCACGTTCGAGATCGTGTGCGGCTTGCTCGTAATTGCGGGGCTGGTCACGCGAATCGCGGCGATTCCGCTGCTGATCGTGATTCTCACCGCGATCGCGACGACGAAAATTCCCGAACTGTTCCGGCCCGCACAGGGCTTCTGGTTCATGGTGAGCGACGCGCGCACCGATTTCGCGATGACGATGTGCCTGCTGTTTCTCATCCGCGCCGGCGCCGGCGCCTGGTCGCTCGATTCAATGCTGTCCGGCGAGCGCGATTCGGGTTCCGGCTAACCGCGACCGTTTGGCGATCTTCACCAAGCCATTTTGTTATCAGTCGCTCGTTTTATGATGCACGGGGTTCGATTAAGAAATTGCTGATCGCACGAGACCAGTCCTTTTGTTCCTTCATAGTCCGCGAGAGGTCGGCCTTGTTCATCCACTTTGTGCGAACATAGCGATTTGGACGTTCGCGGATTGTCTTATTCTGAAGTACGGCCACTGTAGATGGTTCTAGGAATTTCGCTTGAAATACCACCCCTAGATGGCGCGCCGCACGGGCATCCTCCGAGGTATGTACGATTCCGATTAGCTTGGGTTCCGGAAGGTCTTCCAATGATAGTTCTTCATGAATCTCACGCCGCAGGCCCGCGCTCACGCTTTCCCACTTGGACCCCGCCCGATCCAAGTCCTGGCGTCTAACATGGCCACCCGCCCAGTTTCCGAGCGCTTTATCCAGCGATTCACCGGGCTCGTGCCGCACGTTCGTCAGATACTTGTTGCCGTAACGAATCACACATACTGGAACGACCTGCAACAAACTGTCGGAATCCTCCGCTCGGGACCTTATGACGTATGCGCCTTTTTTATTAACGAGCCTTTTGAATTTCGGCCAGTCTGGCGTAAGCAGTTCTCCGTCAGAAATAGTTAGTTGTTCTTCCACCGCCCTGCGTGGAAGGCACAGGACCTCCTCGTCAGCGAAGTTTTCCAGTTCACGCAATACAAATTGACCGACTTCAGTAATGAGACTCATTTCCTGACCCCGTGTGCTGTCCAACACCTTAATGACCTTGAACTCCTTACGATACCGCCGAGCCGCATCCAGATAATGATTCCTCAATTGAGCCAGAGTGGTCATATTCATGATCGAACCGCGTCGAAGCGTGATCTGCTTCGCGTGTTCGCGCTCAAGCGAAGCACTTGGGCTGCAATGCATCACCAAGACCACGTCTACCAGATCTCGCCATCTCGGCGTCAAAATGAAACTTCGGAATGTGTTCGCTTCCGAACTCGATAGGCGATGAATTTTCTCTTGCCAGTCGATCCAGACCAATCCGTCGAAAAGCCCCCGGTCCAGAATGAGCACGTCTAGCTTCTCTTCTTCGAGGGCCTCAATCATTCCATTAAGGGTTGCGCCCGTAACCCAAATGTTGAAAAATGCCGTTCCCTTATCGAGTAATGGCGCGACCGAGGCGCGCTCCTGAAAGGTCCGCACGGTTACGCCGCTGCGTTTCAGGAATTGGTGGATTGCGCTGAGAGTGGTCGTCTTGCCGGACTTCGGAGTGCCGGCGAACTCAATAAAGAGCGGGCGGCGCTTCTCGGCCAGCAAAGGCTGGATGCGGCGCATCTGCTCTTCCAACTGCTGAATCTTGGCCTGCGTCAATCGGTCCACCGCATCATTCCCTCCCCGTCAGCCGCCTTCGATTCTTTGTTCGGAACGGCCTGCCTCAAGATCATCTAGCAGAAGCCATGCTATCTTTGAAATCGCAGCCATCCTTGATGCAGTTCGCGATCACGCCTTCTTCTTCGGTGCTGCCGAATGCGGGGCCGGCTCTTCCGCTTCCTCCTCCGTGTCGGCGGGAACCGGCGGCGGGGCGGGACGGGCGGCGAGCTTCTCGCGCACTTTGCGCTCGATCTCGTCGGCCAACTTTGGATGCGCCTTCAATAGATCGCGCGCGTTCTCGCGCCCCTGGCCGATTCGCTCGCCGTTGTAGGAGTACCACGCGCCCAGCTTTTCGATAATTCCGTGCTCGCTCGCCATATCGACCAGTTCGCCCTCCTTGGAAATCCCCGAGCCGTACAGGATGTCGAATTCGGCCTCGCGGAAGGGCGGTGCGACCTTGTTCTTCACGACCTTGACGCGGGTGCGCGAACCGATCACCTCCTGCGCGTTTTTGATCGTGCCGATGCGCCGGATGTCGAGGCGGACCGACGAGTAGAATTTCAGCGCGTTGCCGCCGGTGGTGGTTTCCGGGTTCCCGAACATCACGCCGATCTTCATCCGGATTTGGTTGATGAAGACCACGATCGTGCGCGAGCGCGAGATTATCGAGGTCAGCTTGCGGAGCGCCTGCGACATCAATCGCGCCTGCAAGCCCATCTGCGGCTCGCCCATCTCGCCCTCGATTTCGGCGCGCGGGACCAGCGCTGCGACCGAGTCGATAACCAGCACGTCGAGCGCGCCCGATTGCACCAGCGTTTCCGTGATTTCGAGCGCCTGCTCGCCGTTGTCGGGCTGCGAGATCAGCAGTTCATCGACGTTGACCCCCAGCTTGCGGGCGTACGCCGCGTCGAGCGCGTGCTCGGCGTCGATAAAGGCGCATGCGCCGCCGGCCTTTTGCGCCTCCGCGATGCATTCCAGCGCGAGCGTGGTCTTGCCGGACGATTCGGGGCCGTAAATTTCGACCACCCGCCCGCGCGGCAATCCGCCCACGCCGAGCGCGATATCGAGTCCGAGCGATCCGGTCGACACGACGGCGATATTCGCCTCGATGGCGGACTCGCCGAGCTTCATGATCGAGCCTTTGCCGAATTGCTTCTCGATCTGGCTGAGCGCCAAATCGAGCGCTTTGTTTTTGATTTCCTGCGCCATTGGTTAAGTCCTCATGGTATGGTTCAGCGAATCTTGCCACAAATCGCGCCGCCGCGCGCTATGGCCGATGGGCGCATTTCCACAGGCTGGAGAATTTCACAAAAGGCGGCGAATTGTGCCAAATTCGGTGGGCATCGCATGAGCAAATCAAAGGATAAGCCGGTGGCACGCGCGCTGAGACGATTCGTCGTCCTCGCGCTTTTGATACTCGCCGCGCTGTGCGCCGCGCCGCGCGCGAACGCGCAATCGCAATATCCGTGGATGCGCCTGCCGCCCACGCCATCGCTCCCGGCGGCGATCGAGACCGGCGTGGCTCCCGTGAACGGTATTCGCTTGTGGTATGCCGTCTTCGGCCACGGCCGCCCGGTAATCCTGCTCCATGGCGGCTTGGCCAATTCCAATTACTGGGGCTTGCAGGTGCGCGCGCTTGAGGGCCGCTATCGCGTTATCGTGCTCGATAGCCGCGGCCACGGCCGCAGCACGCGGACATCCACGCCGATTAGCTACGATTTGATGGCGTCCGACGTGGTCGCGTTGATGGACTACCTGCATATCCGGCGGGCGGCAATCGTCGGATGGAGCGACGGCGCGATCACCGGATTGGATATCGCGATCCATCATCCAAAACGCGTGACGCGCCTGTTCGCGTTCGCGGCGAATTCGGATCCGTCGGGGGTGAAGGACGTGAGCAAAAGTCCCGTCTTTATGGCCTTCATCGCGCGCGCCACAAAAGAATATCGAAGGCTCTCGCCAACACCGAACGGTTTCAAGGCCTTCCGCGCCGATATCGAAAAGATGTGGGCGACGCAGCCGCACTTCACTGGCGCCCAACTGCGCGCGATCGAAGTGCCGGTTTGGATTGTCGATGCCGACCACGACGAGGCGATCAAGCGCGAAAACACCGATTACATGGCGTCGCAAATTCCCGGCGCGGGAGAATTGATCCTGCCGGACACGAGCCATTTCGCCTTTCTGCAAGACTCCGTAATGTTCAACGACGCCCTGCTGCATTTCCTCGCCAAGCAGCCACCGTCCCGGCTTGGCGCGAAGCTAGCGCACCCCGAATAGGAACGTGGCGAGCGCCTCGTAGGTTGAGCCTTCGGGCGCGAGATGGCTGCGGTAGAGCGTGATCGATTCGATTCGCGACGCGCCGAATTCTTCCCGCGCGGCCTCCGCCAGTTCCGCGCGAGTGGGGGTGAACCCATGCGGATCGCGGATGCGGCCGATCGTCAGATGGCCGCTCCAGTGCCGCTCCTCGCGCGCGAAGCCGCATTCCGCCGCCGCCGCCTCGACGCGCGCGGCGAGAGCGCCGAGTTCGACGCTCTCCAATCTCACCCAAATCACGCGCGGACGATCGAGGTCCGGAAATGCGCCCACGCCGCGCGCCTCGATTTCAAACGGCGCGGTCCGCGCCGCCAGCGCTCGCATCGCATCGGCAAAGGGAGCCAGCCGGCGCGGATCGACGGCGGGACCGAGGAATTTAAGCGTGACGTGGAGGTTTGCGCGCCGGACCCATCGGATGCAGTCGTTTGGGTGCCTAATCCGATCGATCAGCGCGCCGATCTTCTCCTCGACCGCCTCGCTCATCCGAATCGCGACGAAGGCGCGAATGCCTGCCGCGCCGCGCTCCGGAAAATTCTCCCGCGCGGGTTGTCTCGGTGTGCCCTCCGACCAATGCGTCATTACTGAATCTTTCCCTCGCGCGCCTGGAGCGCATACTCGCGCAACTTCGGGTGCAAATCGGGATGTTCGGCAAGAAAGCGATCAATGATTTCACGGCTCGACCCCCTTAACTCTTGCTCGATATGACCGAGGCCGTGAATTGCCGCTTCTTGGCCGGCCAAGTGAGGGACCGTAACCAACTCGGAGAGCGTGCATAAGATTTCGCGCTTGATCTTTAAATCCTTTGGAAAGTATGGCGACCCCCCGGCGCGACCGCCAAAGGCTCGCTTGGCGATTCGGCGCCGCTTCATTGGCTCCCATGGACGCCAACTGGCGTCGCAGACGATATCCCACAACATATAGCCGATACTGTTGAGGGGCCTGCCCGGAGGATTCAAACAAGCCTGAATCTCCTCAGCGCTGCGTGGAAGAATCAGTTTTCGGTACAGCGGAGCAATTGCGCGGATGCATCGCCGTCGATGCGCAAGGCTCACCTGCTCGGAATGCAAACAGTCGATATGTCGCGAGTTGGAATTATTGAAGATGAACCAAAGCCCCTGGTCGATTTGCTCATCCGAGTACGGCTTAAGCGGTGGAACCGGGTCCTCGAACAGGCGGGTCATATAGTTGATGACGCGCCACGGCGGCCGATCTAGCCAACGGCCTCCTTCATCGGCGTCTGGAACACAGAACCACCATTCCTTTTCGCCTTTTGCTGCGACCGAGTGATCGAAAACCCATTTCACCCAAGTCTCGAAGCTGAATCGTGGAATGCTCATTGCGGCGAATCCGCGATGCCGTGGCCATCGACGCTGATCAAATCGGCGCGGACGGTGCCGATGAAGGCATCCGATTCGATGCGGAGCGGCAGGTGGCGCTGGTCGGCCGATACCCACAATGTCGTGCCGCGCGCTTCGCTGCGGAGCTTGCCGTCGCTCATATAGACGACCTGCGGGACGATCCGCCATGCCGCGAAATCGCCGAGCGGAGTGGCGATTTGCTCGCGCCGCTCCACGTTGAATGCGAAGACGTACCGCTGCCCCCCCGTGAACACGTCGAACAGATACGATTTCCCCGCCGCGAGCGGCTGCGTCAGCGCCATCATCGCGCCCGACAGCGGTCCCCACGGATCGGCCGAGATGAACTCCTTGGTCACGGTTCGTTTATGATTTTTCTTGGCCGCGATGACGAGGTCCCTGGCCCGATCGATCTTCACGTCGTAGATGTCGAAGCGGCTGTTTTCGTGCTGGACGATATGGACACCGCCGGTGCGGAGCGTGCCGGCCGCGATACTCTCGCGGACGTAATCGCGCATCTTGAAAAATAGGTCGGCGAACGGGTTGGTTTGCACCCACGCCTGCGCAATCCATTGCGCCGGATCGCCGCCGGGAGGATCGCCGGCCCGCGCGACGGCCTTTTTGTGCAGCGTGAAGCGCACCTGCGCCACCGGGATTCCCACCCATGAGGCCCGGAACACGAGTTGCTCGCCGTCGTGGAATGGAATCGGCCCCGGCGCGTACTCATGCAAGCGCGCCTTCACGTTCGCGGGCAGCGCGGCCGGCGTTGGCGCGGGGCGCGGGCGGTGGCGATGCGCGGGCGCCGCAAACAGCGGCTGCGCGCCGGCAAGCATCCCCGCGGCGAGAATCGCGGCGAGCGCGCGTGCGGTACGGTTCCTTGCAATTGCGGCCACGATCACGAATAATCCTGTTTCATCCTGGAGGGCCGGGAAATGATTAAGACCCGCGATTTAATCGCCTTCCTCGCGATCGCCGCCGCGCTCGCCGCGCCGCGCCCGGCGCTGGCGCAATTCAGCGGGGAGGGCATGGGCAGCGCGCTCAGCAACAACGCGATGTCGCATCAGGCCGAAGTGATGCCGGGGATCAGCGATACCGCATCGCGCGCGCAGACGGAAACTCCGTTCAAGATTATCAAGGATGTCAAGCTCGGCCTCAAGGACGCCGATCCCCTCGCGCGCGTCGGCGAACTGAAGAAGCTCCGTTACCTCAAAGGCCCGGAAGCTGACGGCATCCTGATTCGCTCGATGACCGACCCGGACATGCGCGTCAAAATCAAGGCGATCGACATCTTGGGCGCGCGCGGCGCGAATGCGGCCGTGCAGCCGATGTCCTCGCTGCTGTTCCTGCGCACCACCGAGCCGATCGTCAAGCTGCATCTGGTCGCGGCGCTCGGCAGAATCGGCGACGCGAACGGCGCGCTCGCCGTGATGCAATACCTGGAGGAGCCGCACAACGCGCAGGAGCGCGGCACCGCCGTCTTCGCATTGGGGGAAATCGCGAGCGGCAAGGCCGCGCCGCTTCTTGATCGCGTGATCGCGCAGGATCGGAGCGAGATGGTCCAGCGGCTCGCGCGCGAGGCGCTGGAAAAGATCAATGGCGACTTGCCCACCGAGCGTTATCGCAAGGTCGCATCGGCGAAGGGCAACATGCCCGTTCCCACCGACCAGAAGCTCGCAAAGCTCCGCGCAATGGACCAGAAGCTGCAAGCCTCGGAACGGTAGCGCAATTCGCGCCCCGGCGACCGTGGCGCGATTCAGTCCGCGCGGAGCCTGCCCCCAGCAATGCCACTCTCAACAGGTTAGCGGCGCGGCGCGAGCGGCCCGATCACGATGGCGTTCGGCTCCGTGTCGAGGCCGGTCTTGTTGCCCGCGATCGTCCTAATCGGCGCGACATCGCCATTGCTGCCCGGCGAATAGACCGTGATGCTGCCGTTCTGGCTGTCACTGCTCGCGGAGTTAGTCACGTAGATGTTTCCGCTGGAATCCAGCGCCACGCCTCCGGAGAAATACAAGTTCGTGTCGGGGCCGACGATGGTGGAGATCGGCGCGGCGTCGCCATTGCTCCCGGGCGAATAGACCGTGACGCTGCTGCTGCCGAAGGTCTGGGTGCCCTGAGAGTTGACCACATAGATGTCCCCCGCCGAATCCACCGCCACGCCCACTGGGTACCCCAGCCCGGTATCCGGCCCCGTGATTGTCGCAGCTGGCGCGACATTCCCGTTGCTCCCGGCAGCGAATATTGTGATGCTACCGAAACCGGCCTGCCCGCCCTGGAAGTTGGACACGTAGATCTTCCTGGCCGAATCCACCGCCACGTCAGCCGGCCACGTCAGACCGGTGTTATCTCCGCTAATTAGGGAGATCGGAGTTGCGTTGCCGGTCGCGCCCGAACCGTACACCAAGACAATACCGGGAATCCCCCCTTGTAAAATATAATAGATATTCCCGCTCGAATCCAAGGCCACACTCCCCGGGCAAATGACCTCGCTTTCCAAGTTTATGACGCCGGCCGGCTTCGGCTCTCCGCGGCTTCCGGCGGGAAAGTATAAAAGAGAAGAGTCGCTACCGAAACCCACGCAAGTTGCGGCATATATCGTTCCGTTCGGCGCGACCGCGATACCATACGGGTTGACGGTGGGCGTTCCCGGCTTGGATGGAAATTCGATCGTGGCGGCGGGGTGAACGTTCCCATTGGCGGTCAGGGGGAACGCCGCTATCTGCGGGCCAGGTTGTTGGAGCAGAGTGACGAAAATCCCGGTGGTGACGGCGGTAAAACTGGCTCCGCGGAGCGGCACGGTCCGCCGAACGCGCTTCGTCCCCGATTCGCCGCCGATAAGCAGCTTCCCCACCGTCTCTTTCCGCCTTCCCGCCGGCGCATGGAAGGTTATCGAAGCTTGGCAGCTTGCGCCCGCATTGAGCATGGCGCCGCAATCGCCTGCACTAACCAAGAACAGACCTGACGTATCCAGACCGATACTCATTGCCGCGCCGCCGGAATTAGATATGGTAACGATCTGCGGCGCCGATACCGTCCCGGCAACCACCTGGCCGAACGACAGATGATTCGGCGTGACTTCGAGCCGCGGCCCAGCCGCCCACGCTTGGGCGGACACGGCTGCGCCGAAGATCATGGCGCCAATAACAACGAAACTCCTTACATTCTTCATGGCTCACCTCGCTTGCGCATGGGGTGCCGAAGAGCGCCGCGCGGGCTAGGACCCGCCAGTCCCCGAGAGCGCGACGGTTTGCTTGCCCTTGTCGGCGTTGTCGTGAAGCGAGAGCGTCGCGGCAATCGCGCCGGTCTTCGCGGGGACGAAGGTCACCGCAATCGTGCACTTCTCATGCGGCGGCAATCCCGCCGCGGGACAATCCGAGGCGCCCGGCCGGAACTGAGTCGAATCGGAAGCCGTCACGCCCGCGATGATTAGCGGCGCGCCGCCGTGGTTCTCGATCTTCAGTTTCTCGATTTTCCTGCCGCCTACCTTTTCGCTGCCGAAGGGGAGCGCCGGGGGCACCGAGATCGAGGTCGAGGGCGGAGGCGTGGCCGGCCCCACCGCATTGATGACGCCGTTGTCGTTGAGGTATATGGCGCCGTTCGCGCCAATCGCGATGGTTCCCCCCGTCACGCCCGCCACGCTCCACTTCCGCTTCCCATCGTTGGGGTCGATCGCGACGAGGCCGGCGAGGGTGGAAACGAAGATTGTGCCGCCGCTGCCGATCGCCGGCTCGGACACAAAATCGTACTTGGAA